>JAIVJM010000044.1:0-19085 GCA_020199995.1 Acidobacteriota bacterium | reverse complement strand
CCCCCCGCCACTCGAACTCATTAACTCGTCGTAGAGCGCGCCTGCCGCCTCGCTGTTCCAGCGCACGACCGAGGGGAGCAGCGCGGCGAGCGCGCGCCCGTGCTCGGTGCCGTGTCGCGCCGTCAGAGGATTGGCGCAGGCGTGCGCCGCGCCGAGCATCGAGCTCTCAATCGCGGCCCCGGCGAAGTAAGCCCCGAGCTGCATCGCGGCCCGCGCCTCGACATCACGGGGCCGTGCGAGCACGCGCTCGTAAGTCGCTTCGAGCAGCCGCCACGCCTCGCGCGAGAAGACCTGCGAGAGCGGGTTGCGGCGCGTCGAGACGTAGGTCTCGACGGCGTGGGCGACGGCGTCGAAGCCTGAGACGGCGGTCACTTCGCGCGGCTGCGAGAGCGTCAGCTGAGGGTCGAGCAGGACGGCGCGGAACGCCGCGCCCGCGTCGCCGCAGGCCATCTTGTCATGCGTCTCGGCGTCGGAAATGAGCGCGTAAGACTGCGCCTCGCTGCCCGCCCCGGCGGTCGTCGGCACTCCGATCATCGGCAGCAGACTCGCGCGCGCCTTACCGTACCCGCGATAGTCGCGCATGTGCCCGCCGTTTGTCAGAAGGAAGTTGACGGCCTCCGCGCAGTCGAGCGAACTCCCGCCGCCCAGTCCCATGATGGAATCCACCCCGCACGGCGCGGCGTGCGCCCGGCCCGCCTCGACCATAGACGTGTCGGGGTTCGAGTTGAACTCGTGGAAGGCGAAAACTTCGACGCCGGCAGCGCGCAGAAAGTCGCGGGCGCGCCCGACGTGGCCCGCGGCCAAGAGCCCTCGGTCGGCGACCAGCAGCGTGCGCCTGAAGCCGAGCGTGCGCGCCACTTCGCCGAGCCGCCCGAGCGACCCCGCGCCGAAAATCACGCGCGTGCGCGGCTGAAAGTCGAACTCTTGCATCACTCCGTGGGGTCAGGGATTGCCGCCTGCTTTCGGCGGGGCGGGGCGAATGGCGGGCGGCGACGCGCCCGCGCCCTCGGCGAGCGCGAAGAGCTGGTTGCGGTTGGTGATAAAGAGCGCGCCGTTGGCCGGGACGGGCGTGCTGTAGACTGAGCTGCCCATGTTGATGTCCGGGTTCGGCTCGTTAAGCAGCTTCTTCACTTTACCCGTCTGTATCACCACCACGTCGCCGTCCTCGTCGCCGAGGTAGAGCTTGCCGTCAATGACCATCGGCGAGCCCCACACGGCGGCGAACATGTCGTGCACCCAGTAGGCCACGCCCGTCTTCGCGTCGAGGCAGTGGAGGAAGCCGCTGAAGTCCACCTGATAGACCAAGCCCTCGTGAATCGCGGGCGTGGAAATCGAGCGGCGGATTTTGTCGTAGTGCCAGACCATGCCGGTCTTCGTAATGTCGCCGCGCTTCGTCGCGTCAATGCAGTACATGTGCCCGACGCCCTCGCCGTGCTCAGGGTCCTGTCCGTTCGAGAGATAGACTTTGTCCTCGTAGATGACGGGCGTGCTGATGATCTCGTTGCGCGTCTTGGGCCAGACCGACTCCTTCGGGTTGAGGTCAAACTCCCAGAGCTTCTTGCCCGTCAGCGCCTCGTAGCCGCGCACCCAGCCGTCGCCCTGCCCCGAGACGACCATGTCCACGCCGCCGACCCTGCCCACCGAGGGCGTTGACCACTGCCCGTGCAAAATCTTGTCGAAGACCGAGTTATCCTCCCAGACGAGCTTCCCCGTCTTCTTGTTGACGGCGATGACCGAGGGCGCTTTCGGCGCGGGGACGTTGACGTGGCTCTCGTCCTGTCCGTTCGAGGTGCTCACGTAAATCAAATCGCCGAAGACGACGGGCGAAGAGTTGGCGAGGTTGTGCGGGAGCGTGCCGACTTCCTCTATCATGTCGAAGCGCCAGACGACGTCGCCGTCGGCCTCGCTCTTCAACTTCTCGTCCACGACTGGCCCGTCGTTCTCTTTGTCGCGGAAGCCGTCTTTGTCAACGCACACCAGCTCAGCGCGGTTCGAGACATAGTAGACGCGGTCGCCCTCGACGAGCGGCGAGGAGGCGATACCCTGAAAAGGCCAGTCGTTGACGCGCCCCGCCGCCAGCTTGTCGTGAACCATCTGCCAGAGGAACGCGCCCGTCTTCTCGTCGAAGGCCATCAGCACGCCCTTGTCGCCCACGACCTTCGGGTCGCGCTTGCCCTCGTTGTTCGTCCCGACGAAGACGACGCCGCCCGCCACCGTGATGTTGCCGTAAGTCTGCGAGCCGAGGTCGGCCACCCACTTTACGTTTCGCTTCGTCTTCACATCCCACGTCGTGGGCAGCCCCTTCATCCCTGAGACCATGTTGCGGTCGGGCGTCCCGCCCCACATCGGCCAGTCGCCGCCGCCGGGGTCTGAAGCCCCGGCAGTAAGCAGTGAGCCGTAAGCAGTAAGCAGGATGATGCCGACTACTGCCGCCAACGCTGATGTCACAACCCTCATGCCCGTCCCTTTACGAATGCTGTTCATTATCTTCAATCCTCTTCCTTACTGCTTACTGCTCACTGCTCACTCTATTTATGCGAGACGATGATGTGGCTCGGCGGCGCGGGGTGGATAACGCTTTGCGAGAAACCCGCGTATCGAACGGAGACGAAGAGCAGCCGACGCCGGAGCGCATCTTTCAGGTGCTCACGGCCTATCAGGCGGCGGCGGCCATGAAGTCGGCCATCGAACTCGACCTCGAAGGCGTCGCCCGGAATTTCGTGGAAGCGTTCGGCGATGCCCGCCTCTTCGGCGTTGCGGCGTGCGATGGCGAGGACGTTGCGCCAGTCAAGGGCATGGATTTCCGCCTGCGGGTTGCGGCGCGCGATGGTGATGCCGAAGGTGCCGTGGCCCGCCGCGATGTCGAGCACCTTGCAGGGCCCCATCCCCGCCGCGCCGACGATCTCGGCGATGGCCTCTGCGGGCATCTTCATCATCACCGCCATGCTGCGCGCGAACTCCTCCCACATCGGGTGCTCCGGCGTCACGGAGCCCTCAGAGCCCATCGTCGTGCCGCCCTTGCGGACGCTCTCGGTCAGACTCTGAAACGCTTCGACGAGGTGCGGGCCGGAGAGAAAGCCGGACATGCCGCCGACGTAGGCCGGCGAGTTGCGGTCGAGGAAAATCGCGGACTCGGGAACGAGACGATAGCGCCCGTCTTCTTTATGCAGGAACTGCAAGACGGTCAGATAGTCGCAAAGTATGCGCACGCCGCGCTCGGCGGACTGGCAGCGCGCGGCCAGTTTCCCGGTCGTGTCCTCGCCTTCGGCGATGGCGGTGAAGAGGTCGAGTTCGATGGCCGACTTCATGGCCGCCGCCGCCTGATAGGCCGTGAGCACCTGAAAGATGCGCTCCGGCGTCGGCTGCTCTTCGTCTCCGTTCGATTGTCGGGTCGTGGTCTCCATACTTATCTGTTCGTCGTCCTTATTTATTGCGAATCACTTTCAGGTTGTCGAAATATATCTCGGCCAGTGCGCCGCCGAAAATTCCGGGGCTGCCCTGACGATTGCCGATAGGGTCAATGTGCTCGACGGTCCACGCCGCGGGCTCGGGCTCGCCCGCGGGCCACGCCTTGCCCTGCGCGCGCACTCTGCCGTCCGGCAAATTCTCGACCCGCAGTTTCAGGCGATACCATGTGTCGGGCTTCCACGCGAACGGGACGCTCGCGACGCGCGCCGTCTCGGGCTGCCACGGCGAGATTTCGAGCTTCTGCGCGTTGCCGAAGAGCACCAGCGCGTAGCGTTGCGCGATGACCCCGGCGTCGCCCACCTGCCGCCGCCGCTCGGTCGCGCGCACGTCCGCCTCGGTCGTGTAGTCCGACCACTCGACCGGCCCGAAGTATGCCCGCGCGCGGCTCAAAAGCGAAGACCCCTCGGTGGTCTTCACCAGAACCTTGTTGCCTTCGACTTCGCGCACCGAATACTTGAGTCCCGCGTTCGTCCAGTGCTGCGGGAACGTGCCCGCCTCCATGGCGTCGAAATTCTCGCTCAAAGGGAGCAGCGGGATGACGCGCACTCTCGCCGCGCCCACGACGCCGCTCACCGTCGCCCGCACTTCTCCGGTCTGCACGACCGCATCCGTCGCGGACGTGAACTGCCCGTTCGCGACCGTGCCCTTCAGTTTGTCGAGCGACCATCCAGCCGTCTTCTCTTCGCGGATGAAGTTGCCCCGCTCGTCGAAGAGCCGCACGCGGAAGCTCGCCCTCTCGCCGGGCTTGAGCGTCAGCTCGGCGGGCACGATCTGGACGTGCGTGACCGCCGCCGCTCCCGCCGGGGCGTGCGGCACAACCGGCGATGTTGCGGCGGCGGCGTCGTGCGCGCCCGACTTTTTGCCGATGCAGTAGAGCGCCGCATCGCTGACGAGATAGACGCGACCGTGCGAGACGGCGACCGAGGCGATGATGGCTTCGGGCGCGGCTTCGGTGCCGAGCTGGTCTTCGTCGAGAATCTTCGCGCCCGCAGCCGAGGGCTCGATGATAAAGAACTTGCCGTTCTCAGTCCCGACGTAGAGCTTGCCGTCGGCCAGCACGGGCGAAGCCTTCTGGATCGTGCCGAGGTTCTGGAGCCAGAGCTGCCGCCCTGTGCCCACCTCGAAGGCCCCGAGGTTCGCGCCGTTGTCCACCTGATAGAGTCTCTCGCCGTCGAGCACCGGCGAAGAGAAGCCGCCCTGCCACCCCACCTTGCTCCAACGCACCTGCTCCTTTTTAAGCTCGCCCTTCGCCGTCGCGTCCACGGCGGCGATCATCCCCATCTCGCTCGAATCAAGGTTCTCCTCGCTGTGCGTGACGACGGCGGTCGTGCCCCGGACGACGACGCCGGTGTTGAGGCCGCGCTTGCTGATTTCGAGCTTCCAGACCGGCTCACCCGTCTGCGGCTTAATGGCGTGGACGAAACCGTCGCTCGTCCCCTGAATCAGAAGGCGCGTGCCCGCCACATCGGCGATGATCGGCGGCGCGTAGGTCGTGTCGTAAGGGCGGCCCCCCGGCGCGCTCGTCCAGACGATCTCGCCCGTCCGCTTGTCGAAGGCGATGAAGCGGTGCGTGCCGCGCGAGTGCGTCCCCCAACTGAACGTCACGCCGCTCGCGATGACGATGTCGCCGTCAATGATCGGCGAGACGGTGCGCCCTCCGTGCGTGGTCAAGAGCCCGAAGTCTTCGCCGAGCGAGCGCTCCCACAAGACCTTCCCCGTCTTCGAGAGCGCGAGGAAAGTCCCGCCCACGCCCATCACATAGACGTTGCCGGTCGAGGGGTCGCCGACGGGCGAGGCCCAGCCCACGCGGTGCGGCGGCACGTCCGACAGATAGACGTTGAAGCGGTGCTCCCAGAGTACCTTGCCCGTCTCGGCGCTCAGACACATGAGACGCTCCTGAAGCGTCGCGCCCGCGCCGAAGGTGTTCTGCAAGTAGACGCGATCCCCCAGCACGATGGGCGCCGAGCGTCCGCCGTAAGGGGCCTTCCACGCGAGATTCTCGCCCGCCGGCGACCACTTGGAGGGGAGATTCTTTTCCGCCGAGATGCCGTCGCGCGCGGGGCCGCGCCACTCGGCCCAATCATTCGCGCGCGCCGAAGCTGAGAGGAGGAGGAGGAGCAGCAGCAGCAGCAGCAGCAGTGACGAAACAACGACGCCCGTGTGCCGGAAGGAAAGAGTGCTCATGTTCGAGTTCCTTCGCCTTTGTCTGTGATTGTCTGAGGGCCGGAATTATGGATTAAAGAAACGATTCGAGATGCGCCCTCGCGCTTCTCTCGGGGCTCGCGCTTTGTCTGTCGCCGCCGCGCCGCCCGTCTCCGTCTTGACGTTTCGACCTATTATGGCCCACCGGACAGGAAATGTTGTAAAGATGTCGTAAAAAGAAACCTTTCCGGCCGCGTTTGCGTTTCTGAGATGTACAATCGGCCCGCCCGCGTTCGCGCCTTACGCTTATGTTTTCTTGATTTCCGGTCGTGGCCGGTTTTAAATTATTCGGAGCCCGAAGTCGGATTCGCCGTTCGAGACTTTGGTCGTTAGTGTGTACGTCAACGGGGCCGTTTTTGATTCGCATGCCCAAGCGTTGTCTCTGAAACCCGATTTCTCTGAACGCCCCTTAAATTTACCACTCACACGACGACTCCCGAAAACGAGGAGCGATGATTTTATGAGACTCTTACGTGCCCTCCCGCTGCTGCTTCTCTTCGCCTTCCCCGTCGCGCTCTGCGCGCAGGATGCGGCGAAGCAGGCGCTCAACGACCAACTCCTCGCCGCCGCGCGCGCGGGCGACGCAGCGGCGGTCAAGTCGCTCCTCGACCGCGGCGCGGACGTTAACGCCAAATTCCGCTACGGCACGACCGCCCTCTTCAAAGCCGCCGAGAAGGGCCACACCGAGGTCGTCAAGCTTTTGCTCGAACGCGGCGCGGACGCGAACGTCAAAGACACCTTCTATGGCGCGACGGCCATGACGTGGGCGCTGCAAAACAAACACGTCGAGTCGGTGCGCGCGCTGCTCGATAAGAGCGCGGAGGCCGTGGACGACGTGCTGGGGACGGGGGCGGGCGAGGGCAACGTCGAGTTCGTCCGGATGGCGCTGGCCAAAGGCGGCGCGAAGCCCGAATCGCTCTCCACGGCGCTCGGCATGGCCGAAAAGAATAAGCACGCCGAGATCGTCGAGATGCTCAAGAAGGCGGGCGCGGTTCCGCCGCCCGCAGCCGACTTTCAGGTGGACGCCGCGACGCTCAAATCTTACGAGGGCTCGTATCAGGGCGAGCGCGGGCAGCTCACCGTCGCGGTCAAGGATGGCAAGCTGACCGCCACGTCCGGGGGAGGAGGCTTCACGCTCGGCGCGTTCGACAAGACGAATTTCAGGCCGCTGGAGTTCGAGGGCGCGACCCTCACCTTCAACGTCGAAGAGGGCAAGGCCGTGAGCTTCACCTTCAAGCAGCGCGGAACAGAGATGGTCTTCAAGCGGGTCGAGCCGGCCAAACAGCCGTAGGCGTCTGCCAACCAAAACATGAGCGCGGCAGTTAAGTCGCACCACGAACATTTCCTCAGAGGTCTTCCCATGAAACGCTTCCTACTCCCTTGCGTCTGCCTCATCATTTTCGCCGCTTTGAGCGCGTCGGCGCAGAACTGGCCTTCGTTCCGCGGCCCCGGAGCTTCCGGCGTCGCCGAGGGGCAGAACCCGCCGACGACCTTCGACGCCACGAAGTCTGTCAACGTCCGCTGGAAGACGCCGATTCCGGGCTTGGGCCACTCGTCGCCGATTGTCTGGGGCAACAAGGTCTTCCTGACGACCGCCGTCAGCAGCGACCCCAAGCCCGAGACGCGCTTCGGACTCTACGGCGACGTCGCGCCCGTCAAGGATGACCCGAAGCACACGTGGAAGGTCTACTGCCTCGACAAGACGACGGGCAAAATCCTCTGGGAGCGCGTCGCCTACGAGGGACTGCCAAAAGTGAAACGCCATCCGAAGGCGACGCACGCCTCCTCGACCCCCGCGACCGATGGGCGCACCATCGTCGCGCTCTTCGGCTCGGAAGGGATGTACGCCTACGACGCCGCGGGGAAGCTTCTGTGGAAGCAGGACCTCGGCACGCTCGACGCCGGATGGTTCTACGACCCTGACTACCAGTGGGAATACGCCAGCTCGCCCGTCATCTACCGCGGGATGGTCATTGTGCAGGCCGACCTCCAGAAGGACTCCTTCATCGCGGCCTACGACTTGAAGACGGGCAAGCGTCTCTGGATGACGCCGCGCGAAGAGATACCGGGCTGGGGCACGCCCACAGTTTACGAGGGCAAGACGCGCGCCGAAGTAGTCACCAACGGGACGAAGGCCATCCGCGGCTATGACCCCGCGACGGGGAAGCTTTTGTGGTGGCTCGCGCCCAACTCCGAGATCACGACGCCGACGCCCGTCATCGCGCACGACCTCATCTATGTCACCAGCGGCTACGCGCCCATCCAGCCCATCTATGCCATCCGACCGGGAGGCACAGGCGACATCTCTCTGAAGGACGGCAAGGAGACGGGCGACTTTATCGCGTGGAGCAAGAAGCGCGGCGGCCCATACATGCCGACGCCCGTGGTCTACGGCGACCACCTCTACACGGTCTCGAATCAGGGCGTCGTCACGGCCTACGACGCGAAAACGGGCGAGCGCGTCTATCAGGAGCGCATCGCGGGCAAGGGCGGCGCGTTCACCGCCTCGCCCTGCTCATCGTCCGCGGCATCAACCACCTCTTCGGCCTCGGCGAAGCCCCCGCGCCGAAAGCGAAAACCAAAACTTAGCCACAGAGGCACAGAGACACAGAGAGAAAAAAAAGAAGAAGGTCTGGTTGGGAGAGGGTTGAGCAGTTCCTTTCACCTCGCCTCAGCGTCAAGGCGCGCTCCTTCCGTTCAACTCTCCCTCAAAACATCATCTTTGATTTTCTCTGTCTCTCTGTGGCAAATCTTCATTCCGGCTCTTAAAGGAACGTCACTTATGTTCGATGAAGTCTCGAAGCCGACCGTCTGGTATCGTTCGTGGCCGGTGCTTCTGGTCACGGCAATCGTCCTGCCGCCGATAGGGCTCGCGCTCGTCTGGATGCGGCGCGACTTTGACCTGCCGCTCAAGGCGCTCGCCTCCGTGATGCTCGTCGCGCTCGGCGCGGGGTATCTCTATCTCATCTTCGGCGCGGGCGAAGACCGCTACGCGGCGCTCGAACAACACCGCGCGCAGCAGAAGCTGGCCGCGACCGGCGCGCAGGGGCCGGAGTCTCAGACGCCCGGCGTGCAAACGCCGCCCGACGCGCCGGGCGCGGCAGGCGACCCGGCACAGCAAGCCGCGAGCGCCGCCGTTGACGGCCAGCCGTCTTCCGACCCGAACGCCGCCGCGCTAGGGGGCGCGCAGGCTCCGGCGGGCGGCGGGCGGCGGAATTACTGGACGAACTTCCGCGGCCCCGTCCGTGACGGGCGCTACGCCGAGGTGACTTTGAAAGCGAATCTGGGGGCGGGGCTCCCGCTGCTCTGGAAGCAGCCCGTGGGCGGAGGCTACGCCTCTTTCGTCGTCGCCGACGGCGTGGCTTACACCATCGAGCAGAGGCGCGCGCAGGAAGTCGTCGTCGCCTATCAGATGGAGACGGGCCGCGAGCTTTGGACGCACGCGTGGAACGCGCAGTTCAGGGAATCCACCGGCGACGGCCCCCGCGCCACGCCGACGTGGGACGCGGGCCGGCTCTACGCGCTCGGCGGGACGGGCGAGCTGCGTTGTCTGGACGCGAAGTCTGGGCGGCCTCTGTGGTCGAAGAACATTCTGACGGACAACGGCGCGTCGAACATTCAGTGGGGCATGGCCGCATCGCCGCTCGTCGTGGACGACAAGGTGATCGTGCAGCCGGGCGGCACTTCGGGCAAATCAGTCGTCGCCTATAACAAGATGACCGGCGCGCCCGTCTGGAGGGTTCTGGGCGACGAGGCTTCGTACACTTCGCCGATGCTCGTGACGCTGGCGGGGCGGCGGCAGATTCTCGCCGTCACGGCGCGCCGCATCGTCGGCCTCGCCCCCGAAAACGGCTCGGTGCTGTGGGAGCACCCGTGGGCCAACTCGGCGGGCATCAACATCTCGCAGCCCATCGTCGTCTCGCCGAACCGCTTCTTCATCTCCGCCGGTTACGGCAAGGGCGCTTCGCTCGTCGAAGTCGCCGCCTCCGGACAGGCGCTTGCGGCCCGCGCCGTCTGGGAGAACGGCTCGATGAAGAACAAGTTCAACAGCTCAGTGCTGCACGAGGGGCACGTCTACGGGCTCGACGAAGGGATCATGACGTGCGTGGATGTGGCGACGGGCGAGCGCAAATGGAAAGGCGGGCGTTACGGCTACGGGCAGGTCGTGCTCGCCGGGGGGATGCTGGTCGTGACGACTGAAGAGGGCGAGGTCGTCTTCGTCAGGCCGACGCCAGCGCAGCACACCGAGGTCGCGCGCTTCCCGGCCCTTGAAGGCAAGACCTGGAACGTCCCCGCCATCGCCGACGGTCGCCTTCTCGTCCGCAACGAGACGCAGATGGCCTGCTACAAGCTGACGGACTGAAGGAAAATGATGAATGCGGAATGATGAATGATGAATAAAACCTCCGTCGGAAATCAATTCGACCCGCGAGGTCTGCAACCCTTTTGAAGGCCCGCACTAGTTCGACGAAATCGCCAGCGAGGCGAGCGTCGTCTCGTCCTTGATGAGGAGGCGTGTGCCGGAGACGACTACGGGGTGCGCCCACGTCGGCGAGTTCGCCACCGTGTACTGCGCGACGGGCGCGTACTCCTTCGCGCTCGCGGGAAGAACGAAGAGTGTGGCGTCGTTGGTGAGCAGCAAGAGAGTCCCCGCGAAGTTGAGCATGGCGGCGTTCTCGCCCGCGCGCCCCGGGCTCTGCCAGAGCGTCTTCCCCGTGTCGGCGTCAAGACAAAAGAACTGCCCCTTCTTGCGCGCGGACATCCCGAAGAGAAGATTGCCCTGCAAGACGGGCGAGTTCATGAAAAGCTCGTTCTCCGCGTTGCGCCAGACCTCTTGCGCCGCGAAGCCCGCTCCCTGTTTGACAGGACGGACAGCCACGATCCCCTGCCCTTCGGACGAGAAGATAATCGTGTCTTTGTAGGCGACGGGCGTAACAGAGTTGGCGTCATACGTGGTTTTGGCGGGCAGCTTCCAGAGCAGCTTGCCGGTCGCCGCACTGACTCCGACCAACTCCTTCTGCGTGAACGTGACCACCTGCCGCTCGCCCGCGAGCGTGACGACGATGGGCGAAGAGTAGGCCGGGCCGTCCGCTTCGTAAGCCCACCTCACCGCGCCCGTCTCGGTGTCGAAGGCCGTGAGCGCGCCGCGGTCGTGCCCGCCGACGTGCGCGATGAGCAGGTTCTTCTCGACGACGGGCGACATCGAAGTCCCGTAGAGCGGTGAGGTGCTCGGGTACTGTTTGGAAAAATCTTTCCGCCACGCGAGCCTGCCCGTGCGCGCGTCGTGCGCCGAGAGATGGCCGCTGATGCCGAGCGTGAAGATTTTTCCGCCCGCCGCGACCGGCGTGGACTTCGGCCCCTTGCCGTGATCGCGCGCCGCCGGGTTCATCTCGTAGGCGACCGCGTGCGGCGCGCTCTGCCACAACTCTTTCCCGGTCACTGCGTCGAGACACGTCAGGACTTCCGTCTCGCCCCGCCGTGCGAAGACGTAGACGCGACCCTCCGACACAAGCGGCGACGCGTGGCCCACGCCGACCGGAACCTTCCATTCTTCCTTCAAAGCCTTTGGCCAGACTCGCGGCGCGCTGACGCCGCCGACGTACCCGTCGCGGTTCGGCCCGCGCCACTGCGGCCAGCTCACGGCCCCCACGGACGGCACAGACGACTTCAACTCCGTCGCGCCCGAAGGACTGTCCGCCGCGCCGACACTCTCCGGCACGCCCGGCGTTGCGACAGTCGCGGGTGTTGCGGCCTCCGTCGGCGGCGGCGGCGGCGCGCTGACCGTCGTGGACGAATCACCAACGGTCTGCACCGTCGCACGCGCGACGCACCCCGCCATGCTCAGCGCGAGCAGAGAGATTAAGCCGGTCATCTCTAAAATCTTCTTCATAACAATTCCGCTTAGGAAAAGGCAGTAGACAGTCAGAGCAATCGAAAATTCGAGATTTGAGATTTCAAATGAAGACCTCGAAAACTGCTCACTGCTTACTGCTCACTGCTCACTGCTTTTCAGAACACCAGCTTCGCTCCGAACTGGACGTGGCGCGGGTCGCGCGCCGAGGTGATGCGCCCGAAGGTCGGCGCGCCGAGGAAGTTGTCGGGCATGTTGAAATTCGGGTGGTTGAAGAGGTTGAAGACCTCGGCGCGCAGTTGCAGGTTGAAGCGCTCGGAGAGAGCCGTGTTCTTGACGAGCGACGCGTTGACGTTCTGCGTGCCCGGCCCTTCGAGGATGTTTCGGCCCGCGTTGCCGAAAGTGCCCGGCGCGGGGAAGGCGAAGGCCGAGGTGTCGAACCAACGCTCCGGCGTGCGGTTCGAGAGCGCCGGATTCCCGACGACATTCGGGCGGTCGTTTGCCCCGAAGCCGAGCGAAGAGCGGCCCGTCCCGCTGTTGTCTATCTCGGACAGCAAAGCCACCGTGAAGGGCCGTCCCGTCTGGAGCGTGACGATGCCGAAGGTCTGCCAGCCGCCGAGGACGGTCGAGAGCCAGCCGCCGCCCGCGAGGTACTCGCGCCCTTTGCCGAACGGCAGGTCGTAGGCGTAGCTCACCGAGAGGCGGTGGCGCGCGTCGAAGTTCGAGCGCCCGCGCTCGGCCCTCAGGTCGTAGCTGTTCTGCGGGAAGTTCGGGTCGCCCGCGCTCGTAAAGAAGTTCGACGCGTCGTCAATTGACTTCGCCCACGTGTAGGACGAGAGCACGGAGAGCCCGAAGTCGAGCCGCTGCTCGAACCTCGCCTGCAGGCTGTGATAGCTCGAACTCGCGCGCGACTCGAGGACGTTGATGTCGTCGAACTGCGGCACGGGCCGGGGGACGAAGGGGAGCCCCGGCGGCAGGATGCCCGGCTGCGGCTGGTTGATGTCGCGCGCCGACAGAAGCTTGGTCCCCTTCGACCCGACGTAGGCGATCTCGAAGACGCGGCTGCGGCCCAGCGCCCGCTGCACGTTCACGTTCCAGTGCTGCATGTAGGGCGTGCGCAAATCGCGCTGGATGGCGAGCGCCGAGTCGGGCAGCGCGAGGGGGAAGAACGAGGGGAAAGGATTATCAAGCGTGAGGGGCAGGAACGGGCCGAGCGAGAAGAAGAGGTTGAAGTCGAAGTATGGCTTGTTGAAGTAGAGCGCCTCGCCCGGCGCGAGCGGCGACTGGTCATAGTAGATGCCGTAGCCCGCGCGTAAGACAGTCTCGCCCGCCGCGCCGGGCGTCCACGCCACTCCGATGCGCGGCGCGAAGTTGTTCCGGTCTGCCTCGTAACCGCTGCGCGGGACGCCGTTCGTGCCGACCGCGACGAGCGAGCGCGTCGCGGGGTCGTAGATGTTGGCGCGGTCTTCCGAATCAACCGAAGGCGAGTTGTACTCGTAGCGCAGGCCCGCCGAGAGGGTCAGGCGCGGCGTCAGGCGGATGCTGTCGTTGGCGAAGAAGTTGAAGCTTTCGCCGCGCAGGTGCTGCGGGTTGTCCACGCGCGCGCCGCCCGTCAAAAGCGGGAAGCCGAGCAGCAAATCACCGAGCGCGTTGAAGGTGATCTGCGCGAAGGGCGAGAACTGGATGCGGCCTCTGGATTCGATGTCGCGAAAGGCATTCTGCTGCACGGCGCGGATGTCCGCGCCGAACTTGAGCAGATGATTGCCGCGCACGTAAGTCGCCGTGTCGAGAAGCTGGAAGGTGTTCGTCACCGAGTTCTGCGGGTTGTTGCCCTCGTGTCCGAGCGGCGAGAAGCCGGTGAGGGTGATGAAGCTGAGCCCGAAGTCCCTCGGATTGCTTGACAGTTCCGGCAGACCGACCTGACGGTTGATGCTCGTGCCCGCGCCCTCCTGTTTCACTGCCGTGGCGACGCGGCTGAAGGCGAAGCGGAGGTCGTTGACGAGGGCGGGCGTGAAGACGTACGTCGCGCCGATCAACGCGTTCTGGCTGCGGCGCGTCACGTCGTCGCCGAAGCCGGGCACGACCGAGAAGCCCGCGCCCGAGAAAGGCTCGAAGAGTTTCCGGTCGCCGAAGCTGTAGCGGAAGACGAAGGTCGAAGCGTCCGAGAGCGTGTGGTCAACGCGCACGTCGAAGTGGTCGTTGCGGTCGCGTTGCGTGGGCGACGAGACGAAATTCTGGAAGGGCGTCGAGCGGTTCGGCGCGGGATAGAGCG
Organism: Acidobacteriota bacterium; assembly: GCA_020199995.1. Lineage (GTDB taxonomy): Bacteria > Acidobacteriota > Blastocatellia > Pyrinomonadales > Pyrinomonadaceae > JAIVJM01. Next base: position 5,292 of record JAIVJM010000044.1, on the reverse strand, counting down.
CGGCGATGGCCCGCCCTATCGCGCTCTGCCGCTCGACGGGTATCCGCCCGCCGGGGAAGGGCCGTCCCGTCGCAGGGTCTACGGGGACGCCGAAGAAGCTCTGCGAGAAATCGCCCGCGCGCTCGGCTAAGGTCGGGACGTTGGTGACGCGCGTGACGCCTTCGCGCGAGCGCGTGCCCTCGTAGTCCGCGAAGAAGAAGGTTCTGTTTTTGACGATGGGGCCACCCAACGAAAATCCGAACTGGTTGCGGACGTATTCTGGCGCGGGCTCCGATGCGGGCGCGAAGTAGTTGCGCGCGTCGAGCGCGCCGTTGCGGTGGAACTCGTAGAGCGAGCCGCGGAAGGCGTTCGTCCCGGACTTCAAGACGACGTTGACCTGCGCGCCGGCGCTGCGCCCGAAGGCGGCGTCGTAGGTCGAGGTCAGCGTCTCGAACTCGCGGATGGCGTCCACGGGCGGGCGCACGCCGAACGTGTTGAGCTTCGGGTCAACGTTGTAGACGCCGTCGAGCAGAAAGTTGTTCGAGTCCTCGCGCGCGCCGTTGACGCTGAAGGCGAAGTCGCCGCGGGCCGAGCCCGCCGACCCTTGCGCGGCGGGCTGGGCTCCGGGGACGAGCAGCGCCAACTCGAAGAAGTTGCGCCCGTCGAGCGGCAGCCCCTCGACCTTCCGGTTGTCTATCACCGTGCCGAGAGAGGCCGAGTCTTTCTTCAACTCGTCGGGCGAAGGAACGTCAATGTCTACGGAATCAATCGTCGGGGCCGCCAACCCGGGGTCGGCCCTGAGTTCCTGATTGACCTTGAGCACGACCATCTGTCTAAATCTGGGGAAACCCCGCGCTTCGACTTCCAGACTGTACGGGCCGGGCGGGAGTGAAGACAGCGTGTATTCGCCTTCACCGCCGCTGACAGCCGCTCTCGTTTCGCTCGTCTCCTGATTGACGAGTCTGACCGAGGCTCCGGGGACGACCGCCCCGTTCGGGTCGGTGACGGTTCCGCGAATCGAGCCGCGATGCGTCTGCGCGGTGGCGGAAGAGACGAAGAGCAGCAGGAGTAGAAGTGCGGCGGGGTATGAAGGCTTCAAGATTAATTTCTCCTCGGAAGTATTCGGACGGGCAGAGACTCAAACGGACTTGGTGCCCGGATTGTTTCGGCGTCGGCGATTATGGCCTAAAACGCCGTAGTTGTTGTAAATAAGCTGTAAAAGAAAACCGCGCGGCGTCAATTAACGTAAAAAGGTGGGGCGAATTTCTACACAAGTTCGTAGGGGGTTGTTAGAATCCGTCCGAAGTCTTCCCCGAAGTTTTCACCCGGAGTTAATCATAACAGTCATGCGCTTCAAGCTCTTTACCCCGCCGCCCGCCGGGAAATCCATCGCCGCGGTTATCCTCCTGATTTTCGTACTCTCCGCCACGGCCCGCGCGCAGACCACAAGCACGCTCACGGGCGACGTGCGCGACGCCGACGGCGCGTTCATCGGAGGCGCGCAGGTTCGCGCCAAAAATCTCGAGACGGGACTCGTGCGCGATGTCGTGAGCGACGACGAGGGGCGCTACATCTTCCCTTCGCTGCCCGTCGGGGCCTACGAAGTGCGCGCCGAAAAGAGCGGCTTCAAGCATTACGTCTACGCGCGTATAGTCCTCACGGTCAACGAGACGGCGACACTTAACATCCCCATGGCGGTGACGAGCCTCGAAGAGACCGTCACCGTCACTGACGAGGCGGCGCTCGTCAACACCGAGACGCCCGAGCTGAGCTATCTCGTCGGCGAGCGGGCCATCCGCGAGCTGCCCTTAAACGGCCGAAACTACACAGACCTCGCGCTGCTGCAACCCGGCGTCGTCGCCTACCCGCACCGCGACACCGGCTCGGTCGTCGCGCACGGCACAGGCATCAGCATCAACGGGCAGGACCCGCGCTCGAACGTCTACCTCTTGGACGGCACGCCGCAGAACGACTTCACCAACGGGCCGGCGGGAAGCGCCGCCGGGACTGTGCTCGGCGTCGAGACGATCCGCGAGTTCCGCGTCGAGACCAACGCCTACAGCGCCGAGTTCGGGCGCAACTCCGGCGGGCAGATCAACGCCATCAGTAAGTCGGGCACCAACGTCTTCCACGGCTCGCTCTACGAGTTCCACCGCAACGACCGTTTCGACGCGCGCAACTTTTTCGACCCCGCCGCGAAACCCGAGTTCAGGCGCAACCAGTTCGGCGCGAGCTTCGGCGGCCCCCTCAAACAGGACAAGCTCTTTTTCTTCGGCGGCTACGAGGCGCTCAGGGAGAACCTCGGGCGCTCGATCCGTACCTTCGTCCCTGACCTCGACGCGCGGCAGGGGATTCTGACGCGTTGCGCCGTCACGCCCGCCTCGGGGCAGACCTGCCCCGAAGCGAGCGTCATTCGCGAGACCGTCGCGGTGAACCCCGCGATCAGGCCGTACCTCGACGAGTATCCGCTCCCGAACACGGGGCCTTCGCGCGTCGTCGGCAACCTCGCCTCGCACGTCTTCAACTTCAAACAGCAGGTGGATCAGAATTTCTTTCAGGGGCGGGTGGACTACAACCGCAGCGACCGCGACCAGTTCTTCGCGCGCTACACCTTCGACGACGCCGCGCAGGAACTCCCGACCGACTACCCGCAGTTCCCACGCTCATTCCTCTCGCGCAACCAGTTCCTCACCGCCGAGTACCGGCAGACGCTCTCGCCCACCACGCTCAACACCTTCCGCTTCGGTTTCGGTCGCACGCACATCGGGCAGAACGTCACGGCGAACACGACGCAGAGCCTGCAGCCCTTTGTGCCCGGCCAAGCCACCATCGGCAATATAGACATCGGCGGCTTCCCGCGCTTCGGCCCACAGACCTCCGGCAACCTCCGGCTCACGCAGAACGTCTTCACCTTCGAGCACGGCCTCGTCCACAGCCGCGGTCGTCATCTCTTCAAGGCCGGCGCGCTCGCCGAACGTTATCAGGACAATATGGTCAATCCGACCTTTGGGGCCGGCGTCTTTACCTTCGCCGGCCTCCGCCAGTTCGTCACGGGCACGCCGGCGCGCTTCATCGGGCTCACGCCTGACGGCGCGCTCGACCGCTACTGGCGCTTCACCCTCCTCGGCTTCTACGCGCAGGACACGATGCGCGTCAACTCGCGCCTGAGCCTCAATGCCGGCCTCCGCTACGAGTTCACGACGATGCCCATAGACATCTACGGGCGCGACTCGGCGCTCCCGAACTTGAGCGACCGCGTCCCGACCACAGGGCAGCTTTATCAGAATCCGACGCACAGGAATTTCTCGCCGCGCGTCGGCTTCGCGTGGGACGTTCGAGGCGACGGGAAGACTTCGGTGCGCGGCGGCTACGGCGTCTACTTCAACACCAACAACCAGCAGAACCTGATCGTGACGGTGACGAATCCCCCGGCGACGCCGCGTCCCGTGGTCGCCAACCCGACCTTCCCCGTCCCGAACTTCCGCGGCTCGATCTCGATCCGGCCCGTGCAGTACGCCCTCGATAACCCGTACCAGCAAGTCTGGAACCTGAACGTCCAGCGCGAGCTGTGGTTCGACACGGTGATGACCGTCGGCTACGCGGGCTCGCGCGGCGTCCATCTCCTGCGGAGCGGCGATGTCAACATCACCGTGCCCGTCATCCGCGACGACGGCACGCCTTTCTTCCCAGCCGGACGCCCCCGCCCGAACACCGCGTTTTCGACCATCGAGCTCAAAAGCAGCGACGGCAACTCGTGGTACAACGCTCTCATCTTCGAGGTGCGCAAGCGCTTCACGCGTGGCCTCAGCGCGCAGTCGTCCTACACCTTCTCGCGCAACATAGACACGACGCAGGCCTCGACATTCTTCTCCGACGCGACGAACGGGACGACCTCGGCGATGCCGGAATTTCCGCGACTCAACTACAACAAGGGACTCTCGGATTACCACGCCAAGCACAACTGGGTCGTCAACTTCACGTGGGTCGTCCCCTTCGCGCAAGACATGAATGGGGTGGCGGGAAAACTTCTCGACGGCTGGCAGCTCTCCGGCATCGGGCAGGCGCGCAGCGGCAATCCCCTCACCGTCTTCGTGCAGAACAACCGCTCGCGCTCGCAGTGGTCGCCCTCCATCGGCCCCGGCATCGGGCTCGACCGCGCGAGCCTCGCGCCCGGCTACACATTTGAGTCGGCGGTGACGGGCAGCCCCGACGGCTACTTCGTCCCCGAAGCCTTCGTCCTCCAGCCCGCCGGGACGCTCGGCACGCTCGGGCGCGGAACCTTCATCGGCCCGAACCTGCGCACCTTCGACCTCTCGGCGGTCAAGAACACGCGCTGGGCACGCCTCGGCGAGCGCACCACCATCCAGTTGCGCGTCGAGGCCTTCAATCTCTTCAACCGCGCGAACTTCGCGCCGCCCGCGCTCACCGCCTTCGTCGGCGCGGCGGACAACGAAAGGCCGCTCTCGACCTTCGGGCGCATCCGCTCGACCGTCACCTCTTCGAGGCAGATTCAACTGGGCCTGCGCGTGACGTTTTAAGGCTCTTAGCTATGAGCGGTTAGCTTTCAGCCGTATGCTGGCCGTCGTTGAACCATCCAAGTCACACTTCGCGGTTTGGCTGATTGCTAAAAGCTAACTGCTGAAAGCTAACAACTATGCTCTGGATAATTTTCGCCCTCGGCGCGGCGCTCGCGTGGGGGCTCTACGGGCCGGTGCTGCATCAGGGACAGGTGCAGCTCGGGAACCCCATGCGCGCGCTGCTGTGCGTCGGCGTCGCCTACTTCCTCATCGGAGTTCTGGTCCCGGTCGCCACGCTCTCGACGCAGGATGGGGGCCTCGGCGGCTTCACGACGAAGGGCGCGACCGCGGCCACCATCGGCGGCGCGCTCGGGGCCATTGGCGCGGTCTGCATCATCCTCGCGTTCAAGTCAGGGGGGCTGCCGACCTACGTCATGCCGCTCGTCTTCGCGGGCGCGCCCTTAGTCAATGTGCTCTTTTCGATGTGGCTCCACCCGCCGAAGACGGCCCCCAACCCGCTCCTCTACCTCGGCTTCGTGCTGGCCGCCGCGGGTGCCGGGATGGTTCTCTACTTCAAGCCGCAGTCCTGAGCGCAAGCCTCTGTCTTGGCGAGCACCGCCGCGCTTGCCGATGATGTAAAGGTGGTTCGACGTGCGGATGAAGAGTTGGCCGTCGGAGATGGCCGGGGAGCTGAGGCAATATTCGTCGAGGTTGTTTTCGGCCAGCACCTCAAACTGCGGCCCGGCCTTGATGACGCTCGTCACTCCGTCCTCGCCCGTCACGTAGAGCTTGCCGT
>JAIVJM010000219.1 GCA_020199995.1 Acidobacteriota bacterium | reverse complement strand
GCGGACAAAGTCCATCGCCATTCTCGCCGACCCCGTCTTTTCACGCGACGACGAGCGTTTCGACGCGCGGCAAGCGAATAGGGCATCGATCTCCAACGTCGCGCTGCGCTCCGGCAGCGGATCATCAGAACCCGAAGGCATGGGATACGAGCAGCCCGGGGCAGAGGGTAGGAGCCAGTCTAAGGATGTATTACCGCGCCTGTTCAGAACGAGGTGGGAGTCGGAGCAAATCGCAGCGCTCGCCCCCACGGGAGAAACACTTCAGGCGCTCGACTTCGACGCGAGCCGTGAGACCGCGACCGGTGCTGCGGTGGGCGGCAGCCGCATCGTGCATTTCGCCACACACGCCGTCATCGACAACGAACACCCGGAACTCTCCGGCATCGCCCTCTCAATGTTCGACCGCGACGGGCGACCCCGGGACGGATTCCTGCGCGCCCACGACCTATTCAACCTGAAGCTCTCCGCCGACCTCGTCGTATTGAGCGCGTGCCGCACGGCGCTCGGCAAAGAGTTCAGGGGCGAAGGACTGGTCGGCCTCGCGCGCGGCTTCATGTACGCCGGCGCGCCGCGAGTAGTCGGCAGCCTGTGGGCGACCGACGACAAGGCGACCGCCGAACTGATGGTGCGCTTCTACCGCAAAATGCTGAGGGACGGTCTCCCGGCGGCGGCGGCGCTTCGCGCGGCGCAGATTGAACTGGCACGCGATAAGCGTTGGCAGGCTCCTTACTTCTGGGCGGGGTTCACGCTACAGGGTGAATGGAGATAGCAGAAGGTTGATTAGGACAGCAAATGAAATGTAGGTGCCTATGTTGACCCACCGGCTTTTGAGCGGCCACGTCAATTCCGCACACCGAGAAAGGATGAAGAGAAAATGAGAAGGACGATTCTATTAGTGACTGTTGTGGCGGCGCTGATCGCTGCGACCGTGGTTGTGTTCGCCGACAGCCGCAACTACACCCCTCCCGCTGAAAAAGGAGATATTTACGTCGTCGTCAGATACCGGACGGCAGGCAGCATGGGGGGCATGTACGCGCAAAGGACTAGCCTGTCGGTCGCATGGGGGAGGTTCAACAGGAGCGGTTCGGTAAACCCGCCGCAGGTTTTGCCGGGCAGGGCCATCGCCGCCAAGGGGTTTGTCCTGAAGTTGAGGCATACGAAGAATGATTCAGTCCAACTCACCGTCGAGACGGACGGGCGAATCGTGCAGGGGCCATATCAGGGCGCGCCCCCGAGCGAGTGGAACGACGGGGACTACAAGCGGGTCGAGTGGTAGTACGGAGAGATGCCCGCAGAGACGATAACTCATGACACAGAGCGGCACACATGGAGCCATCGAGAGACCCTACCTGCTAGGGCTAGTCGGGTCTCTAACTAATCGAAAGTTCTTCCTCGAATGTGGGAAACAGCTAGTCGGGCGCGACGCGGCAGAGTGCCAGATCGTGCTCGAGCAGGCGGTCGTCTCGCGCCGCCACGCCGAATTCGACTTCACCACCGCCGCGCAAAAGGCCGCGACGAGCAAGCCCGCCACTCAGCACCCCTCAGCAACTCCCTCCGCCTCACAGCCCGTCGCTCTTGCCCCGTCACAAATTCATTATGCGCCGGCCCCTGAAAAGTCGATACTGACCATCGGGCGTGCGCCGGACAACGACATCGTCCTGGACGCGCCCGGCGTGTCGCGCCACCACGCATCCCTGATCTACAACGGCGGCGCGCAACCAAACATCACCGACACGGGCAGCACCAACGGCACGTTCGTTAACGGCGAGCCGCTCACGGAAGCGCGGGCCTTGAGCCAGCATGATCTCGTCTTCCTCGGCGGCTTCCTCCTGCGCGTCGAGGGCCGCGGCGTCCGCCGCCACGACCTGAGCGCCAGCCGCATCACCGCCCGGCAGATCACAAAAGAGATCGGCGGAAGGACGATTCTCAAGGACGTTTCACTCGCCTTCTACCCGCGCGAGTTCATCGGGCTGATGGGGCCTTCGGGCTGCGGCAAGTCCACGCTGATGGACGCCTTGAACGGCCTGCGCCCCGCCACGACGGGCGCGGTGCTCGTCAACGACCTCGACCTCTACCGGAACTTCGACGCCCTGCGTCGCTCCATCGGCTACGTCCCGCAACGCGACATCCTGCATGACGTGTTGACGGTCGAGCGGACGCTCTTTTACACGGCGAAGTTGCGCCTGCCCGAAGCGACGCCGATTCAGGAGTTGCAGCGGATTGTCAGCGAGGTGATCGTGACTGTCGGGCTGGAGGAACACCGCACGACGCAGTTTCGCCAACTCTCCGGCGGTCAGCAGAAGCGTTTGAGCCTCGCCGTCGAACTCATCACGAAGCCCAACTTCATCTTCCTCGACGAGCCCACGTCGCCCTTAGACCCAGAGACGACGGAGAACATGATGATGCTGTTCCGGCACCTGGCCGACGAGGGGCGCATCGTCGTGATGGTAACGCACAAGTTCGAGAAGTTCGACGAGATGCATCAGGTCGCGATCCTCACCAAGGGCGGGCGGCTCGCCTACTTCGGGCCGCCGCGCGAAGCCCTCGAATATTTCGGCTGCCGCGAGCCGGGAGAGATTTACCGGCGCATCGCCGGGCGCGAGCCGGAGGAACTGAACCGCGCTTACAACGCTTCACCGACCCACCGGAAGTATGTCGCGGGGCGCATCGCCGAGACTGAGGAGTTGACGCGCACGAGCGGCTCCGTGCCGGTCGGCGGCGGGGCCGGCGGCGGCGCGTCGGGCGGCAGCGCGGAACGCCGCTTCGGGTTCAAACAGTGGCTGACGCTGACCGAGCGTTACCTCGAGATGAAGCTCAAGGATCGGCGCAACACGCTCCTCCTGCTCGCGCAGGCTCCGATCATCGCCGCCATCCTCGCGCTCATCACGGGCAGTAAACTCAACGATCCGAAAACCATCTTCATCGGTGCGATCATCGCCATCTGGTTCGGGGCCAACAACGCCGTGCGCGAGATCGTCTCGGAGGTCCCAATCTACACGCGCGAGCGCCTTGTCAACCTCAAGATTCCGTCCTACGTGCTGTCGAAGTTCGCCGTCCTGAGCGGCATCGGCCTCATCCAGTGCGCCCTGTTCGTCGGTATCCTTGTGATGCTGGGCTGCCTGAGCGGCGGCGACTTTTTGTCGCTCACCTTGATTCTCTATCTCACGCTGCTCGCCGGGGTCTCGATGGGACTGCTCTTTTCCGCCGTCGTCAATTCGTCGGAGAAGGCCATGAGCGTGTTGCCGTTGATTCTCATTCCTCAACTGCTGCTCGGCGGGTTCCTTAAACCCCTCGATGACATCTATGTCAACCTGCGCACCAACAAGCCGGTGGCCGTCGCAGAGTACGAGCGGGCGGAAGAAGCTAGGAACCAACCCACATCGGGACGGACGGGCGCGCCGCCCGATCCCGTGAAGAAGTTCGACGGGCTGGGCGCAGCGCGTATTGGCGGCGACCTGATGATTGCGCGCTGGGCGATAGAGGCTCTGGCGCACGCCGTCAGCATCGACGACGCGGAGGCGCGCGACCAGCTGCCGACGAACATGACGGTGCGCGCTTACGAGAGCGTGCTCGACGGTGAAGCCGAGAGTGAAATCAAAAGTGCCTATCGCCGGCGCGTCGGCCTCGACATGGCCGCCCTCGCCGGTTTCAGCCTCCTGTTCCTGCTGCTGACGATGTGGGGGCTCAAGCGCAAGGACGTGTTGTGAGTGATGGTCTGTCCGGCTCTGGAATATTTTCGGTGGAGGTGGCTATGAAGCGTGCGGCAATGAGTGGTGTTTTCGTCCTCACCGTCCTGACGATAACGGTCGAATGTCACGCGCGCGTCGCGTCGCCCGTGGACGTAGTGCCTTCGGGCAGCATCGCCGTGCTCAGGATGAATTGGGGAGCGGTGCGCCGCTCCGCGCCTTTGAAAGCGTCCATCAAGGGCGGCGACCTCGAACGCATCATGACCAATGCCGGAATCGACAGCGGCGACGTAACCGACCTCGTGATCTTTCTCGACATTGACGCCCCGGCTAACGCGCGCAGCGCGATGGTGATCGGTGCGGGGGCTGGGAAGAGGGGAGTTACCGCGGCTACAAGTTTTTCGGCGACGCGACGGGGGCCAACTTTCTTGCCAATCTCAGGTCGGGCTTCGTCGTGCTCGGAACGCGGGCCGGCATCGAAGCGGTGATTGACACGGAACAGTCACCGGCCAAGTCCATCCTCACCGACCCGCGCTTTCGCAAACTGCTCGCGCAATCCGCCGCCACGCGCCACCCCGTCTCCCTGATGATGACCTTACCGCAGGCGGCGCAGGACGCGGGCGACGTGGCGGTGAAGGCCGCCTCATTCCTGTTGGATCTCACCAGCTTCGCGCCGCTCGGAAAACTGCTCGACAAAGTCGGGCTGGCGCGGGGGGTGGGTTTCTCGATGACGCATGACGGCGACTCATTCCCCGTCAGTTTCGTCGCCTTGATGAAGGACGAGAGCGCCGCAGGTCTCATTTCCGGCGCGTTCTCTTTGCTCAAAGGCGCGACCTCCTGGCTGCCCGCCGCCCGCAATGAAACGGAGTCCGACCGGCAGATGAGACAGGCTTTCCAGAACATGACGGTCACTCGCGCGAGTGACGTGGTTTCGATCAGGATAAACATCCCGGATGCTCATATGCGTTGAGCTTGGTGTCCGGCACTTCACTCCGGAAGAATCATCGTCCCGCACGGGGAAGAGAAATCAAAGATGCGTAAAAAACAGACTGGTTTGATACTTGCTGCCTGCTTGCTTCTGGGGTCTTCAGTAGTCATGGCTCAACAGGCAAAAACCTCCATGACGAACGCCGACGTGGTCGAGATGGTCAAGGCCGGCCTGCCCGAAAGCACCGTCGTCTTAGCCATCCAGCAATCCCAGACCGACTTCGACACTTCGCCGCAGGCCCTGATTCTTTTGAAAAAGCAGGGCGTCAGCCAGAAGGTTTTGGAAGCCATGCTGCAGCCTCAAGCCGCGACGGCCTCGGCTCCGCCGACTAACAGAGATGCTAACAGCCCGTTCTCCGAACAGCCGGGGGCCGGCGATGGGGCGGGCGTGTCGCTCACGGAAGTGGTGCTGGTTGACGGCGCGAAGCGGACACCGATGAAACGAAGCGAACCCAACTCGCGGGGAAGCACCGGTGGGATGATCATGAACCCGTTCGGCAAGGTTAAAGTCAGAGCCGCCCTTAACGGCAATCACGCGCAACTTCGGATCACCAACACTTCGCCTGTGTTTGAGTTAGGTCTCCCGTCTGACGTGAATGCCGCAGACCAACTCGTACTCATAAAGCTTAATCCGAAATCTGACCGTCGGGAGGTGGAAGTCGGGAGGGCCGGCATCACCGGGTCGTCCATGGGCTTTCGCAAGGAGGCGATTGTGGCGACGACGTTTGAAGAAGTGAAACCACTGACTGTCGGGGGCGGGGTCAAGTACACGCTATACCGCGTCAAGGTGGTCAGCCCCCTGCCGCCTGGAGAGTACGCCTTCGCGCCACGAAATCTTTACTACGATTTCGGCGTGGATAAAGGGCAATAGTGATGATGGAAAACCCTTCTCACGTCGACCCTCACCGCGTAAGTCGTTTGGGCGCGGCGCGGGACGGCATGACCCTACAGTCTCGGGTCATCCGCCGCAGGTCTCACACCAAATCCGGGAAATAAGTACCCGTAGCTGATCGCAGGATCATTAACTCTTCAAAGGAGAATCGCATTATGGGTAAAGCACTACCGCTCGCAGCGCTCGGAGTCTTCGTCGGGGGACTACTCGGCTTTCTGATGCGTCCCGCCGCGCCGCTCATCGGCCAGTTGGACTTCGGGACTGTCATCTCACGCGGCACGAACCTCACGGGTCTCGACTCGTTGTTGATCTCCACCGCGCAGGCGTCGTTCAACTATCTGGTGGTCGGCGCGATCCTCGGCGCTGTCGTGGGAATCGTCATCGGCCTGATGATGACCAAAAACAAACCGGCAACCTCGTGACACCTGGGAGGCGGGATGATTGGACGCACGATTGAGAACAAGTACCGGCTGGACGCCGAACTCGGCAAGGGCGGGATGGGAACGGTCTATCGCGCCGCCCGCCTGCTGATCGGCGACACGGTCGCGGTTAAGATACTCCACCCGGAACTCGTCAAGGACGAGCAGTCCGCCGAACGCTTCCGCCGCGAAGCGCAGGCGGCGGCGCGACTGAAGCACCCGAACGTCGTCACGGTTTACGACTTCGGCATCACCGACGACGGGCTGGTGTATCTCGTGATGGAGTTGATCGAGGGCGAATCTTTACGCGGCATCATCAAGCAGAACGGCGCACTGCCGCTCGCCACCGCCGCCGAGATCACCCGCCAAATCTGCGCCGCGCTCGACGAGGCGCATGAGGCGCACATCGTCCACCGCGACATGAAGCCAGACAACGTCATCGTGCGGCAGACGCCGCAGGGCCTGCGCGTCAAAGTCCTCGACTTCGGCATCGCCAAGCTGCGCGACGCCGCGCCCGCGGCGAACAACCTGACGCAGACGGGCACCGTGCTCGGCACGCCCTTCTACATGTCGCCGGAGCAGTGCATGGGCGAAGAGATTGACCACCGCGCGGACATCTACAGCGTCGGCGTCATCCTCTACGAGATGCTCGTCGGCGCGGTGCCCTTCAATTCGCCGACGCCCACCGCCGTCGCCGTGCAGCACGCGACGCAGCAACCCACTCCGCCGCGCGCCATCAACATGGGCATCCCGGCGGCGGTCGAGGCGGTCGTGCTGCACGCCCTGCAAAAGCGTCGTGAGTCCAGACCGCAAACCGCCGGCGCGCTCGCACGAGAGTTAACCGATGAGATCAACGATGCGACGCTGGTACGCCACGCCCCGGCAATGCCGTCAACACAACAAGCCGCCCCGCCGCCTCCGCCGAATGTGAACTCGGGGACGATGCCCACCGTCGTGATGAGCAACTCGGCGTGGCAAAGCGGAGCGATGCCGCAGGTCGGCGCTTCGCCATAGCTCTACCAGAGCGCGCCTGCGGCAAACTCGCACCGCAGTTTACTGCTGGCCGGAGGCGGTCTCGTGTTAGGTCTCTTCATCGCCTTTGGCGCATTCATGCTGTGGTCGGCGGCGAAGACGGAAAAGGAAGAGACGAAAGCCAAGGTTGCCTCGGCCAACGCAGGAAACACCGGCGAAAGTAGAGCGGTGAACCAGAACGTGGCGGGAGGTGATTCACGCGCCCAGAGACCTACCCCGTCTCCATCTCCGCCGCAACAAATACAAAATCCGATTGATCTATCACTCGTCAAGAGCGAAGTGATTACAGCGTTGGAAGGTTGGGCGACAGCGACGAGAGGCCATGATCTTGACGCGCACATGAGTTATTACGCGGATAGCCTGAGTACTTATTACAACCGCAACAGCGTCAGCTCCGCTTACGTCCGCTCTGATCGCGCGCGCGCCTTCACGCGTTTTTACAGACTCGATGTGCAACTCGCCAATATCACCGTTAGTCCTGACCCATCGGGTGTGTTCGCGACGGCGACGTTCGACAAAACTTGGAACTTCGAGGGTGAAAAATATTCATCCGGCGCGGTACGCCAGATGGCGTGGCTATCGAAGGTAAATGATCATTGGCTAATAACTGGCGAGAAGGATTTGAAAGTCATTTACGTGAATCGGTGAGTAAAGGGTTAAGTTTAATGTTCTGTTCCGGATGTGGAGTTTCCATTACAAGCGGCGCGCGCTTCTGCGCTAGCTGCGGCGCGGGGGTGACGCCGACGGGTTCCGTGCCGGTCGGGGCGGATCAGTCCGGGCGGAACAACACGCCGCACACGGGCGGCGCGGGCACACGCTCAAACAATATCGTAGGCGCGCTCATCGGGCACACGATTGACGGCAAGTACCGGCTCGACGGGATCGTCGGCGCGGGCGGCATGGGCACGGTCTACCGGGCGACGCGGTTGATGATCGGCGATGCGGTCGCGATCAAGATCATGCAATCGGAGTTCGTCAAAGACGACGAGGCGGAGCGGTTCCGCCGCGAAGCGCAGGCCGCCGCGCGTCTCAAGCACCCGAACGCCGTCCAGATTTATGACTTCGGCATCTCGCCGGACGGCCTCGTCTACCTTGTGATGGAGTTGGTTGATGGGGAGTCGCTGCGCGCCGTCATCAGGACTCAGGGGTCTCTCGCGCCAGCAACCGCGATAGAGATCGCGCAGCAAGTCTGCGCCGCGTTAGACGAGGCGCACGAGGCGCACATCGTCCACCGCGACGTGAAGCCGGACAACATCATCGTACGCCGGACAGCACGAGGCCTGCGCGTCAAGCTGCTCGATTTCGGGGTTGCGAAGTTGCGCGACATAGCGGCGACGAACCTGACGCAGACCGGCAGCGTGGTCGGTACGCCGCACTACATGTCGCCGGAACAGTGCCTCGGCGAAGAACTCGATGGCCGTTCGGACATCTACAGCGTCGGCATCGTGCTCTACGAGATGTTGTGCGGAGCCGTGCCGTTCAACTCTCCGATCTCGACCGCCGTCATCGTCCAACACGTCAACCAGCCGCCGCCGCCGTTTAGGGAAAGGAAGGCCGGGATCAATGCAGCGACGGAGGCCGCAGTCCGGCGTGCGCTGGAGAAGAGACCGGAGGCACGCCCGCAGACCGCCGGGGCGCTGGCGCAGGAACTGGCCGACTCGCTCAACGGTAATTTGTTAGCGGATGAAGAGACTCGGGAGTCCGCGCCCGGCGCGCGAGCGAAAGGATATGGCTCGCAGCCCGGCACGGACACCGTCGGAGATTTGACTCTCGAAAGAGTCGCCGGGCGGACGCCCTCAGCGCCGGGCGCGAGCGACAGCGGCTCGACCCCAACGGTTGTGTTAAGCGCGCCGTCCGGGGCGAGCGCAGCCTTTGCCCCACACAGTCGTCCGTCGGTAGCCGGCGGCGCGAGCACAACGGCAGGAGCGGGTAATGAGAAGAAGCCGCTTCTACTTCTGATCGGGATCGCGGCGGCAATCATCCTGGCGGCAGGTGTGATCGGGACGACGGCGTGGCTGTGGCAGGGTCAGCCGGAAACCACTAAGAAACAGGGTCAGGCGGGAGCGAATGCGAACGAAGAAGCCGCATCACCGACGGATGTTAACCGGCGGCAAGAACGCGATGCCCTGGACAAAAAGGTCGCGAAGGAAGAACCAAAATCCCTGTCGCAGCCGCCAACAGGCATGGTGCGCGTGCCGGGTGGAGAGTTCGTCATGGGCAACGACGGCGGGGACGAGTACGAACGCCCGGCGCACCGCGTTAAGGTCGGCGCGTTTTTCATCGACAAGTACGAAGTGACTTGTGAGGAGTACGCAAAGTTCATGCGGGCGAGCAACTACGCGCGCGCGCCGACAGGCTGGAGCGGGGCGAGCTACCCGCCCGGGGCCGCCCACCATCCCGTCACCGGCGTCACCTGGGATGACGCGAACGCTTACGCGCGGTGGGCAGGCAAACGGCTACCGACCGAAGAGGAGTGGGAGTTTGCCGCGCGCGGGACGCAGGGAAGGCGTTACCCGTGGGGCGACGACTGGCGCGCGGGACTCGCCAACGCCGACGCCGAAGGACAGTCCCGGAGGAAGACCGCGGAGGTCGGACAGTTCGACGGCGGCGCGTCGCCTTTCGGCGTCTTCGACATGGCGGGCAATGCGTGGGAGTGGACGGCCAGCCCTCTTGCCGCCTATCCCGGCGGGCGGCTCCCGAAGCAGCAGGAGGGCGATCTCAGAGTCATACGCGGCGGATATTGGGGTAGTAGCAAGAAAGTGGTGTCGGGCACATTTCGCGGGGGCCTGGCCCGCGACGACACGAAGAATAATACGTACACAGGATTTCGCTGCGTCATGGACACGCCGCAGTGAGCGACCTCCCCGACCCGGGGATCGTCTCATCCGACTCACGGTTTTCACCTCGCCCGCGGGGCATTAGCACACACGGAGGAGAAGAACGATGACCAGCTTGACGACCGGCTTGAAGCCCGGTTTGAAGAAAGCAGCCCTCAACATCCTGACGCTGTCATTTTGCCTGTTCGCCGCGGGCGAGGCCGCCGCGCAAAAGCGGCAGGCCGTCATCATCCTGCGCTCGGCAGGGGGCAGCGCGGCGGTCGCGCAGTGCGACGGCGCGGCGGAGTTGAACTACCAACTCGCCACGGACGTGAAGCTCAAGAACAAGGACGAAATCCGCATGGCGTCGAACGTCACGCCGGCGGGCGAGTCCACACGCGTCTCGCGCGACGAGTACGAGAAGACGCGAAAGGCGAAGATGAAAGACCTCTTCGCGCTCAAGTGGGGCGCGGACGGCGTGCTCTATGCCGTCTCGGTCGAGGGTCAGACGCCCGTGCCCGTCCTGCCCGACGACTCGAAGCCGCAGAAGAACGCCGACCAGCCCCTCTCCTCCTTTTACTCGGTGATGTTCACCGGCGAGGCGCGCGACGGCAAGCAGAAACGTCAGATCAGTCTCGCCTCGCGCGATGTCCTGAAAATCTACTTCGTGCCCGAAGGCGCGGCCGTCAACGACACGCTCTTCAGGCACGCCGCCGAAGAGAAGAGCGTCGCGCTCTGGGAAGCTTACCTGAAAAAGACAAGTAACTACCGGCAAAGCGAGGCTAACTCGTTCATGCGCGACGCGCTCATCACCTGCGCGCGCGCCGACCTCGACTCGTTCAACGGCGGCGACTACGGCGCGCTCGACAAGGCGCGGCAGCGCGCCGGGCGCGCGCATTCCGTGCGCAGCGACAGCGTCACGACCCAACTCACCGCGAGCGTCGAACAGGCGCAGCAGAAGGTGGATGGGGTGCGCACGCAGGTTGATGGTCTGATCCGAGCCGACAAGTTCGACGAGGCGATCAGCGCCGCCGAGCCGATCAAAATTTACCTCTCGACCTGGCCGACGCTGAACGACATGTACCGAGGCGCGCTCAAGGAGAGCCACACGCGACACCTCCACCGGGGCGAGGAGGCGCTGCGCGGCAAACAGCTCGATGCGGCGCTTAGCGAATGCACACTGGCGTGGAGCCGCCTGCCCGACTCGACCACCGCGCGCGACTGCGTGTGCAAGTCGCGCAACGGAGTCGCGCTCCGCGACTCCGGGAAGTTCCGCCTTCAGCGTCGTCCGAAGGACGCCAAAGAGCTGCTCGAAAAACAGCTCGCCGACTCGGATTGCACGCGCGATGACGAGGTCGCCAAAGAGTTGAACGGGGCGAAGTGCGAGTACGCGCAGCAGCTCCTCGCAGAGTCGCGGCAGTTGGTAGGAGGCGGCGCGTCCGTTGTGCGTACTTCGTGGGAGCCGCAGCGTCCGGCGCGGCGCGGCAGGGGTGTGACGCCCCCGTCGGCGAGGCCCGCGCCCGCCGGGGTGAAGGTGATCAACGCGCAGAACAAAAAAGATTTTCGTGAGGCGCGCGAAAAGTTGACCCTCGCCAGTGATCAGTGCCCGGATGAGGCCGTCCGCACGCTGCTCGCCTCGGTCAACCGGAGCCTTTCGGGCTACTGCCTTGAAGAAGCGCGCAAGGCCGTCGGGCGCGGCGACGTAGGCACGGCCTACGTCTATTTGCAGACGGCGCAAGGCTACACGCCCGACGACTCGAACGTGCTCAGCCTGCTCGGCGAGACGCGCAACGATTTCGAGGAGCGGACGCGCGTCAGCGTCGGCGTCGTCTTCGACGACAAGTCCGGCAGCCGCTACGCCGCTGCCGTCATGAACGAGCTCGTGGCCGCTGTCGAGTCGGTCGCAACTGAGTCGGGTCTGTCGCAGCCCGTCGTGCTCGAGCAAGGATTGGCGAAGCAGTCGCTGCAAGCCATTCAGTCGGGCCGCGCGCTCAAATCGCCCACCGCCATCTTCTACGGCGATCTGCTTTCGGCCAACATTCGTAGCGAAGGCCCCTCCCGCTCGGTCTCATCCACCTATTACGAGGAGAACCCCGAGCGCAAGCACTGGGATCGGATGATCGACGAGAAGAAGGACTTATACAACAACTGCAAGAAGCAGAGCGGCGAGGCCGCCTGCACCGGCTACCAAAACGAGATCGCGCAGATGCGGGCACGCCGCGACGCCATGCCTCGCGAACTACCCCACTCCTACTACTACCGCGCCACCTCGTTCCGCGTCGGCGGCGACCTCAGAATGTCTTTCCGCGCGACTGACAGCATCTCGCGCAGCGCACAGGCAGCCGAGACCTTGGGCGCGAACGTCAACTACCAGTGTGAGCAGCGCGAGGAGGTGCATCCTGGCGACCGGAGCGCCAACAATTCCCCGTGCAGCGTACAGAGCGATGAAGCGTACGTGGGGGAGATGGTTGGCCGCGTGCGTGCGGAGGCGCGCTCGCACGCCTCCACACAATTGCGCGCCCTGCCCTTGAGCTACTTCAAGCGGGCGCGGGCCGCCGCGAACCGGCAGCAGGCGGTTGAGGATTACCTGCGCTTCCTTTTCCTGACGGGCAACAAGAGCGGCGCCGAGGCTTCGGACGCGCAACGCGCCCTGCTGGCTTACGACCCCGAACTGAAAACCGACGGGATGTTGCGCTGAAGCTGCGGCGCAGATCAAAGCGAGCCTTGGGTCGGTATAGGAGACATCACATGAAGTTGCTCTTGAATCGCGCGTTGAAAGCCATAGTCATCGCCGTCATCTGCGCGGTCTCATCGCTCGCCCAAACGGGCAGGGACACCGAAATTCGAAAGCCCACTCCAACCCCGCCGCCCAAGCCTCCGCCGGTAATAAATAGGCCGAGGCCGAATTCGCCGGGAGGTCGTCAGACAACGCCGCGCGTTGATGATGTGCCGCGACCGCCGCCTTGTGAAATGGCGGAGGTGCTCGTCCGGTGCGACCTGCCGGGCTGCGAGGTCAGAGTTGACGGCAAGCTGCGCGGACTGACGAACGACAAGGGCGAGTATCGGCTTGACGATATTCAGCGCGGCACGCGCAAGATCGCCATCAGCAAGGAGGGCTACGAGGGGGACGCCCGCAGTTTCACCCTCGGCTGCGGCGAGAACGAGCCGGCGAACCTGAGCCTCAAGATTCGCCCCGTCAAGCTGCGCATCCGCACGAACCCACCCGGCGCCGAGGTCTTAGTCAACGACCCGCCCGCGTCCGTCGGGCGGAGTAGCGCGGAGGGGACGCTGGAATACACGGCGACGACTCCGGCGTTGCTTGTGCGGGCGCGCAAAGATGGATACCAATCCGACAGCCGCCGCATTCTAGTCAGCCCTGCTGAAGCGCAACGCGAAGTCCTTTTAACGCTTAAGCCGATCCCCGCGCAACTGACCGTCGGAGTAAACATCGCGAGCGCTCGCGTGCGGGTTGACAAAGAGGGCGTGCGCCCGCTCACCTCCGAGCCGCTCCATCTCGCGCCGGGCGCACACCGCGTCGAGGTGGATGCGCTGGGCTATGCCCCGACCACGGTCGAGCTGACGACCGGGCCCGGCGAGATGCTGAAAAGAGCGGTCACGCTCGAACGCCTGCCCCTCGCCGAGCTGGTCGCGCAGGCCGAAGCCGCCTTCAAACAGAGCGCCTACGAAAACGTACTTCTGCTTTCCGGCTATGCATTCGAGGCTGATCCCCGAGTCCCAGCGGCCCACCGTCTGGTAGGGCTGACTCACATCGCCCGTCAGGAATACGCCAAAGCCGAGCAGCACCTCACGCAGGCGCTCGCCGGCGGCGAGGTCATCGCGCTCCCAGTCCGTCGCCACTCGCGCGAGAGCTTTGATCCCGTCAAGGGCCACGATGCCTGTGAAGGCTTTCTGCATCTCGGCAAAAGCGAGGTCGAGTATCGCGGCCGGCAGGTCACGGCCGAGAACTTCAAAGTCCCTTACACGCAGGTACAAATCGCCGGTCTGCAACTGAAGAAGAACGTGGCCGTCTATCTCGCCACCAAAGTGGCGGACGCGCGCGGCAAGAAACAGGAATTCAACTTTTTCAGCTTCGACAAAGAGTTGTCGCAGATGGGGCGGTCTTACCTCGAAATGATCCAGCGACTTTTGCGGGCGCACTGATCCGCCAAATCACCGATTTCTGCTTCTGCATGACCATGAGCGGGAATGACGCTACGTTGGCTGGCCGAGACGCCGTTAGGAGGGAAAGAAATGAACGATAACTGTGTACGATGCGGCGAAACACTCAAAAGCGGCGCACGCTTTTGCGCGGGCTGCGGCGCGGAAGCGCCGTCAACCTGTGCGGAGCCGTCCGGCATTCTCCAGCCGCCCGCAACGTCTCCCGCGCTCACGTCCCAACCTGCTTTTCAGGCGGACGGAAATGGCTCCGGGGCGGAACAGTCCACGCCGTTGGGGCGCGCCATCGAGGGCAAGTACCGCCTCGGTGAAAAAATCGCCGCCGGGGGCATGGGCACCGTCTATCGCGCCGAGCGGTTGATGATCGGCGACACCGTGGCGATCAAGATACTCCACCCGGAACACGTCGCCGACGCGAACGCGACCGAACGCTTCCGCCGCGAGGCGCAGGCCGCCGCCCGCCTCAAGCACCCGAACGCCGTCCAGATTTACGACTTCGGCGTGACCGACGACGGTCTGGTCTATCTCGTGATGGAACTCGTCGAAGGCGAGAGCCTGCGCCACGTCATCAGGGGGCAAGGGCCGCTCACGCCTTCGGCGGCGGCGGAGGTGATGCGTCAGGCGTGCGCGGCGATTGACGAGGCGCACCGTCAGTCGATCATCCACCGCGACATCAAGCCCGATAACATCATTGTCCAGGCGGTTGGGAACAACCTGCGTGTGAAGGTGCTCGACTTTGGCATCGCGAAGCTACGGGACATGGCCGCGACGAACATGACGCAGACCGGCAGCGTGATGGGCACGCCGCATTACATGTCGCCCGAGCAGTGCATCGGCGAGGAACTCGACGGGCGCTCCGACATCTACAGCCTCGGCGTCGTCCTGTACGAGATGCTGGCGGGCACCGTGCCGTTCAACTACGTGACGCAGCCCCCGCCCCCTTTGCGCGCCATCAACATGAGCATCCCCGAAGCGGTCGAAAGTGTAGCGCGCCACGCGCTCGAAAAGCGGAGGGAAGACAGGCCGCAAACTGCGGGCGCTCTGGCCGAAGAACTGACGGCGGCGGTTGCCGGTCACGTCACCGCCCAGGTAAACGTCCCCGCCTACACCTCATCAACTTCCCCTTTCGCCGCCCCTGTAACGCCTGCCACCAACTCCGGCACTGTGCCGACGATGGTGATGAGGGCGACGCCGGCATGGGGGAACACAGTGCATACTCCGCCAAGCGGTTCGGTTTCCGCCACGCCGGCCGGCTCGACGATTTCGCCGATGGCGCAGCAACCCTTTCAAACCTCCTCGCCAGCGAGCACGCGACGGAACAAGTCGCTCCTCGTCCTAGGGGCAGTGGCCTTGATAGTCGGCTTATCGATGGGCGGATATTTCCTGCTCACCAAGGCTTCACCGCGGCAAATTGTGCTGGATGAGATTAAGAAGAACCAACTGGTCAAGCCCGAAGGCAGTAGTGCCTACGATGTTTACCTCAAACAGCGCGCGGCGGGCTTGAGTGGGGAGGACAAGCGGGAGATCGGCAAGAAGGTCTCGCCCTCTTTGGAAAAAAGGGGCGACGAAATCATCATGCGCCTCAAGCAGGATCAGATCGAGGCGGAGGCCGATTGGAGTGAGGCCGCGCGCTCCTACGAGTGGCTTAACGAACTTGAGCCGCGCCCCGCCTTTGAATCGCGACAGCATTTCGCGAACGGTCGTCTTGCCTTCATGCAAAAGAACTACAGCAAAGCCATCTCTGATCTCCAGCGTTCCATCCAACTCGATTCCTCATGGGCTTTGCCCTACAACTCGCTCGGACGCGCCTTCATCAACGCTAACGAAAAAGACAAAACGCGGGCGAAGGAGCAATACCGGCGCGCGACGGAGGTTGAGCCCGGCTGGGTTTTACCGTGGCTCAATCTGGGAGCGCTCTACTTCGGGATGAATGATTTATACAACGCGGAAACGGCGTTACGTCGCGCCGTCGAGATAGACAACCGTAAGGCGTCGGCGCACAACCTTCTAGGAGATGTCTTAAACAAGCAGGGCCGCTCTTGCGACGCGCTTGCCGAATACAAATTAGCCCTTGAGACCGCATCGGGCAGCGCCGTCGCCCCAGGCTTTGATCTGGACAAACTCAACGCCAAAATTCAAAAACTGACTTATGAAAGCTATTGTTACTGACCCGATTTACCATCGCCGGGCGAATCTCCGATGAAATTTTCAACACGCCGCGCGATCTTTCTCCTCTCCGTGGGGGTAATTTTCAGCGATCTGGTATTGCTGGCCGCGTGGTGGGTCTTCGCGCCGTACCGCCATCTCGACCTGCTTATTATGCACGGCACAGTCGTGGATGGGAGTGGCGCGGAGCCGCGTGTCTGCAACATCGGCGTGCGTGACGGTCGCATCGTCGAATTAAGCCCGTGGCGCTTCTACTTCTCGCAGGCGCGAACGACCATCGACGCCAGAGGCAAAATAGTCGCCCCCGGATTCATCGATGTCCACACGCACGTCGAGCCGAACCTGCCCGCGGCTGGAGCGTTCCAACCCGCGAACTTCCTCCGCCAAGGCGTCACCACGATCATCACCGGCAACTGCGGCAGGTCACGCACCGACATCGCCGCGGTCTTTAACGCCCTCGAAAAGCACAAATCTTACATCAATGTGGCGACGCTGATCGGGCACAACAGTGTGCGCCAAGAGGTGATGGACACCGCGTCGCGCCGGCCGACGACGGGCGAGCTCAATCGGATGAAGCAGCTCGTCGAGCGGGCGATGTCCGGCGGCGCACTCGGATTGTCAACGGGCCTGGTCTACGCCCCCGGCAGATTCGCCGAGCAGGCGGAAGTCGTCGCGCTTTCGGAAGTCGCGGCCCGAAACAGCGGCCTCTACGTCTCGCACATTCGCGACGAAGGGCGCGGGGGGATGGAAGCGATCAGTGAGGCCCTCGAAGTCGGCCGCCTCTCCGGCGCGCCGATTCACATCTCGCATTTCAAGAGCAGCGGCCGGAGCGAGTGGCACTCGATGTCAAAGCGTTTGGAGCTACTCGACGCGGCGCGCTCCGCCGGGCAGTCCGTCACGATTGATGTTTACCCTTACAACCGGTCGAGCACGACGACCGATGTCCTGCTCCCCGGCTGGGCGGTGAAGGACGGGCGCGCGGGACTACGGCAGGCAGGTAAGAACCCTCAAATCAGACAACAGCTACACGCCGACATTCTCGCCGGACTGCGGGAAGAAGGTTGGAATGACCTGACTCACGTGCGACTCGCCGCCGGGCGGCCTGAATGGGTCGGCCATACCTTAGCCGATGTGCCGGTCGCCTCTCCCGACATCGGCCGACAGATCGAAAACTTGATCGACATATCGCTGCTCGGTGGCGCGCAGGCGATTTACGCTGACATGGACGAGGACGATGTTGCTCAAGTCATCGACTATCCATACTGTGTTTTCGGCAGCGACAGCGCCGTGCGCGACCCGGACATACTATATAAACCGCACCCGCGCGGCTGCGGGACGTTCCCGCGGATCTTCAACAACTACGTTCGTGGGGAGCGTTCGCTCGGCCTGAGCCAAGCTGTCTACAAGGCGAGCGGACAGGCGGCGGAGATTTTCAAGCTGGGGGATCGCGGGAAGCTGAGGCCGGGGGCATGGGCTGACATTGTGATTTTCGATCTGGAAATAATCCGCGATGGGGCCGATTATGACCAGCCGTTTGCACCGCCACACGGCATTGACTATGTAATCGTCAACGGGGTGATTGCCGTTGACCACGGAAACCTAAGCGGCAATAGACCAGCCGGCATGGCCGTAAAGAGGCAGTAACCATCACAGTCTCAGACGCCTGACGGCGCTCGTCTGGGCGGTGCTGACGCACTATAGATTCCAGGACACTACCTGTGCTTCGAGAAATTAAGTACCCTCTTTACGGCGTGACTGCCACTGACGTTAACAACTTGGAGCAGATTGCCCAGTCTTTGGAGAGATTTGATTTCATGCCGACGACTAGAATCGTTTTCGACGAGTGGGAGCCGGCCACGAATTACGAGTGGGCCGTGAGCGAGATTCATAAGGTCAGTTATGTCATGGGCGAGTTGCTCGATTCGCAGTATGTCGGCCAGTACAGCGTCGAGCAGTACCGGGCCCGCACGGCGGAGTACCTTAACCTCCTCGGCGACAGGGTGGACATCTGGGAGATTGGCAACGAGGTGAACGGGCACTGGGTCAGGAAAAAAGAGAAGACCGACAGACCCGATCCGCCGGGAGTCATCGACGCGGAGTCTAAGCTAGTGATTGACAAGATTTCAGCCGCCTACGAGGTCATCAAAGCAGACCCGAAAAGGAGAGTCGCGCTGACCCTGTACTTCAACGACGACGGGCACGGCCAGCACTGCTGGGTCAATAAGGAAGACGAGATGTTCACTTGGGCGCGCAAACACATCCCCCAGCAGATTAAGGACAATCTGGACTTCGTCCTCGTCAGCTACTACGAGGACGACTGTAAGAACTTTAATATTGACTGGCAGAAGGTCTTCGACGAACTGGCCGGGACTTTCAAACATGCAAAGATCGGTTTCGGCGAGAGCGGCACCAAGAACAAGGGCAAAAAGAAGGAGTTCATCGACAGGTATTACAGGATGAAAATTAATCACCCGAACTATGTGGGCGGTTATTTCTGGTGGTACTTCAAGCAGGACATGGTCCCGTACACGAAAAAGGTCAACGGCGTCAGGCTCTGGGATGTTTTGAACAAAGCCGCGCAGGGGTTGTGACAGTCCCGAGGCGTCGCGTGATGCGAACGTCAGAGCGCGATTTCAACTTCCACGCAGAACTTCCTGTCCTGAGAGTTAAATTTGAGCGGGGTAGCCCACAATAAAACGCGGATTCAAAGGAATAATTGCCAAGGAAATAACTGAAAGAATTTGCACATTTTCCTGTTTCGCGGTATTTTCTTGATTAAGAAGGCGCTGCAAAAATGTTAACCAAAGAAGAAATCTTAAGTCGCGTGTGGGAAGGCTTAGAGTTCCCCCCTCTCAGAGTAAAAGTCGAAGACCTTAACCCAGCGTCGTTCGTCAGCGGCGGAAAGAAGTCACCAGATTTAGTGCTAAGCCTGGAGTGGGAGAACCGGCGTCGCAAATTCGTGGTCGAATGCAAAGGCCAATCGGCGCCGAGCTACCTGGTCGGCGCTATAGAGCAAGTGCGCGCCTGCAGCGCAACGACCTCTGATTTCCTGCCGATGGTGATCGTGCCGTACCTCGGCCCGGGATCACTGGAGAGGTTAATCGCGGCGGGCGTTAGCGGTTTGGACCTGTGCGGCAACGGCGTGGTGAACGTACCCGGAGAGTGGTTCGTCTATCGCACGGGTGAGAAGAACCGGTTCCCGACAAGCCTCCCGATCAAAAACGTATACCGCGGCGCGAGCTCAATCGTCGCGCGGGCGTTCCTCTCACGGCCCAAGTACGAGTCGGTGAACGAAGTGCGCGAGGAGATCCTCAAGCGTAAAGGTGATGTCAGCCTGTCCACCGTATCCAAGGTGCTCAAAGCCCTGCAGGAGGATTTGCTGATTGGTCGCAATGACTATATCCGGCTGTTACAACCCGAGCGCCTGCTTGATCTGCTCAGAGACAACTACCGGCGGCCCAACGCTCCTTACGTGATCCTGCCGAGCAGCAACAACATGGTGAGCCTTTATGTCTCGGCGGCGGACCCGTTCCTGAGAGAATTCGGATTCGAGGAGACCGGTCGTTTCCCGAACGTAGAACTCCTCGAAACGGACGACCCGACGGTCTACTTCGACCGCAGAGACCTTGGCCCGATCCCTTACATCTCACCACTTCAGGCGTACCTCGAACTGTCCAAAGGCGGGAAGCGGGAGCAAGAGGCCGCCGAGCCACTGCGAGACGACATCCTCACTTTCAGGTATGAGAAGCGATGAACGATGACCCCTTACTGGTTCAACTCCGGCAGTTGGCGGACGGCTGCAAGAGAGGAACGTCCCGTTGATCGTCGGCGGTGGCTACGGCCTGTTGCTCAAAGCCAATTACATCCAGAGCGTTGGCGCCCGAACACGCCTGGAGCAGATTCCCATCGCCAGATCGACCGGGGACATAGACGTATTCCTCACCACAGAGGTGATCACCGATAGAGACAAGACAACGGTGATTCGGGAGGCACTTAACGAACTCGGATTTTCTCCGGTTCCCGGCGCCGAAAATTACCAGTTTTTCCGCGAGGTCGTTGTCGGCGGCGCGGCGCGAAATCTCAAGTTCGACTTTCTGGCGGCTCCCGTAAGCGGCGAAGACGCGAAGCGCATGAAAATGGATAAGCGCCGCATCAGCCCGCGGGGCGGAAGGGGGCTGCACGCCCACACCACGCCCGAGGCGCTCACGGTGGAAGAGTACCTGCTCGCCCTGGATGTCGGTGAAGGGGATGATCGGGTTGAAGTTTTCATCCCGCACCCGTTCTCTTACGTGCTTCTGAAATTATTCGCCCTGAGAGATCAGATAAACAATGAGGGTAAGGAATTCGGCCGCCATCACGCCTTCGACATTTACACGACGTGGGCGATGATGACCGAGGATGAGTTTGAGCAGGCGGAACGGCTGCGGAACAGGTATGCCGGCATCGAGGTGATGCCCGAAGCGGTGGAAGTCGCCCGAGCTCTGTTCACAGGCGAAAATGCTCCGGGGATGATCCGCTTGAGGGAACACGCGCAAGGTGCGGACGTAGGCCTCGTGGAGACAGACGAGTTTATCAAGGACATCGGCGGGCTTTTTCTAAGAACGGAAAATCAAGGTAGTTGAGGCCACCGAAGTACACCATGCCCTGCCGTGTGAAGATGTCGTCCTTCTTGATAGACAGGAGCGCGTGGCGCGACGGGTATTCCGTGAATTTCTGGCGAACTCGTCATCTGCTCGTGCCTGACACGTTGTGAAGTAAAATCGGATGCCTCGTCATAAAGAAGAGACAAAACTGCAAAGGGTCGTCGAAGCCTTAAACGGGTTGACGGTGGACGATCTGAAGAGGCATCTGGCCCTGCTGCCCGCTGCGGAAAAACCCGCGCGCAAGCCGGAATTGGTCGCGGAGATTGCGCGCCATCTTGAAGGCGATAGCCTGCGCGGGCTGTGGGAGCAACTAAGTGAGTAGCCAAAAGTTATTGCACAAAAGCCCGTAACCAAAAGTTCTTTGACAAGACGCCGGCTTTACGCAATGCCTCTTTGTCCGTGAGACTCAGCAGCCACCGCCCAGCATAATCAG
>JAIVJM010000328.1 GCA_020199995.1 Acidobacteriota bacterium | reverse complement strand
CATATGAAAGGGGCGCGGGCTTTACCTCGCCGGGCCGACGCCCCGACGCGAAAGAGAGCTTCGGGTTTGCGACGACTTCAGGGCATCGAGGCGGGCGCGACCGCGGGCTTCGACATCATCGCGTCGCGTTTGGCCTTGAACTCGGTGCCGGGTTTCCACTCGGGGTACTTGTCGCCCTGCGCGACGCGGTGGCCGATGACGAGGAGCAGTTGCGCGTCCTCGACCGCGCCGGACATGTCCCAGTCCGGCTTCACCTCGTCCGTGACCTTGTGGTAGTCGTTCTTGGTGTACTCCTCGCGCTTCTGTTTGCCGAACTCGGCGGGCTTGCCCGCGTACTCCATTCCCGTGTCCGGATAGAGCGCGGGCACGCCCTCCTTGGCGAACTCGAAATGGTCGGAGCGGTAGTAGAAGCCCTTCTCGGGTTCGGGGTCGGGCGTCACGACGCGGCCCTGCATCCGCGCGACCTCGCGCGTGAGGTCGTCCAAGGTCGAGTTGCCGTCGCCGACGATGACCACGTCGCGCGTGCGGCCCCACTGATTCGCGCCGTCAATGTTGATGTTGGCGAGCGTGCGGTTGAGCGGGTAGAGCGGGTGCGTCGCGTAGAACTTCGCGCCGAGCAGCCCCTTCTCCTCGGCGGTCACGGCGAGGAAGAGAATCGAGCGTTTGGGCGGCGCGGGCAGCCGTGTGAAGGCTTCGGCGAGTTCGAGCAGTTGGGCCGCGCCGGAGGCATTGTCGAGCGCGCCATTATAAATCTGGTCGCCCTCTAGTTTGTCGTTGCGGCCTAAGTGATCCCAGTGCGCGGTGTAGACGACGTACTCGTCCCTGAGCTTCGGGTCGGAGCCTTCGAGCTTGGCGACGACGTTCTGCGACTGCACCTCGCGCAGCGTGTTCCTGACCTCGAAGGTGGCCTTGGCGTTGAGCGCGACGGGCTTGAAGTCTTTGCTCGCGGCGGCCTTCTTGAGCGCGTCGAAGTCCTGCCCGGCGGACGTGAATAATTCTTTCGCGCGGTCAAGATTGATCCACGACTCGACGGCCACGCGCTTCATGTTTTTGTCGGGCGACTGGATGTCGAAATTCTCCTGCCCCCAACTTCCTTTGACCACGTCGTAGGGGTATCCGGCGGGGCCGGTCTCGTGGACGATGATGGCGGCGGCGGCCCCCCTCTCCGAGGCGATCTCGTACTTGTACGTCCAGCGCCCGTAGTAGGTCATCGCGTTGCCCTTGAATATCTTGTCGTCAAGCTTCGACGGGTCGTTCGGCAAAGGCACAGCCGGGTCGTTGATGAGCATCACGATGGTCTTGCCGCGCACGTCCACGCCCTTGTAGTCGTCCCACCCGTACTCGGGCGCGACCACGCCGTAGCCGACGAAGACGAGGTCGGAGTTCTCGACCCTGACTTCGGGCACGGAGCGGCGCGAGACGGCGACGTAGTCGTCGGGGAACTTGAGGTCGGTCTGTTTGCCCGCGGCGCTCAGCGAGAGGGTCGGCGCGGCCTGCACGCCGGCGAGCGGGACTTTCTGGACGTAGGTTCCGTCGGGGTTGCCGGGCTTGAGGCCGAGGCGCTGGAACTGCTCGGTGATGTACTTGACCGACAACTCCTCGCCGCGCGTGCCGGGGCCGCGCCCCTCGAATTCGTCCGAAGAGAGCGTCTTCGTGTGGCGGAGCAGGTCGTCAGAGGTGACGGAGTCGAGCGCGGGCTTCAACTCCACGGGAAGGTTCGACTGCGCGGTCTGCGTCGGCTGCGGCGTGGGCGTCGCCGTCTGCTGAACGGGCGCGGCGCACGCGCCGGCTGAGAGCACGACCGCGCACAGGCCGAGACGGAGAGAAAGTTTCTTCATCGGTTGCTTTGCCTCACTTTGAAGAGAAGTAGGGGAAGAAAGTCGAAGTTTCGCCGTCCCGGCGCGGGAAGTCAACTTGAAGCGCGATGACCTGCGGAAGCCAGACCGTCAGGAAGGAAAAAGGAAAAAGGTAAAAGGCAAAAGTAAGGAGGGTTAAACTTCTTCACTTTTTCCTTTTTTCTTCCTCTTGCATCTGGATGCATGTGCGTTAAAATCCCTCGCGCGATCCGCGTACACGCGCCGAAGCCGTCTCCCTGTTCATAATTTCGCGGGGACTTGAAGCTCCCACTCCCCGCAAGTCTCGGTTTTCTAAAGCAATGAAAATAAATCACCCGGCCCGCCTCACCGCGCTGCTGCTCGCGGCGCTTCTGCTTCTGCCGCTCTTCACGACCGCCGACGCGCAGCGCCGCCGCCGGCGCGCCTCGACGCCCGCGCGCCCGAGACCGGCGACGACCAACGCGCCGCCGAGATCAAACAGCCCTTCGGCGCGCGCCGCCGACGCCGCGCCGTCCGCCGCTGCGGCGCGCCGCCGAGAGGGCGAAGCGCCCGTCGAAGCGCTGCTGGCCGCCGACGCCTACGGGGTCTTTATCGAAGTGCGGAAGCTCGGACGCCTCGCGCAGGACGCCGAGCTGAAGACGGCGCTCGCGGCGCTGCGACTGTCGGGCGAGCTGCCGAGGGAGTACAACGATCTCGTCAGCTTCGTGACGGAGAACGCCGAGGCGCTCGGCGAGGCGCGCTATGTGTTGACGTTGATGCCCGCCGGCCCCGGGCTCCCCACGAGCCTCGCCGCGCTCCAGTTCCCCACAATCGAGAACGCCGTCGCCTTCGAGCCGAAGTACCGCAAATTCGTCAACGCGCAGTTGAAGATGTACAACGAGGCGAAGTCCGCCCCGCCCGCCCCGGCCATGCGCGGCGCGCGCGGCGGTCGCCGGAGCCGGGAAGCGCCGACGACCCCCGAACTCAACATCCTCTTTAAGCGCATCGGCAACTGTCTCGTCATCGGCTCCGAACCCTTCACGCTCAAGCGCCTGAGGGGCGACGGCACGAGCCTCCTCGCCGACAGCGTGCGCTTTCAGTCCATGAGGAGCAGGTTCGCCTCCGAGTCTCTGTTCGTC
>JAIVJM010000163.1 GCA_020199995.1 Acidobacteriota bacterium | reverse complement strand
ATGTAGACCTGCTGCATGATGTTTTATTTCGACTCCGCCACACGCCGGGCCGGGGGGTTTTCAAACGTCTGTCTCCGGCGGCTTCAAGCCTTTCCTCACGATAAAATTCTCGACACTGTCTCGACGAATTGACTGGCGACCTCCTCACCCAATATCTCCGGCGCGCGTGCCTAGCGTCGCCTGAAGCGCGGGGAAACGGTCGAGCAATTCCGTGGCCTGGACGACGACACGCAACATTGGTTTGATGAATTGCGCGTAGACCTCGCCGCGCCCGGCAACAGCGGTCTGGTAAGAGAATGTGCCGGCGGCTTTGAGGCAGCGCTGGACGGTCATGAGACGGAATTCGCACGCGAATTCATCAGGGTCGAGAGCCTCAAGACCGCGGTTGCGCCTCTCTTCGAGAAAAAATAGTCGCCGCTCGCGTACTTCGGCCAGCGACGGGAGCGCGGTCTGCCGGTCGAGCAGCAGCGAGACCAGGTCGTAACTCGCCGGCCCCATCCGCGCGTCCTGATAATCAATAATCCGCAGCCGCTTCTCCGCATCCACCATCAGGTTCGACGAATGGAAATCGCGGTGGCAGAGGACCCTCGGGCGCGCGGCCAAATCCGCCGCGATGTCGTTCAACTCGGCGCGCAACTCTGCTTCCTCGCCGTGCTTCAGCTCCTCTTTGCGGAGACTCTTGAAGAAGTGCTCGAAAAAAAAGTCCAGCTCCCAGGAGAGCTTCGCCTCGTCGAAGGCGAGTCGGCTGGCGATTGAGTTGCGCTCGGAGGCGAGCTGCGTCGCGCCCTGGATGTCAGCGATGAGGCCGATGGCCTGCTCGACGAGGGCCTCACGCTCGTCTTCCGTCGCCGCCTCGAAGAAGCGCCGCAACTGCCGGTCGCCGAAGTCTTCCTGCACGATGATGCCGTTTAGAGGATCAACATCGAAGATGGCCGGGACGGGCAGTTGAGCCTCTTGAAAAAGCCGCGTGACGTCTAGGAAGGGATGGATTTCGGGGTCGAAAGGCTCCGGGTAGACGGCGACGATGGCCGTCTTGCGCTTCCAGGGGATGCGGAAGTATTCGCGCGTGGAAGCGTCGGGCGTGAGTGGCACGATCTCTTCGTCACCGACCCGCGCGCCCGCCACATACGCGGCCAACCTCTCGCGCGCGGGTGTCTGGAAAGCATGTGCAGTGATTTGCGAAGGGTGGTGCATCGAACGGAAAGCCGGAAGCGGCACGGCTCCCGGCGTTTGCCTTCAAGAGAGCCGGGCGCAGGCTTCAAGTCTCAAATTTAATCGTTGATGGAGCTCACGGCGATTGTATCATTCCGGCAGCGGCGCGACAAAATTTGACCCGCGGAGTTCTCCGTCCAGACCCTTCTCGGGCCGCTCTGCGCCCAGCACCAGCTCGGCGCGAACCACCGCCGCGTTTTCTACAACCTCGCCGCGCCCGACGACCACGCCTGCCCCCAGCACAGACCCGCGCACGGACGCACCTTCCGAGACCTTGACGTCCTCCCACAGCACGCTTTCGCGAACGTCGGCCCCCGCCTCGACGTTCGAGCCCGCGCCCACTTCCACGTCTCTCGCTTCCCTCTTCAACAGATCGAGACTCGTCTCCAAATAACGCTTCACCGTCGAAAGCTCGTACCAGTAGCCCCCCGCGACGTGCGCCGCAATGCGCTCGCCCGCCTTCAGAGCGGGGATATACACGTCTGTCACTGAATGAGAGAAAACGCCGCGCGGGATGAAAGAGAAAATCCGCGGATCGAGAATTTGAATCCCCGTGAACATCAGAGGCGCTTCTTCACTTTCCAGACACGTTGCACCTTCCCCCTCCCCATTCTGTGCAGCGCCGGACGCGCTGCCGGCGTTATCGGACGCCGGGAAGCCGCCGAAGCCTTCGACCAGCCCGTCGCGCACGCGGACGGAGCTGTATCGCTCGCGCTCGATGTTGCGGCGCAGCACGAGCGTCGCCAGCGCGCCCGTCCTGCGGTGTGTCACGAGGGCTTCGCCGAGGTCAATGTCGGTCGCGAGTTTGCCGTTGATGACGACGAAGGCGTCGCCTTCGAGCAGCGCGCGCGCGTTGTCGAGAGCGCCGCTGGTTCCGAGGATGGTCGGCTCTTCGACGTAGTGCAGCCGCGCGCCGAAGCGACCCCCGTCGCCGAGCGCCGCGCGCACTGACTCGGGCCGGTGATGTAGATTGACGACCACATCGCGGAAGCCGTGGCGCGCCAGATACTCGGCCACGTAGCCGACCAGCGGACGCCCCATGAACGGAATCGCGGGCTTAGCCCTGTCAATCGTCAGCGGCCAGAGACGCGTGCCGTATCCGGCGGCCAGAATCATCGCGCGCATTCACCTTCCCCCCATGTCCACACTGATTAAAACATCCATCACGAAACATTAACACAAACTCCGTCCTTGCCCTTTGGAAGCGGTAAAAGCTCTCCACCCCTTTCAAAGTCATTTCTGAAACGAGCTCAAACGGAGAGTCGGACTTTCATGAAGAGGTGTTATCTGTGTCCGCGGAAACCCCTCTGCCGCGCGGCTTCGTAGAGCACGACGGCGAGCGCGACCGAGACGTTCAGGCTCTCGACCGTCTCCCGCATCGGGACGCGGCCTCTGTGGAGATGGCGGCGGTCGCCCCCGCGGCTTCGGCGACGCGCAGCATCGCGCCCGCGTTCGACGGGTTGTTCACACGGTGCATGATGACGACGAGTGGCGCCGCACCGAAAGTCTCAACCACTTCCCTGCCCGTCCGCGGGCGGTGCGCGAGCGCGATCACACCCTGAGGATTTTTCACGTCTGAGACGGATTCGAGGACGCTCTCGCTGATTGGCAGGACGTTCTCGCAAAGGCCGTGCAGCTTCTCTAATAATGGGCCGACGCGCTCGTCCCGCGCGAGCGACTCTGCGTAGAGGACGGAGTCAAACAAGAGGGACGCGCCGACGGCCTCTTCGGCGAGCCTGACGCCTTCGACGAAGATTAATTCTTTCTCGCGCCCGTCTCGCACGAGCCGCGCGCGATGGACGTGTGGATTCTGGCGGCTCCTGATGGTCTCCGGGTGCGGACTCAATTTGAAGCCTCTTCCGGCGCGATCTCGGCCCACACAGGCCAGTGGTCCGAGACGCTCAGGCGCCGCGCGACGCCACAGCGCAGCACGCGCGCGCGCCTGACGAAAATCCAGTCGGCTTGGAGACGGATGGGGCCTGACCTCCACGTCCCGACCCCGTTCGTGAGCGGCGTCGAATAGCCCTCGGATTCGAGCAGCCCGCGCGCCGCCTCGCGCGCCTCGCGCGACAGCGTGTTGAAATCGCCGAGCAGCAAGACCGGTCCCCCTGCGCTCGTTTCGTCCGCCCGTGCGAGCACGGCCTCGTGCTGTTTCAATTGCCCTGAGACTCCCGCGTGCGGGTCAATGTGTGAGTTGAAGACGCGCAGCACGCCGTCGCCGAAAGGGACGGTCGCGGCGAGCGCGAGCCGCGGACGCCAGGGGCAATCCGACCATGGCAACTCGATGCGTTCGGCGGCGGACTGCGGCACGCGACTGAGGAGGGCGACGCCCGTGTCTCCCTCTTCGCCCATGCCGATGCGCTCTTCAAAGTCGAGGTACCACTGGCGTGTCTTCGGCTGCTCCACGCGCGGCGTCCGTATGGCGGCGCGGACATAGCTCATGCCGAGCGCCTCTGCCAGCTCGCGTGCGACGTGGCGTCCCCCCGCACGCGCCGTGTTCCGGTCGGCTTCCTGTAACGCAATGAGGTCGGCGCGTGGCATGCGCATTCCGTCGTCGAAGGCACGCGCGGCCCGTCGAATGTTTTCTTCGACGAGACGCGGGCGGTGGGAGGGGCGTTTAAAGCCGAGGCGACGCAGGAGGCTGCCGGAGATCAGACGAGAGCCGACCGCGTAACGAATATTGTAGGTCGCGACGACAAGCCTCGAAGCATCCGACGCCTCGACGGCTTTCGAGAAATCGCCGCGCTCCAATTCCGGGGCGCTCCCGTCCGTGTGTCCCGGCTGTTGCCGAATGTCGGCGTGTGAGTGCATCATCTGGCACAGGAAGAAGTCACCCGGTTAGAAGTTAAAACCTGAGCGCCGCGAGGCGGACAACGAAGGTGGATTATAGATGAATCGTCGCGTTCTCGCCGCCGTTCAGGATATTTTCTTCGCCTCGAAAATTCGCGGGACGGCGGAGCAACTGAACATCACAGTTGAGTTCGCCGCGAGCGCCGATGCCCTCTTCGACACGGCGAAGGCGGACGTGCCTTCGCTCATCATCCTCGACCTCCACGCGGAAAAGCTCGACCCCTTCGCGCTCGCCGCGCGCCTCAAGGCCGACGAACAACTGCGCCAAGTGCCGCTCGTCGGTTTCTACTCACATGTCCAGACGGAAATCCGCGAGCGCGCCCTGAGCGCGGGCGTTGACCGGGTCATGCCGCGCTCCGCCTTCACCAACCGGCTCCCGCAAATTCTTCTCGGCGAGTTTTAAAAGCCGCAAGCTCGACCGTGAGGGCGGGCGGGCTTGCGGCCGGGAGTGTTTATCCGACCGGCGCGGGGGCGATGACCTCGTGAATCGCCCGCACTTCGCCGACCAGTTGCTCGTATTGTTCGAGCGTCAAAGCCTGCGGCCCGTCTGAGAGAGCGCGCTCCGGGTGGTCGTGGACTTCGATGATGAGCCCGTCCGCGCCGACCGCGACGCCCGCGCGCGCGAGCGGCGTCACCATGTAGTTCTTCCCCGTCCCGTGCGAAGGGTCTACCACCACGGGCAGGTGCGAGAGCCGACGCACGGCGGGGATGGCCGCCAGATCGAGTGTGTTACGCGTGTGCTGCGCGAAGGTGCGGACACCGCGCTCGCAGAGAATGACGTTGTAGTTGCCTTCCGCCATGACGTACTCGGCGGCGAGGAGCCACTCGTCGAGCATCGCGGCCAAACCCCGCTTGAGCAGGACGGGCAGGTGCGAGCGCCCCGCGCGGCGCAGCAAAGAAAAATTCTGCATATTGCGCGCGCCGATCTGGATCACGTCGGCGTATTGTTCGACGAGTTCGAGCCCCCGCTCGTCCATCGCCTCGGTGACGATCTTGAGGCCGAATCTCTCGCGCACCTCGGCCATGATTTTCAAACCCTCTTCGCCGAGCCCCTGAAAAGCGTAGGGCGAGGTGCGCGGCTTGAAAGCGCCGCCGCGGAAGAAGCGCGCCCCGCTGCGCCGCACCGCCTCGGCGACGGCAAAGGCCTGCTCGCGGTTTTCGATGGCGCAGGGGCCCGCGATGATCGCCAGCTCGTCTCCGCCAATCTCCGCGTCGCCGACGCGCACGACGGTCTTCTCGGGCCGCAGGTCAACCGAGACCAGCTTGAAGGGCTTGGTCACGCGGATGGCCTCGGCCACGCCGGGCAGCGCCTCGAAACGTGTGGTGTCGAGCGAGCCCTGATTGCCCGTGACGCCGATGGCCGTCCGCATCGCGCCCGGCATCGGATGCGCGCGGTAACCTAAGTCCGTGATGACGCGCACGACCTCCGCGA
>JAIVJM010000162.1 GCA_020199995.1 Acidobacteriota bacterium | reverse complement strand
CGCCTTCGCCGAGGCGCTGACGCGCTCGGCCGGGGCGGTCGAAGAGTTGCGGCAGCGCGCCCCGCTCATCCTCGCCTCGCTCACGGTCTTCTTCTTCACGCTCTTCTACGTGCTCACGCAGCGCGTCCGGCTCTCGAACTACATCAAGGTGCGCGTGCCCGGCGACTTCTTAGAGTTCTACGAACAGCTCTCGAAGAACATCGGCGCGGCCCTGCGCGGCGCGCTGCAGGCCGTCTTCATCGATCAGACCTTGAAGGCCGTCATCATCCTCGTCCTCAACCTCGTCTTCGACGTGCCGCTCGCGGTCGTCCTCGCCATCATCACCTTCCTGACCGGCTTCTTCCCGCTCGTCGGCGAGTGGCTCATCTACATCCCCGCCGCCGTCTACCTGCTCGTCTTCCGCGACGCGCCCGGGAGCGCGGCAATTTACTTTTCAGTCGGCGTCTGTATCACCGTCTGCTCGTCGCTCCTGCTCCGGCCGCGCCTCGCCGCCGCGAGCGCGCGCCGCTTCAACTTCTACTGGATGCTCATCGCCCTGGTCGCCGGCGTCTACACCTTCGGCATCCCCGGCATCGTCCTCGGCCCGGCCATCCTCGGCTTCTCGAAGGCCGTCGCCGACACGCTCACCGGCGACGTGCGCTACGAGACTTCGCTGTTGAAGGAAGAGAAGGAACAGGAGAAGGAGCAGCAGGCGGAGGAAGTACGAATAGCTGGACGCCAGCGGCTTGTCGGCAACTAAAAACCCTGCACTCATCTTTACAATATACGTAAATATTACGTATAATACCCCCGTTGTGCGCCGTTTGACTTGGCCACAAGAAAATTCCCCTAATTTTCTTGTGGTAGTAACTAACTCACATTCCCTAAGGAGCACCGATGAATCCGCATGTCCAAAAAGATCGAAAAGGAGAAAGTGCGTTTGAGTCTCGACATCTCTCCAGAGTTGAACACGTTACTTGAGGAGATTGCTTCCAAGACGGGAGGGACTAAAAGTGACGTGCTTCGCAAGGCGATTGCCTTGATGGAGGTGGCGGTTGATGGAAAGCGGCGTGGCTTAAAGTTGGGCTTAGCCGAAAAAGATCAGCCACTGACAACGGAGATTGTCGGGCTCTGAGCACTCAGAGCCCGATGGAAAAAAGCAAACTCGACCTTAACGAACTCGCGGGCCGACAAGACCTGACCCTAACTAGTCGTCCCTGAAAAAGTCAGAAGTAGAGATAAAAGTTGAGCAAAGCGCGGTGTGCAGTGCGCAAAGTGGCGTGTAGAATCACCGTGTTCTGTCACTGAGTCGATAAAACACGGTGATTTATGCGTCCGCCGACAACCCCTGAACAAGCCCCGGCTGATCCCTCACGAGTGCGCCTCGCCTTGCTCGTTTCTCACGAGCATCCGCTGTATCAGTTAGCCGAAGCCATCGACTGGTCCCGCTTCGAGGCCGACCTCGGCGCGCTCTACGCCGAAGATACGGGGCGACCCGGCTTGCCGACGCGCCTGATGGTCGGGCTCCACTACCTCAAGTACCTCTTCGACGAGTCGGACGAGTCGGTAGTCGAGAAGTACGTCGAGAACCCGTACTGGCAGTTCTTCTGCGGCCGCACTTACTTCGAGCACGAGCTGCCCTGCCACCCGACCTCGCTCGTGCGGTGGCGCCGTCGACTCGGCGCCGCGGGGGTGGAGAAGCTGTTGACCGAGACGCTCTCGACGGCTAAGCGCGAGCAGGCGTTGCGCGACTCCGAGATCAAGCGCGTGAACGTCGACACGACCGTGCAGGAGAAGGCCGTCGCCTTCCCGACGGACGCCCGCCTCTATCACAAAGCGCGACGCGCCCTGGTGAGAGCGGCGAGAGCCGCCGGCCTCGACCTGCGCCAGACTTACGTCCGCTTAGGCAAGCAGGCGTTGGCGCGCCAGGGGCGCTACGCGCACGCCCGGCAGATGAAGCGTGCCCGGCGCGAGACCAAGAGGCTGCGGCAGTACCTGGGGCGCGTCATCCGCGACATCCGGCGCAAGTGCCCGAAGCCGGCACCCGCGCTCAAGTCACTCCTGGAGCGGAGTGAGCGCATCCTTCACCAGCAGCGTTATGACTCGCCGAAGCTCTACAGCGTGCACGCGCCGGAGGTCGAATGCATCGCCAAGGGGAAGGCGCACCGGCCCTACGAGTTCGGCTGTAAGGTGGCGGTCGTCACCACGTCGAAGAGCAGTTGGGTGGTCGGCATCTCGGCCGTGCATGAGAACCCTTACGACGGGGCGACGCTCGCGCCCGCTCTCAAGCAAGTCGAACGCACGACGGAGGTGAGGCCGGAGGAAGTCTTCGTTGACCGCGGCTTTAAAGGCGCGGCGCATCACCCGGCAGGTGTCGCGGTCTACGTCTCGGGGCGGAAGCGGCTAACGCGCACGCTGAAAGCTCTCTTGCGCCGGCGCTCGGCCATCGAGCCGGTGATCGGCCACCTCAAAGGTGAGCACGGGATGCAACGTAATCACTTGCTCGGCCAGGAAGGTGACCGCATCAACGCGCTGCTGACGGGCTGCGGCTTCAACTTGCG
Organism: Acidobacteriota bacterium; assembly: GCA_020199995.1. Taxonomy (GTDB): domain Bacteria; phylum Acidobacteriota; class Blastocatellia; order Pyrinomonadales; family Pyrinomonadaceae; genus JAIVJM01. The sequence continues at coordinate 423 of JAIVJM010000162.1, read as the reverse complement.
GAAGTTGTGGTGGTTCTTCAAAACGGCCGCGAGCTTACAACCGGCCTGACTTTTTCAGGGACGACTAACTATTGCGTCACGCGAAGACCCTACGGAGAGGAATTCTCGTCTTCGCCGCGAGGAAGCTGAGGCTGCCCATAAGCGCTGGAAAGATTTGGCGCTCTATGTTGTCACGTTCGCCGTCATCGCCGCGGCCTTCGCTGTCTGCGCCTACATCGTTCTGACAAGTCCGGCTGCCGCTGAGCAGAACAAATGGGCGACGGCCACCCTCACGTCAATCGTGACGGGACTCGTCGGCTACGTCACCGGGAAGTCCCAGAAATAGGATTCGGTTATCGTGGTTAGTCGCGCGTGACGAGGACGAGGCCGAGGACGCAGAAGACGAGGCCGACGACGTTGCGCGGGCTCAGTTGATCCTTAAAC
>JAIVJM010000218.1:4987-20882 GCA_020199995.1 Acidobacteriota bacterium | reverse complement strand
CCCTCGATCCACGCCAGATTGCGCAGACCCGACTCGCTCGGGATGGGGACGACCGTCACCTCGCGCGCTCCCGCGCCGTCCGCCTGCGGCCCGACCTTGATGAGCGTCTGCCGGTTGGCCGTGGCCTCGAAGAAGCTGTAGATGTTGTCCGAGGCGCGCAGCTCGCGACCGTTGACGGCGAGCAGGTATTCGCCCTCGCGCACCTGAACGCCGGGCTGCGTGAGCGGGGCGCGCAGGTTCGGGTTCCAGTTCTCGCCGTTGAAGATGCGCGCGAAGCGGTAGCGCCCGTTCTCGATGCGGTAGTCGGCCCCGAGCAGTCCGCCCGCGACCGTCGGGGGCGCGGGGCTATCGCCGCCGCCCGTGTTGTGGTGGCCGACGACCATGTTGCCGAGCGCCTCCTGCAAGAGGTAGTTGAGGTCGGCGCGGTGGGCCAGCCCTTCGAGGTAGGGCTCATACCTCCGCTCGGCGGCGGCGATGTCGAGCCCGTGGAAGCCGGGGTCGTAGAAGAAGTCGCGCTGGATGCGCCACGCCTCGTGGTACATCTGCCGCCACTCGGCGCGCGGCTCGACGCGCACCTCCAGCGCGGCGGTGTTGATCTGCCCCTCGCCCGGCTTCAAGGGCTGTGCGGCGGGGACGACGAGCCAGCGCGACGCCGCACCCGTGCCGAGCTGCAAGAGCATCTTCTCGCCGTTGGCCGAGAGGTCGAAGGACGTGACGCCCTCGGTGACCTTCTCGACCTTGCGCTTCGGGAGGTCGAAGCGGTGGAGGACGAAGCCCTGCGCGTCGGGGCCGCTCGACGCTTCGAGGATGAAGAGCGTCCCGGCCTTGCCCGCGAGCATCCACACGTAGTTGCGCGCGGGGACGGGCAGCGCGAGCACGCGCTGGTCTATGCCGTCGAAATCTATACGCACCGGCTCGGGCTTTTTGGCCGCCGCCGCCGCGGCGCGGCCCGGCGCCGCCCCGCCGCCGCCGCCGCTCTGCGCAGGCTCCTGCTGCGGCTCGGAATCGGGCGCGCCTCCGGGCTCAGTGACGTTTTCTCCGCCGGACCCCGCCGCCGCCGTCTCGTCCGAGAGCGGTGCGGGCGTGGGCGCAGGTGTCGGGCCGGGGCGCGGCTCGTCCTTGTCTTCGGGGTTGTTGGCCTTCTGCTCTTCGGCCACCTTCTCCTCGTCGCTCTCGGGCGCAAGCGGGGAGGGGAGGTCTCGGCGCAGGACGACGACGTAGGCCGAGCGCGTCACGGGCCGCTCGAAGCTCGACATGTCGAGCCAGCCCGAGGACGGGCCGGCGTTCGTCGAGGCCGTGAAGTAGAGGTGCTTCCCGTCCTTGTCGAAGCGCGCGAACCGCGCGTCGCTCATGTTGTCCGTCACCTGCCGCGTCTTGTTCTCTTCGAGCGAGTAGATGAAGACCGTCGCGAGCCGGTTTTTGAGCTGCTTGGTGTAGGTGATGAAGCGCGAGTCGGGCGACCACGAAGGGTCGAGCACACGGAAAGGGTTGTCATACAGGTTCGCATCAACCTTCACCGGGGCCGAAGCTTTCTCCACGTCCACGTACCAGAGGTTGAGGCGCTTGTCCGTGAAGACGACCCTTTTCGAGTCGGGCGACCAGACGGGCGAGTAGAAGTAGGAGGGCGAGCCGCCGAGAGAGATTTTCTTCACCTCGCCCATGCCGGTCTGCTGGCGCAGGTGCAAGGCGTATTCGCCCGACTCGTCCGAGAAGTAGGCGACCCACTTGCCGTCGGGCGACCACGCGGGGTCGCGCTCGGCCACGCCCGGCGTGTTCGTCAGGTTGCGCGCGTCGCCCTTCTCGGCGGGCACGGTGATGATCTCGCCGCGCGCCTCGAAGAGCGCGCGCGCGCCCGTCGGCGAGAGAGAGGCGTTCGAGAGGTTCTGCCCGACACGCGCGAAGCGGGGCCGCACCGACGGGAGGTCGCCGGCGACGCGCACCGCAACCTTCTTCGTCCGCCCAGACGCGAGGTCGAGCGTGTGGAGCGAGCCGAACTGCTCGTAGACGATAACGCCGTCGCCCGCCGAGGCCGACTTGATGTCGAGCCCCTCGTTCTTCACCGCCTGCGCGACGCGACGCGTGCGCGTGTCGTAGGAGTAGATGGTCACGGCCCCGTCGCGGTCGGTACGGGACGTAGGCGAGTCGCCGCCCGTCCGGCGAGTAGCTCGCTTCGGACGCCTGCGGGAGCGGCACTTCCGAAGGGTTGCCGCCCGCAAGCGGCATCGTGAAGAGGCGCGGCGTGAAGGTCGAACTGTCGCGCGTCGAGCGGAAAAGCACCGCGCCGCCATCAGGCGTCCAGCCGGCGACCAAATCCGTGCCGGGGTGGTAGGTCAAACGGCGTGGGACGCCGCCCGCGGCCTCGACGATGTAGACATCGGCGTTGCCGTCGTACTCGCCCGTGAAGGCGATGAGTCTGCCGTCGGGCGAGAAGGTCGGCGAAGTCTCGGTGCCGGTGCCGGTCGTCAGGCGGCGCGCGTCGCCGCCCTCGCGCCCGACGACCCACAGGTCGCCCGCGAAGACGAAGGCGATGAGCTCTCGGCTCACCGACGGGTTGCGCATGATGAGCGGCGCATCCGTCTGCCGGGCGCGAAGCGGGAGGCCGAGGCAGAGTAGTAAGCCGAGGGCGAGAAGCAGTCTGTGCATGTTCTTTGACTCCGAAGAATTGAAGAGATGTGTGGCGCTGGCGCGCGAGCGAACCGTTCTGTGCGAGCTTCGTTTACGAAATACCGCTCCAACAGGTTTCGGACGGGCGTCCGGGGCGCGGGCGGCGACTGCTCAGTCCGTACAAATATTTGGATGCCGGGGCGGAAGACCCGGGGCCGAAAACAGAAAAACCGTTTAGCGTCTGAGCGTGTCGAGCAGTTTTTCGTGGATGCCGCCGAAGCCGCCGTTGGACATCACGGCGACGACGTCGCCGCGGCGCAACTCGGGCGCGAGGTGGCCGACGATTGAGTCCGCGCCGTCGAGGCAGTGCGCGGGCGGGCCGCCCGTAGCGGCGATCTCCGAGGCGAGCGCCTCGGTGTCGAGCAGTTGGCCGTAGGCGCTCCCCCGCTCGCGCGCGAAGACAGTGCTCAGGACCACATGGTCGGCGAGACGGAAGGCCTCGACGTACTCGCGCTGGAAGACGGCGAGGCGGGAGGTGGCCGAACGCGGCTCGAAGACCGCGACGAGGCGGCGGCCCGCGTAGCGCGCGCGCAGCGCCTGCAAGGTCTCGCGCACGGCGGTCGGGTGGTGCGCGAAGTCGTCAATGACGATGACGCCGCGCTCCTCGCCGCGCACCTGCATCCGCCGCTTGACGCTCTTAAAGGTGGCGAGCGCCTCCCCTATCGCGCCTCTCTCGACGCCCCACGCGTCGGCGGCGACGACGACGCCGAGACAGTTGCGCACGTTGAAGTCGCCGATGAGCGGCATCTCGAACGCGCCCCACTCGCGGCCCTCGCGGAAGACGCGGAAGCGCGTGAGCGCGCCCGACGTGTAGTCAATGTCGCGCGCCTGCCACATCGCATCCGCGGAAGTGCCGAAGGTTTCGAGCCGCGTGTGAAGTCTCTCGCCCATCTCGGCGACGACCTCGCGCACGACCGCGCTGTCCCAACCGGCGACGAGGCGGCCCTCGCCGGGGACGAGGTTCATGAGCCGCTTGAAGGCCGTCTTCACCGCGTCGAGGTCTTTATAAATGTCGGCGTGGTCGAACTCGATGTTGCCGACGATGGCTGTCTCGGGCAGGTAGTGCATGAACTTCGGCCCCTTGTCGAAGTAGGCCGTGTCGTATTCGTCGCCCTCGATGATGAAATAGTCGCTCTCGGTGACGCGAAAGCTCGACTCGAAATTCTGTACCACGCCGCCGACCAGAAAACCCGGATTCAGGCCGCCGCACTCCGCGACCCACGTCGCGATGCTCGTCGTCGTCGTCTTGCCGTGCGTCCCGGCCGCGACCAGCGAGCGCCGCCCGCGGATGAATTCCTCTTTGACCGTCTCGGCCTGCGAGCGGTAGAGAAGGCGGCGGTTCAGCGTCGCTTCGATCTCGGGGTTGCCGCGCGAGAGCGCGTTGCCGACGACGACGCAGTCCGGCGCGGGGTCGAGGTGCGCCGCGCTGTACCCCTGCATGACGGAGATGCCCAATTGTTCGAGCATCGTGGACATGGGCGGGTAGACATTCTCGTCCGACCCCGTGACGCGGTGGCCCCGCGCCTGAAGCATTCCCGCCAGAGACGCCATCGCCGTCCCGCAGATTCCGATGAGGTGATAGTGCATAAGAGAAAAGTGATGAGTGATAAGTGATGAGTGATAAGTGATGAGTGATAAGTAAGAGAGATTTGCTTTCTCTCATCACTTATCACTTATCACTCATCACTTCATTTGCAATCGGTATCGTAAACGAAAAGACGGAGCCCTTGCCGGGTTCGGACTGGGCAGTGATGGTTCCGCCGTGCAGCTCGACGAGCTGGCGCGTGATGAAGAGGCCGAGGCCCGTGCCCTGCTCGCTGCGCGTGGCGCGGGTGCGGGCCTGCTCGTACTTGTCGAAGAGGCGCTCGGTGTCTTCGGGCGCAATGCCGACGCCGTTGTCCGCGACCGAGACGCGCGCGAAGCGGCCCGCGTCGGCGGCGATCACTTCGACGTGCCCGCCCTTCGGCGTGAACTTCAGCGCGTTCGAGAGCAGGTTGACGATGATGCGCCGGAGCTTGGCGCGGTCGGCCTTGAGCGGCGGAAAATCCGCGGGGATGCTCTCTTCGAGCGTGATCTCCTTCTCGCGCGCCAGCGGCAGCATCCCCTCGCGCAGCTCGCGGACGAGCGCGCCGAGGTCTATCGAGGCGAGGTCGAGGCGCATCGTGCCAGATTCGAGCTTCGAGGCGTCGAGCAGGTCGTTGACGAGCTCGATCAAATTCTGCGTGTTGCGCTCCATCATCGTGACCATGTTCTTCTGCTCGGGCGTGAGGTCGCCCAATCGGCCCGAGGTGAAGAAGTTGATGACACCGCTGATGACCGTGAGGGGCGAGCGCAGGTCGTGCGTGGTGAGCGCGAGGAATTCTTCCTTCATCTCCGAGAGCTCGCGCAACTTGGCGTTGGCCTCGTTCAGCTCGCGGTTCGATTCTTCGAGCTGGCCGTTGAGGCGTTCGAGCTGCTCGCGCTTCTCTTCCAATTCGCCGAGCACCTGCACCAGATCGCGGTTCTGTCGCGCCAGCTCTTCGAGCGGCGAGTCGTCCTCCTCGGTCGCGACGAACCCGCGCAGCTCCGCAACACGACGGCGGGCTTCCGAGCCCTCGATGGGAGGGAGCCACTTGACGACCGTGACGCGCGTGCCCTCGCCCGGCTTCGACGCGATGTCGAACTCGTCCATCAGCCGGCGCGTGCCGATGAGTCCGACGCCGAGCCCTGAGGGCGAGCGGTAGGTTCCGCGGATGATCGAGCGCAGCTTGGCCTCGTCCATGCCGGGGCCGTCGTCGCGCGCCGTGACGTGGAGGCCCGTCAGCGCCTCGCCGCGTTCGGCCACGCCGAGCGTGATCGCGCCCGCCTGCGCGTACTCGTAGATGTTACGCGTCAGCTCGGAGATGGCGGTCGTGATCTTGATCTGCGTCGTCGCGTCGAAGCCCATCTCGCGCGTCAGCCGGCGGACGCGCTCGCGCACCTTGATGATGTCGGCCTCGCGCCGCACGTAGATGTCGCCGAGTCGTGTAGAGGTGATGCCCTGCATAAGATTAAAAGCCGTCAATCGTCAATCGCTAAGAGCCGTAAATCGTGAATGGAAAAATCACTTTATCGCGTCGCGATGCGCCACTCAAGTCCCGCCGCCGCTCACCCTCGATTGACGACTGACGATTGACGATTCACGGCTGTTATCGGTAGACGAGGACGGTGGCGTCGTCCGAGGTGCGGCTGAAGTCGCGGAGGAGGACGCCGGCGAGGAGTTGCGGGCTGCGCGGAAGCAGGTTGGGGTAGGCGCTCGGGTCCCACTTCGCGCTGAGGCCGTCGCTCGCCAGCACGATGGTCGAGCCCGGCGTCCAGCGGTACGGCCAGACGCGCACCTGCGTGAGGCGCGCGCCGAGCGTGCCGTTGGCCGGGATGGGACGGACGGGCTCGTGCGCGCCGAGGACGCGCACCTCGACGTTGCCGACCCCGATGTAGTGGAGCGTCTCGGCCTCCGCGTTGAGGACGACCGCCGCCATCACGGCCCCGCGCGTCGCGCGCAGGGCGTCGTGCACTTCCATCAGCAGCACTTCTAGGGGCTCGCCGCGCCACTGCCCGAGCGTTTCGAGCGCGGCCCGCGAGGCCTCGTGCGCCCCGCGCCCGTGCCCGAGGCCGTCCACGACGGCGAGCAGGAGTTCGCCGTCATGCTCTCGGACGAAGTACGCGTCGCCGTTCTCGTCCTCGCCGGGGTGCGGGCGGCTCCACGCGCCGAGTCGCTGTGCGTGCCCGCGCCGCGCCGCCGCGCCGCCGGGCGTCGCGGCGGCGACCCACTTGCGGCCCATGAGCGCCGTCCCGTGCGTCGTGCGCCGCGAGAGGCCGAGGCGGCGCGTCGTGCCCTTGACGCTCGAATAGGCGTCGAACTCGTCCATCAGGCGGCGCACCGCGCCGAGCCCCCCGCCGAGGCTCCCGCCCGTCGAGACGCCGTCGCGGATGGCGCGGTCGAGGTCGTAGATGCCCGGCCCCTTGTCGGCGTAGAAAAGCTCGAGCCCCGCTTCGACGCCGTGCGGCGTCGTCCAGTGCAGGCAGCCGCCGTGCGTCGCATAGCGGACGGCGTTGGTGCCGATCTCCTGCACGATGATAGCCAGCTCGGCCAACTGACCCTCGCCGAACCCGAGCACGGAGGCGTAACGCTGCACGGCGCGCCGCGCCGCGCCGACCTGCGCCTCGTCCGTGATGATCTGTGAATGAAATTCCCGCATGAATAAAAGGGGGCCGGGTGTCGGGTCTCGGGGAAGAAAAATCTTTTACCGGCCCCCGACACCCGACACCCGGCCCCCTCCTTTCAGAGCCAGCGCACCACCGTCACGCGCGTGCCCGTCCCGACGCCGGATTCGATCTTGAACTCGTCCACGAGCCGCTTCGAGCCGGGCAGCCCCTTGCCGAGTCCCCGCCCGGTGGTGAAGCCGTCGCTCATCGCCGCCTCGATGTCGGGGATGCCGGGGCCGTTGTCCTCGAAGATCAGCCGGAGGCCGTCGCGCCCGTCCGGCTTCCGGGTCGGCTGCGCGATCATGCGCCCGCGCCGGGCGTACTTGATGATGTTGCGCGCCAGCTCCGAGGCGACCGTGGCGAGGCGCGTCTGGTCAATGAGGGCGAAGCCGACGGCGGCGGCCATCAGGCGCACCTCCCCGCGTGCGACGGCGATGTCTTGCTCGCTCTCAAGGGCGATTGATCTGCTCGGCAAAAGCGCCCAACTCCCCTCGGGTCAGCCCTTCCTCGTTCTCGTCGTCAATGCCGAACTCGCTGCGCAGCAGCCTGATGCCCTCATCCACGTTCAAGACCGTGTCCACGCCGCGCAGCTCGAGTCCCAGCTCGACGAGCGTGATGGCGACCGCGGGCTGCATCCCGACGACGACCGTGCGCGCGTCCATGATGCGCGCCATCGCCGCGATGTCCGAGAGCACGCGACCGATGAAGGAGTCCACCATCTCCAAAAGCGAGATGTCTATCAAGACCCCGCGCGAGCCCGTCCGCTCCAGCTCCGTGAGGATGCGCTCCTGAAGGTGCATCACGGTCTGGTCGTCCATGTCCACCTGAATCGGCACGATGAGCACTCGTCCGACTTTCAAAATCGGGATGCGTTGCGATGCTTCCATCTCTCCACCTCCAAAAACCGTGAATCGTCAATCGTGAATCGTCAATAGAAAATCCCGGTCTTTCTTATCACGATTGACGATTGACGGCTTTTCAATTCTGCTCCTGCTTCTTTTTCTCGCCGCCGCTGGTGATGGTCTGCTCGGTTTGCTTCATGGTCGTCTGCGAGCCGTCGCCGTGGCCGTTGCCGTTCTGGATTTTCGCGAGCGCCTTCGTCGAGACGACCGTGCGCCCGCTCATCTCCAACGCCAGCTTGATGCCGTCCGACATCTGCGCGCGCGTCGTGATCTGCATGAGATCAATGCCGAGCTGCACCATCGTCTGCGCGATGGCTGGCGAGACGCCCGTGAGGATGCAGCGCGCGCCCATCAGCCGCGCCGCCGTCACGGTCTTGATGAGGTGGTTGGCGACGAGCGTGTCCATCGTCCGCACGCCGGTGATGTCGAGGATGGCGATGGTCGAGCCGGTCTCGACGACTTTCTGTAAGAGCGCCTCCATCATCATCTGCGCGCGGCGCGAGTCGAGAGTGCCGATGATGGGGAGCGAGAGAATCTTGTCCCAGACCTTGATGACGGGCGTCGAAAGCTCCAGCATGTCGGCGCGCTGCTGGCGGATGATCTCCTCGCGCCAGCGGATGAAGTTCTCGACCATCACGAGGCTCATCTTATCGAGGAGCGGCGTGAAGTAGTTCATCTCTCTGACGAGCGCCTCGGCGTTGCCCTCCAGCTCCTCGGCCAAAAGCGGGAGCACGACGTTGCGTAAAGAAAGGATGTAGGTCGCGTTCTCGGTCGGCGTGTAACCCTTGACGGCGCGCATGTGCGAAATCTCGTTGAGGTAGGTGCGCAGGTCCTCGAAGGCGGTGTGCTCGAAGCCCGCGCCGCCGGACTCAGTGATGGCCTGCGCGAGCATGTCGAGCACCTGCCGCGACTGCTCGCGCAAGTCCTTCTTCGAGATCAGCTCGTCGCGGAACTCGTCGGCCTCCAGTCGGCCCTTGATCCAGAGGTTGAGAATCTCGTCCCGGCGCGTTGAAAGCAGGGTCACGATGCGCCGCTCGTCGGGCGTTGTCGAAGCGTTTTGATCCGCCATCTTCTGTCCTCGGTTCGGCGCACACCGGAGCCCCGGCAGCGGGCCGGGTTGCGCTCGGTCGCTTTGGCGTCCCTCGTGCGGGACATTCAATTGCTCCGAAATGTCTGAAATGGGCGTTTGAAAAGACGGGTTTATCTTAGCATCGCGGCGGGGAAAAGCAACCGCGCGCGCCTCGCACGGGCGGCGCGCGGGAGAAGGGGGCCGAGCGAGTCTCCGGGCCGGGGCGCGTGGCGCGCGGGCACAATCGGCGCGCGGGCACAAGCGGAGGACGCCCAGAGCAGCCGGGCGATGCCGGGGCGGCGCGCGCGCGCGTGTGTAGGTCGCGAACGTGCGGAGGGGTGCGGCCCCCGCCGACGCTACTTCTTCTGCATGGTGACGGTGACGAGCGGCGAGTCGCCGGCGGTGCGGCTGTAGGCTATCCAGTAGCCCGCCTTCGGGTAATCAACCCGGCGGTGCATCGAGCCGTCGGGCTTGGCCTCGACCTCCGCGCCGAGGACGGCCTTCGCCGTGGGCATCCCGCTCCCGCCCATGTAGATGATGGAGAGCGCGTAGACCTTCTTCTCGGCGTCGTAGAAGATTTGCGCCGTCTCGTTGTCGTTGATGGCGTAGAAGTCCTGCACGTCGCCCTTGTCGGTCGGGTCGCCGAGCTTCTTGCGCGACTCGTCGGCGGTCATGCCGATGCGCACGCCCTTGTACTCGTGGAAGGGGGGCTCGTCCTTGCCCTTCGCCGCCGGCCCCTGCGCGCGTGCGCCCGTCGCCGCCGGCGCGAGCGCGGAGACGAGCAGGCCGAGGCCGAGCGAGAACGTCAAAACTCTTTTCGTCGTGTAAAGCATGTCGGACATTTCTCCTCTCGAAGAAATCGCTTGTCTTGGAGCGGAAACGGGAAAGGGACGCGGGCCGGACGGGTTGAAGAGGCGAGGCCGCCTGCTCTACGGAACTTTACTCGATGACCCGCCCCGGCTCTCTTGTTAGGGCGCGACGATATGCCAATGGCTCCATCAAGTCAACACTAAGCCGGAGACTTTCGGAGTCGGGACGGGCGCGAGTATGGCGGGCGCGGTAGACGTTGCGTCGCCGCCGCCGCCACTTCAGATTTGGAAGCCGCGCACCTTCTCGGGCTTCTTCTGGTTGGGCGTCTCGGCGAGAAGCGCGCCGTCCTGCTCGCGATGCTCCTGCTCGTCTTTGGTGTGCCAGCGGGCCCACTCGGCGGGGGCGTCGAAGGTCTCGCCGCCGTGGCGCGTCAATCTCTCGCGGATGCGGCACATGACGGGCGTGTTGACGCCGACGCCGGAGATGACGGCCTGCCCCTTGGTGAGCGCGGGGAGTTCGTTGAGGAGCTGGCGGCCCGCGCCCTCGACCGACTTCGCGACCGTGTCCTGATCAATCGGGTTGACGATGCGCATGATGACCTGCGTCATGCACTGCGAGAGCACGTCCTGATCGAGCTTGCCGGGTCGCTGCGTGATGAGCCCGATGCCGACGCCGAACTTGCGCCCCTCGGAGAGAATCTGCTTGAGGATGTTGGTCGAGACCACGGTTTGCCCCGCGGGCGCGAAGCGGTGCGCTTCTTCGAGGAGCGTGAAGACGGGATAGCGCAGCTCCATGTCGCTTCCGGGCTGAGCCTCGCCCCGGACGGTCGCGACGCGCGCCTTGTTGACGCGCCTGAGGAGCGTCGCGACGACGACCTGCTGCTCGTTCTGCTCGATGTCGGAGAGTTGGAGGACGGTGCAGCGGCCCGGCTGGAACATCTCCGCGAGGGGGATGTGCTCGCTGTCGGAGAAGAGCGAGTCGGGGCGGTCGAAGCGCATGTCCAGACGCCACAGCAAGCCCTCGATTGAGCTGGCGTTGCTCGATTCGCTCCTCTCGCCGCCCTCGTACTTCTGCGCCTTCACCTCGTCGCGCAAATCGTGATAGCCCCACAGCTCGTTCTGACGCGTGGCGGTCAACTGGCGGAAAGCCTGTGTGAGGAAGTGGAGCATCTTGTCCGAAGTGCCTTCGGGCAGGAGATACTTGACGTCGGCCTCGGTCAAGGATGAGAAGCGCACCTTGATGCGGTCGTGCGTGAAGATTTTGACCTCGGGGCGGTAGCCGTCAGCGTCGGAGCGGAAGCGCGCGTCGTCCTCGATGGAGCGCAGCGTGTCGTACTCGCCGTGCGGATCGACGATGAGGACGGCGGCGCGGTTGTGCGGCATCATCAGCTCTTCGACGAGCACGCCCGCCGTGTAGGATTTGCCCGCGCCCGTCGAGGCGAGGATGGCGAGGTGCGTCGAGACCACGTCCTTGATCGAGAGCACGACGGGGACTTCGCCCGCCTCGCGCGTGAGCAGGCTGCCGACGTGAGCGGAGCCCACGTCGCCCGCGTGGCGGGGCGAGAGCACGTCGGAGAGCGTCTGCGAGGAGGCGAGGAAGACGGGGTCGCCGGGTGTGGGCGGGATGCGCGGGTTGACGAAATCGCCGAGGCGACGGCTGAAATATCCGATGGTCTCGACCGTGATCTCGTAGAGCTCGCACCCCTCGCCGTCGAGGCCGATGAGCGCGGAGAGCATCGCGGGCGGCGTCTCCGGGTCGGAGAGGAAAGTGTCGGGCAGGTTTCTGACCAGACGGCGCTGCGTGATGTTGCCGATGATGCGCCGCTCCTCCGCGCCGTCGTGCGCCGAGTAGTAGACGAACTCGCCGATCCGCGCCCGACGGTTGTCCGCCGTGATGAACAAATACTCGTGTGGGCGCTCGCCCGGCCCCTTCACCGTGCCCGCGAGCGCGTCAGTCGTTTGGTTCTTAACTTCCATGAGTAAGAATATGGAGTCAGTTCAAGGAATAAACGTCAGGTGAAAAACCGTTGACTTACGGGCGATTATAACACGTCGAAGCAGCGCACTTGATGGTCTTAGCTTTTGCGCCGTGGCCGTGTGGTGTGGCCTGAAGATGAAGATAAGCCGCGAGCGTGTAGCTTCCAACTTAATTCTTAAAGGCTAATGATGAAGGCCGTGCTATTGAACGGTCGGCTTAAGCGAACCGTTAAGTTGCGCCGTCTCCTCAGCCCTTCTTATCTCCAGCATCTTCTTAGCCAACGGATGAAGACCTTCAATCGGAAAGGAACATACACGTTCTTTTCCTACTCTTCTATCCAGGAAAGCTAGTCCTTGAATAAGCGGATTCTTCGATGTGAGCGCTTCACCTATTGAAAGATTAAGCATCTCCCAACATGCCACATGTAAATCGAACCGAGAGAACTCACCTCTTTCAAGTACAAGGCCGGGGGTTCTTTCCTCTTCGGCTACAGCCGCGTGCGTCAAGCAATCGGTATTCGTAGCCTCGTGATAATACGCACCGAAGTTTATCCTTGAGAGGAAAGATTCAAAGTTAACAACCTGCTGTTTATTATAAGTAATCCAACCTCTGCCTAATGTGCTGTCAGGACGCCTGTACCTCGTGGAATACAGATGAACCTTACCTTGCACGGATGCGGCAAATCTCGATTCGACTTCCTTTTTGAGTTTAGACCATTTCATAAATCACTCGCATGATGCCTTACCGCTCAGGAGAAGAAGCGGCGGACGGTTTCGACGACGTACTGCTGCTGGTCTTCGCTCAGCTCGGGGAACAACGGGAGTGCGAGGGTCTCGCGGGCTGCGCTCTCGGATTCGGGGAAGTCGCCTTCCGAGTAGCCGAGGTCGCGGAAGCACTCCTGAAGGTGGAGCGGGACGGGGTAGTAAATCTTCGTGCCGACGCCGTGCGTCTTGAGGTGTTCGATGAGCGCGTCGCGGCTGGCGGGGGGCGGGATGCGGATGACGTACTGGTGGAAGATGTGCCGGGCGTCGGGGCGGACGTGCGGGGGCGTGACGAACTCGTTGAGGCCCGCTTCAGTGATGAGGCGCGTGTAGAGGGCGGCGCGGTCGCGGCGCGACTGAGACCAGCCGTCGAGGTGCGGCAGCTTGACGCGCAGGACGGCGGCTTGCAGCGTGTCGAGACGGCTGTTGAAGCCGATCTCGCGGTGATGGTATTCGGTCTCGCCGCCGTGGACGCGCAGACGCCGGAGGCGCTCGGCGAGCGTCGCGTCGTTCGTCGTCAAAAGCCCCGCCTCGCCCGCCGCGCCGAGGTTCTTCGTCGGGTAGAAGCTGAAGCAGCCGACCTCACCGAGCGACCCCGCCTGTCGCCCCCGGTCTTGTGCGCCGATGGCCTGCGCCGCGTCTTCGATGACGTGGAGCCCGCGCCGCGCGGCGATCTCTAAAATCACTTCCATGTCGGCGCACTTGTGTGTATCGCGCCAGCTCGCTTTCGAGCAGCCTCACGTCCTCGCCGAGGATGAACTGCTGCGAGTCGAAGACGCGCGCGACCGCCGCGAGCAGCTCGTCGCGCAGCGCGGCGTGCTGTTGTTTGAGGTCGAGCAGGGGAACCTGCATGGTGGGTGAAGTCGTCATGTGTCTCTCTTCAGAGCTTGATGAGCCGCCCGTCGTTGTTGATGGACTCCTGCGCGGCTTCGAGGAGGCGGACGACGCGCAGTCCCGCCTCGCCGTCTGAGACCGAGGGGCGCGCGCGCGTAATCGCGTCGAGGAACTCGGCGCAGACGTAGCGCAGCGCCTCGGTCGGGTCGAGCTGCGGCACCCACACGTCGCCCGCGCGGTAGCTCACGAGCGTCCGGTAGGTCGCCTCCTTGTCGGCGTTCGCGTCGTGGCGTTCGACGCCCTTGTCGTAGACCCTCACCTTTTCGGTCGGCTCGATGTCGTCGTAGACGATCATCTTGCGGCTCCCGGCGATGAGCGTGCGGCGAATCTTGACGGGCGAGAGCCAGTTGAAGTGGAAGTTGGCGATGAAGGAGTCGTCGAAGCGGAGCTGGACGTAGGCGATGTTCTCGATCCCGGGCTGGATGTGGCAACTGCCCGTCGCGGTGAGCGAGACGGCCTGACGCCCGACGACGTGATCCATGATCGAGAGATCGTGCGGGGCCAAATCCCAGACGACGTTGATGTCGTGCTGAAAGAGCCCGAGGTTGATGCGCACCGAATCGAAGTAGAGGAGGTCGCCGACCTCTCCGTTCGTGACCAGTTCCTTGATCCGGCGCACCGCACCCGTGTAGATGAAGGTGTGATCGACCATCAAGGTGAGTCCCGCGCGCTCGGCCAGAGCGATCAGCTCTTCGGCCTCGCGCACGCTCGACGTGAAGGGCTTTTCCACGAGCACGTGCTTGCCGGCTTCGAGCGCGCGGCGCGCGAAGCGGTAGTGCGTCGCAACGGGGGTGACGATGACGACCGCGTCGAGCCCGGGGTCGGAGAGCATCTCGTGATAGTCGAGCGTGGTGCGGGCCGAGGGGTAGCGGCGGCTGATCTTCTCGAGGCGCTCGGCGTCCGCGTCGCAAATCCAGCGCAGCCGAGCCGCCTCCGACTCCACGAAGTTGCGGATCAGATTCGGCCCCCAGTAGCCGCAGCCGATGATTCCGACGGTGATGCTCATTCTTTAGCTTTCAGCTTTTAGCTTTTAGCGGTCAGCAAGACACTTTATTCAGCCAGCTAGACGGAGGCTGAAAGCTGACTGCCGAGGGCCGACCGTTTGATCGTCTCCGCCACGCGACCAATCTGCTCCCGCGTCAGCTCTGGGAACATCGGGAGCGAGAGCACGCTCAGCGCTTGCCGCTCAGCCTCGGGGAAGTCCCCGGCCTGATGGCCGTGCGCGGCGTAGGCCGGTTGGAGGTGGACGGGCACGGGATAGTGGATGCCCGTCTGCACGCTTGCCTCGCGGAGCGCGTCTTGCAGCGCGTCGCGCGCGTCCGTCCGCACGACGTAGAGGTGATAGACGTGTTCGGCGTAGGGCATCTCGCGCGGGAGCGCGAGCGCGCCGCCGGACTCGACTTCGCCGAGCAGCTCGGCGTAGCGCGAGGCGTGCGCGCGCCGGAGGGCGTTCCAGCCGTCGAGATGCTTGAGCTTCACGCCGAGCACCGCGCCCTGCAAGCCTTCGAGGCGGAAGTTGTAGCCGATTACTTCGTGCCGGTACTTCTGCTCCGAGCCGTGGTCGCGCAGCAGGCGGACGCGGCGCGCCACCTCAGCGTCGTTTGTCACGACCGCGCCGCCCTCGCCGTAAGCGCCGAGGTTCTTGCCGGGGTAAAAGCTGAAGCACCCCGCGCGCCCGAGCGCGCCCACGCGCCGGCCTTTGTAACGCGCGCCGTGCGCCTGCGCGGCGTCTTCGATGACGACCAGACCGCGGCGCGCGGCGAGGTCGAAGATGGGGTCGAGGTCGGCGCTCTGGCCGTAGAGATGGACGGGGATGATGGCGCGCGTGCGCTCAGTGATGGCCGCCTCGATTCCGGACGCGTCAAGGTTGGATGAAGCGGGGTCGCAGTCCACGAAGACGGGCCGCGCGCCCGCGGTCGAGACGGCCTCGGCGGTCGCGAAGAAGGTGTTGGCGGGGACGATGACTTCGTCGCCGGGGCCGACACCGCAGGCCGTCACGGCGAGCTGAATGGCCGCCGTCCCGTTGCTGACGCCGACGCAGAAACGCGCGCCGACGTACTCGGCGAACGCGCTCTCGAACGCCTCGACCTCGCGCCCGAGGATGAAGGCCGAGGAGTCGAGCACGCGCTGTATCGCCTCGTCTATCTCGGACTTGATAGCACGGTATTGAGCCTGTAAATCAACGAAGGGTATGGTCATAAAAGAAGCGATAAGAGAAAAGCCGTGAACCGTGACGGGTAAACCGTGACAAGAAAGAACTAGGTTTATCTTGTCACGGTTTACCCGTCACGGTTCACGGCTTTTTATCATGCGTGCCGGGTTGCCTGCGACGGTCGCGCCGGGCGGGACGCTTCTGGTGACGACCGAGCCCGCGCCGATTGTGGCGCGCTCGCCGATTTCGAGGCCGCCGAGGATGGTGGCGTTGGTCCCGATGCTCGCGCCGCGGCGGACGACGGTGCGCTCCATGGTCCAGTCGTCTTCGGTCTGCGGCGTGCCGTCGGGGCGCGCGGCGCGAGGGCGGCGGTCGTTGATGAACATTACGCCGTGGCCGACGAAGACCTCATCCTCGATCTCGACGCCCTCGCAGATGAAGG
>JAIVJM010000218.1:0-4951 GCA_020199995.1 Acidobacteriota bacterium | reverse complement strand
AACTCGGGCTGAGGCATCAGCCCGCCCTGCGCCCGCCGCCGCCGCCGTTGCTGCCGCTGCCGGCGCCCGCCGTCTCGGCCCCTTCCGGCGCACCCTCTTCTTCGGCGTAATAGCCGGAGTAGTAGCTGTTGTAGTAGTAGTAGTCGTTCGCTTCGAGCTTGACGTTGTTGAGGACGATGCCGAAAAGATGCGCGCCCACGTCCTGCAACTGCTGCTTGGCGCGGCGCACGACGGCGCGCGAAGAGCGCCCGCCGTGGACGACGAGCATCACGCCGTCAACCATCGTCGAGAGGATCGAGGCGTCGGTGAACGAGATCGCGGGCGGCGAGTCAATGATGATGTGCGTGAAATTCTCCGAGAGCACGTAGAGGAGCTTGCGCATCTCGTCCGAGCCCAGAAGTTCGGCGGCGTTCGGCGGCACCGGCCCCGAGGTGATGATCTTGAGGTTCTGTATCTGCTCCGAAGCCTGGACGAGCTCGCTGACGTTGGCCTCGCCCGAGAGATAGTTGGTCACGCCGCGCGTGTTCGCGAGGCCGAAGTGCGCGTGGATGCGCGGGCGGCGCAGGTCGCAGTCGAGGAGAAGCACCTCGGCCCCCGTCTGCGCCAGCATCATCGCGATGTTGACGGCGGTCGTGGTCTTGCCTTCCGAGGGCTGGCTCGACGTGACGAGCACGGTCTTCGGCGGCTGGCCCGCCGAGGAGAGCAGAAGCGATGTGCGGAGGTGGCGATAGGCCTCGGCCACGGGCGAGCGCGCGTCGTTGATGAGCGCGAGCGCGGTGTTCTCGCCGGGCTCGGAGGCCGGCATGCCGCCGCCGCCGCCGCGCCCGAGGAAACGGCGCGCCTCGCGCGGAGCGGGGATGAGCGCGAGCGTCGCCAGTTGGAGGTGCCGGTCAACGTCCTCGACCGACTTCAAGGTGTCGTCGAGGTAGTCGAGCAGGAAGGCGAGGCCGATGCCGACACATAAGGAGAGCAGGAGCGCGATGATGATGTTACGCGCGCGCGCCGGCCCGATTGGCTCGCGCGGGGTGCGCGCCACCTCGACCTGCGAGACGTTGTCCGAGCGGTCGCTCGCCGTCACCTTCAGCTCGTTCAGGCGCTGGAGATAGGTCTGGTAGAGCTGCTTGTTGGTCTCGATGCGCTGCGTGAGTTCGCTGAGGCCCATCTCGGAGACGCTCTGCGTGTTGGCCCGCCCGCGCTCGCCGAAATAAGAGGAGCGCAGCTCCTCCTCCTTCTTCTTGGCAGCCTCGTAGTTGGTTTTCATCGAAGCGATGATCTCGGTCGGCGCTTTGTCCAAATCCTGCTTGAGTCGCTTGACCTGCTCGTCGATGCGCTGGACGGCAGGCCACTCGTCCGTGTAGTTGACCTTGAGCGCCGCCCTCTGCTCTTCGAGTTCGGATATCCGGCCGCGCAGTTTTTCGACCGTCTTGTCGCCCTGCACCTGTGGGATCGACCAGATGCCGGCCGTGTCGCGCGTGTTGAGGGCCGCCCGGTACCCCGCCTCGACCTCTTTGCGAGCGGCCTCCGCCGCCTGGAGTTGCGCGCTGTACGTGCCCAGACGCACGGCGGTGAGGTTCTGGCCCTCCATCTTGCCGAGCGGCAGGTCTTTGCCCTTCATGTAGGCGAGGCGCGCCGCCTCGTCCTGCAGGATTTGCGCCTGGAGATCGATGACTTGCTTGCCGAGCACGCTCTCGGCCCGTTCCGACCCGACTGTCTCGCGCCGCTTGTCGTTCTCCGCGAAGATCGCCGCGATGGTGTTGACGACATCGGCGGTGATCTGCGGGTCGGTGTGCTGGAAGCGGATCAGGACGAGGCTCGTGCGCTCGATGGGCTCGGTCTTGAGGCCCGCGCGCAGCACGTCCTCGAAGGGTTCGAGGCGCTGGGCCTGGTCGGGCGTCAGCGTCTGGGCCTTGAGCCACTCCGGCCACTCCGTGTCGTTGACGACGGGGACAGCGCCCTCCTCCTGCTGCGGCGGCGGGGCTTGCGCTTTCTCTCGCGTCAGCACGCGACGCAGCGCCGTGACAACGCCCGTGCCCTTGTTCGGGCCGAGGAACGAGGGGTTATTCTGGATGTCGAGCCGGATCACGACCTGCCGCAGGAGTTGCTGCGTGGTGAGGAGTTTGAGCTGCGTGTTCCAATACTGCGGGTCGTTGCCGCCGCGGATGACGAGGTCTCCGGCGCGGCCCGTCGAGAGCACGCTCTTCGACTTCTGCTCGATCTGGATAGTCGTCGCGGCCTCGTAGACCGAAGGCAGGCGGTACATCTGAATCGCCGCGAGGCTGGTGGCGACCACCATCAGGCTGAGGATGAGCCACTTGCGCTTGAGGACGACGGCGAGGTATTCGCGCAGGTGCGCGGGCTCGCTCGGCGAGGTGGCGGCGACCGGCGCCGGGTGCGCGAAGTCGCGCAACGGGCGGTCAATGGACTCGGACGTCAAGGGCAGCAGGCGATTATCTTGCGACATCATAATTCTATACTTCTTCTTCTGAGGTAGAGATACGGAAATCCGCTACTTCCAGGGGTTTTCCAGACCCGACATCATAACAGAGACGGGGCGGGCGGCAAACGGGGCAGCCGCCATCTTACGAGCGCCGGACACCCGCCGCGAGGCGCTCGCACACTCTTCAGCCGAGCGCGGCGAAGGCGGCGAGCGCCTCGCGCCAGTCGCGCAAGGGCTGGAGCCCCACGGCCTCCGACAGCAGGCACCGCATCCGCGAGTTGCGCGGGCGCGGCGCGGGCCGGGCGAGCGCGTCCATCTTGATGCCTTCGATCTCGACCCCGGTTGCACCGGAAACTTCGACCGCCGCCCGCGCGAACTCCGCGTAGCTCACACCCGCGCCCGCGTTGACGACGTGGTAGACGCCCGGCAAGTCCAGTTCGGCCAGCTCGCACAGGCGGGCCGCGAGGTCGGGCGCGTAGGTCGGCGTGCCGTAGGCGTCCACGATGGCCCGGAGGCGTTCACCGCGGCGCGCTCTCTCGATTGCGGTCGCCAGAAAATTGCGCCCGCCGGGGCCGAAGAGCCAGCCCGTGCGGACGACGACGGTGCGCGCTGCGGTGGCCTGTGCGAGCCGCTCGCCTTCGAGCTTGGAAGAACCGTAGGCGCTCGCCGGGCGCGGGTCGTCGCGCTGCGTGTAGAAGCCTTCCTGCTGGCCGTCGAAGACATAATCGGTCGAGACGGTGACGAACGAGGCCCCGGCGACGCGGGCTCCGGCGGCGAGCAGTCCGACGGCGCGCGAGTTGACCTCGAAGGCTCTCTGCGGGTCCAGCTCGCAACCGTCCACGTCCGTCCATGCCGCGCAGTTGATGACCGTCTCGGGGCGCTCCCGCTCGAAGACCTCCCTGACCCCCTGCTCGCAGGTGATGTCGAGCGAGCGGCGGTCGTGCGCGAAGACCTCGTCACGACGCGCCGCGCAGTGCTCTGCGACGGCGCGGGCCAGCATGCCGCCCGCGCCCGTAATGAGAATTCTCATATAAATTCAAGAGTCTGGAGTCTGAAGTCTGGAGCCGGAAAAGGGTGTCTACGACTTCGGACTACAAACTTCATGCTCCAGACTTCAGACTTCAGACTCCAGACTCTTTTCCGCCCCGTATTGCCGCTCGTAGTAGTCGCGGTAAGCGCCGCTGCGCGTGCGCTCGACCCACACGCCGTTCTCGGCGTACCAGCGCACGGTCTTCTCCAGCCCCGATTCCCATGTCTCGCGCGGTCGCCAGCCGAGTTCCGACTCGACCTTCGCCGGGTCAATCGCGTAGCGGCGGTCGTGGCCGGGGCGGTCTTTGACGTGGCGGATCAGCGAGAGCGGCTTGCCGAGTTTCCCGAGCACCGCCTCGGCGACTTCGAGGTTGCGCCGCTCATTGCGCGCGCCGATGTTGTAGGCCGCGCCCGAGCGCCCTTTCTGCAACACCATGAGGATGGCGCGGCAGTGGTCTTCGACGTAAATCCAGTCGCGCGTGTAGCGCCCGTCGCCGTAGAGCGGGAGCGGCTCGCCGCGCATCGCGTTCGAGATGATGAGCGGGAGGAATTTTTCGGGGAACTGGCGCGGCCCGTAGTTGTTGCCGCAGCGTGTGATGACGGTGTCGAGCCCGTGCGTCTGGTGCGCGGCGCGGCAGAGGTGCTCGGCGGCGGCCTTCGAGGCCGAGTAAGGGCTGTTCGGCTCGAACGGCGAGGCTTCGGTGAAGTACGCGTCGTCGTCGTCGGGGAGGCTCCCCATCACCTCGTCCGTGCTGATCTGCACGAAGCGGCGGACGGAGCGAGAGCGCGCCGCGTCGAGCAGCACCTGCGTGCCGAGGATGTTGGTGCGCAGGAACTCGTCCGCCGAGGCGATGCTGCGGTCAACGTGCGACTCGGCGGCGAAGTTGACGACCGCCTCCGTCCCCTCTTCGAGCGCCGCGAGCACGGCCTCGCGGTCGCAGATGTCGCCGCGCACGAAGCGGTGGCGGCCCTCGTCCACCCCTTCGAGGTTGTCGAGGTTTCCGGCGTAGGTGAGGGCATCGAAGTTGACGACCTCGCAGCCGGGAATCTCAGCGAGCACGAGCCTCACGAAGGCCGAACCGATGAAGCCCGCGCCGCCCGTCACGAATAATTTTTTCATCTTCTCCATTCCGATGGGGACACTCAAAAATTTAGAGCCCGCGCTCACCAGCCGCGCGTCTTACACGGATTTCGCGCGCGCGGGCATCCTTGGATTTTCACCGACGACACGCCAAGACTAAAGGACGCCTCGCGATTGCTCAAGTCGCCGGGCCTGCCGACCGAAACCGTCGAACTCGCCGCCGCGGCCGCGGGCCTCCCCCGTGCCCGCCATTCGTGACTAACTACCTGCGTGGTGACGGCGGCGACTCTCTACGCGAAATTTACGGGACATGCAAACGACAGCGCAAAGAAGTTAAAGCCGGAGAGCATGAACGCAGAGGAAGCAAAAACACGGACGGTCAAGGCCACGGGTCGGCACTGGGG
>JAIVJM010000327.1 GCA_020199995.1 Acidobacteriota bacterium | reverse complement strand
GAGCTACGCCGCAAAAAACCCGGATGGACTGGGAGAGGCTCGAACTCTCGCCTAACAGTTTGCAAGACTGCCGCTCTACCAAATTAAGCTACCAGCCCTTGAGGGGCCGTGAATCGTCATTCGTCAATCGTGACAAGAAAGAACAGGCTTTATCTATTGACGATTGACGATTGACGATTCACGGCTTTTGTTGGTCGCGGAGGCGGGATTCGAACCCGCGGCCTGTGGTTTATGAGACCACTGCTCTAGTCCGCCTGAGCTACTCCGCATCGCGCGAGGTTTGATGGGCCCGGCAGGACTCGAACCTGCGACCCTCTGTTTAGAAGACAGACGCTCTTGTTTCCGTCTGAGCTACAGGCCCGAGAAGGAAGTCAGAAGTCCGCAACGCTGAACGATGAACGAAAAACAAAAGCGTCTTGTCACATGCTCATCGCTCCGCGTTGCGGACTTCTGACTTTGATTGTGGTGGCCGGTGAAGGATTCGAACCTTCGACGTCCAGTTTGTAAGACTGGCGCTCTGTCCGGACTGAGCTAACCGGCCCACTTAATTGAGCGGTCGGGGTTGGCATCGCACCAACGTCTTCGCTGTTTCAGAGCGACGCTAATCTACCTCAGCTACCCGACCTGAAATTGAGACTCAAGGGAGAGGCAGAGAATGACAGCCTCTCCCTATCGTCTGTCCGGCCCTCACGCGCTCGCTCTCTGTTCGTCTTCAGAGGTCTCCCCGACGAAGAGGTACTTGCGCCACTGGGGCCTCGATTCGGCGTAGTGGCAGAGCATCACGCGGTCGAGGCCGACGCTGAGCGCGCGCTGTGTTGTGAGGAGGGGCATGCGCGCCTCTGCGGGCGTGCGGCTCCCCTTGCGGCTGTTGCAGGCGACGCAGGCGGTCGCGAGGTTCTCCGGCGTCGAGCGCCCGTCGCGCGCGCGCGGGGTGATGTGATCCAGCGTCAGTTCGTGCGCCGACTTCTTCTTTCCGCAATACTGGCACTGGAACCGGTCGCGGACGTAGATGCGCAGGCGCTTCATTCCGGCGGCCTGCCGCTTGCGCCTGACGTTGACATACGCGCGCAGGCGGACGACGCTCGGCACGCGGAACTCAGCCGAGGGTGAACGCAGCACGCGCTCACCGTCGAACTCTTCGACAAACACCACGCCACGCAGCACGAGGCACATCGCGCGCGCCACTCCGACGGTGCCGAGCGGCTCGTACGAGAAGTTGAGCAGCAGCACCCGGCCATTCAAAACTGCCATCCGGCACCTCCTTTCAAAGGTCATGCGCGCGGCCAGTTGCCCGCCGCGACTGTAAAGAGATGGGAATTGCGAGTGGTGTGAGGTGGCCGCAGGCGCGTGCCCCACTCGCAAACTTGAGTTAGACGTGATGTCGGAAAGGCAAGACCTTTCCTCTGGCCGCCTCACGCCTTTGTGCGCTTTCGCCCGCGAAAGGCCCGAAGGAAAATCCGTGCGGCGTAGTAGAGCCTGATCAAGTTCATGCCCGTGCCTCCTTGTGTTGTGCGGTTATAAGTTCCCGTCGAGCGTTCTCTCAGTCGGGCGGGTTCTCTGAGGAAGCACGCGACCGGATTCGAACCGGTGATGAGCGATGTTGCAGACCGCCGCCTTAAACCAGCTTGGCCACGCGTGCGCTTCGGGAAGGAAGCGGGAGAAGGGAGTCGAACCCTCAAGACGAGTTTGGAAAACTCGGATGTTGCCTTGTTACATCACTCCCGCGCGGATGGAGGGCGGTGCGGGAGTTGAACCCACATCTGGAGCCGTTCGAAGCGGCCCGCTTTTATTCCGTTAAGCTAACCGCCCGGTGAGAAGAGTTGGAGTGAACGGCGGGAATTGAACCCGCGTCTCCGGCATGGCAAGCCAGCGCTCTGAACCGTCTGAGCTACGTCCACAGGGAAAGGGAATCGGAGCGGTGAGAGTCGAACTCACGTCTGCTTGCTCCCAGGGCAAGTGCCTCGGGCCTCTAGGCTACGCTCCGCGAAAATTTGATGCGCCGCGCGGGAGTCGAACCCACAGCCCCCTGATTAAGAGTCAGGTGCTCGGCCTTTTGAGCTTGCGGCGCGGACGACCAGAGACGACCCGTCCGGGTCGAATCGCCGGAGTTGAGAGATTGGCGGGATTGACGAGACTCGAACTCGCACCTTCCTGATCGACAATCAGGCGCACAGCCTTTGTGCTTCAATCCCGCGCATGTTTAGTCTTCGGACACGGCGCGCGTCCGGGGCCGCGCCTCGATTGAAGCGGCCTCGGTCTCGATGGCTTCGCGCACCTCTTCGATGATTTGTGCGAGACGGCGAATCTTGTAGAGGCTATCGGCGCGTTCGCGCGGCGTCTCCAAGTCGAAGGCAAAAGAGACGCGGCGGTAGCAGTCGCCGAGTTCGAGGAGGATGGCCCCCCTCTTCCAGCGCTGCTTCGGGTCGTCGTCGGGGATGACACTGGTGTCTTCGACGACGGCGATGATGAAGGCCGGAAACTCTGCGTCACGGTTGATAAACTGACGGCGACGAACATGCAGCTCAAGCTCTCTTGAAGGTTTCGGAGCATTAACCTTCTGTGAACAGAGAGAAGTTCGCGGCTATGTCGAGAGACGTTGCTTAGCATGAACAAGCCACTGCCCTTCAGGGCGTGGTAGTTGACTGTCGTGTGGCCTCCTTCGCGCGGGGCGTTTGTCAAGCTCATCTATCTTCCTCCTTCGACATGTGTTGTTTGTTTGACGGGGAGCGCGCGGCGACTCGGCCCGCGCGACATAAGGTCGGTCGGCGGGACTCGAACCCGCATCGTCTGCATGCACAGTGCAGCGCTCAGCCTTTAAGCCACGACCAACAGAAAACGGGGATGACGGGACTCGAACCCGCAAAGCCTCTCGGGCGCTTGATTGAAGGTCAAGCCGCTTTCATCCATTTTGCATACATCCCCCGAGGACTCTCGAAAGTTGGCAGGGGCGGCCCGATTTGAACAGGCATGGTCCAAGTGAAAGGACGCGGGGTTGGAATCCGCTGCATTGCTTTTATGCTACGCCCCCAAAAATTTGTCGCCCCGGCGGAAGTGCGCGTGGAAAGATTCGAACTTTCAACCGGGCAAGGTTTAAGCTTGCCGCCTCTACCGTTTGGGCTACACGCGCGGACGAAGGATGCGGGAGGTGAGAGTCGAACTCACAAGAGCCGCGTTTTGAGTGCGGCATGTCTGCCGTTTGCATCACTCCCGCCAAAGCGGAGTCCCGACGGAGAGATTCGAACTCTCAATATCCTGTTCCTAAGACAGGCGCCTTTGCCAGTTAGACTACGTCGGGAAAGTTGGGAAGGGGATTACCGGGCGTTGTACGCGCCGGCAACTCCGGGAGAAGGATTTGAACCCTCATCGCCTGATCCAAAATCAGGAGTCCTGCCCATTGGACGATCCCGGAAAAGAGCGATGAACCCGGCACGATTCGAACGTGCGACCTCAGCCTCCGCAAGGCTGCGCTCTCATTCCGCTGAGCTACGGGTTCAGAAACGGAGGCGGTGCGACTCGAACGCACAAGGGATTTCTCCCGACGGCTTAGCACGCCGCTGCACTGACCATTTATGCGACGCCTCCGAAGCGAAATGATGAATGCGGAATGACCAATCCAGATAGGTGATAGGTGTCAGGCATCGGGTTTCGGCAACAGACGGGCCGAAACCCGATGCCTGACACCTGTCACCCGCACTTATTCATCACACACCATTCCGCACTCATCATTTCTTCTGGCGGAAGGCGCGAGAGTCGAACTCGCAGGAGTTTGAGGCTCCGACAGTTTTCAAGACTGCTTGGCGTGCCCATGCCCAGCCTTCCAGCGCCCGGCGATGCACCAGGGAGGAGTCGAACCTCCACGCTTCAAAAGCCACAGCTTTACAGGCTGCTGCCGTACCGGTTCGGCGTCTGATGCGAAACTTGTTTTCACGCGCGGCGGGTGCAAAGCCTCCGCACGCCTTGAGAAAAAGAAGATGAAGGCAGAGAGTGCGGCCACGCGCGACACACTTCGATGCACACCTCTCCTGAGGGCGTGTGAACTCCCGCGCTCTCGCAAAGCATTCGGGTTCACGCGCCCGCCGAAGGCTCTCCGCCTTCATCTCTCACAAGGTACTTCGATTTTCAAACAACAAAAAAAGAGCGGGTCTTTTAAGCTCCCCTGCCGAGAAGCCGACCCGCTCCACCCATCTACGATTTTCTTCGAGATTTGGGAGCGGGAAAGCCGCTCCCGCTGAGATCAATTCAGATTGTGGCGACCGACGACGAGCAGCGCGCTCTCGGGTCTCCCCGAAATTGCCTGAAAGATTCCGCCGCCGAGAGAATCAGAAGGTGAGTAACCCAGACAATGCGCACCCTGCCGCGCCGCGCCGCGTTTCGTGGCGGACGGCTGCCAGACGGACGCCTGCGCGTTCGTGCCGGTGCGTTTCATTGATGTCGAATTCATCTTCATTCGAAGCTCTACCTTCCTCACAGTCGAGACTCGCTCCTCAACGAGCGAGCCTATGTATACGGCAGACCACTTTGTCTTGTCAAGCACTTTTTTCTATGAGCATGAAATTAATTCTGAGGACGGTCGGACTTCCAATCCGGCTACGAGTTCCAGAACTCGCTGGTGATGATGCGGCGCGCCTCGTCGAAGCTCAGCTCGCCGCGCGCGAGCTTGGAGCCGAGAGTGTCTTCGGAGCTATCCGTTCCGGCGGTTGTTCGGATGGCGGCCTGTTGGGGCGTGATGCCGGCGCGCTCAAGGCTGAGGGCTCCCTCGGCGGTGTAGCAGCGCGCGCGCAGCCAGTCCTCGACCTCTTCCGGGTCTACAAACCCAGCGTCGAACCACTCGCGCGCGACATTCTCCGCCGGGCGCTCGTCCGTCTCCGGCGGGCCGAAACGGCGGAGGACTGCGGCGATGTCCCGGACTGCCACTTCGTCGCTGTCTTCGTCCATGTTGTTGACTGATGCCTCCTCGCGCCGCGTGGATTTAGAGGTAATCTACAGCGCAGGAGCTTTCCCGGCCAAGTGAGACGCGCACTCTGAGCGGGGAGGCGCGTGTGTAGTTGTCTTAAAACTAGAGACGGGGTAAAACAACTGCTGGCCCGCGGAGTCAGAGACGCCTGACGCGTCGGGCGGTTCTGTTTGCGAAGAAGGAAATGAAAAGCACCATCGTCGCCGTCGGCGGGTTCACGTCGAATTGCTCTGGGCGCGCCGAGACTTTCGCGCCGGGCAAGGACACGGGACGGTACTGGGATGCGGGGGCAGCAAACGTCCACTGGGTCGTCGCTTCGGACGGGCAGGTCGGGCAGGCGATCAGTCAGGCGCTCGAACTCGTCGAGTCGCCGGGCGTTCTGATCGAAGGCAACAGCTATCTCAAATTCATCGAAGCGGATTTCACCGTCATGGTCGCGCGGCCCGGCGAGCCGAAGGTGAAGCCTTCCGCGCGCCGTGCCCTCGCGAAGACTTCGGCCCTCTACCTTTCGAGCGACTGTGTCGGAGCTGGCGCGAAGGTC
Organism: Acidobacteriota bacterium; assembly: GCA_020199995.1. Taxonomy (GTDB): domain Bacteria; phylum Acidobacteriota; class Blastocatellia; order Pyrinomonadales; family Pyrinomonadaceae; genus JAIVJM01. Next base: position 2,671 of record JAIVJM010000327.1, on the reverse strand, counting down.
GAGGATTTCAAAGAGTGGCGAGAGCAGACGGGCCTCGGCGAGGTTCTCGCAAACCTGCCCGTCTACACACCCGCCAGCCTCGACGCGCTCATCACGCGAATCAAGTCGGTGACGGGCACGGGGCCGTGAGGGGCGGTAGACAGCATAAAGACGTTTCAATACGAGAGAGGCGAAGCCTCCGAGGGCGCGGGTTCGGAGACGGCAAGCGACGGCTGCTTCGCCTGACCTGTAAGGTGAAGTGAGATGAACGGACGAATCTTTCAGCTCAACAGCTCGAACGGCGGAGTGCCCAAGCTCGCGGTGCGTGAAGCCTTGCTCACGCCGACGGGGCTCGAAGGCGATTGGCAGCGAGACAGGCGTTATCACGGCGGCCCCGAGCGCGCCCTGTGTCTCTATTCGCTCGAACGAATACTTGAGCTACAGGCCGGGGGGCATCCGATCTTCCCCGGCTCCGCCGGAGAGAACGTGACGGCGGCGGGTCTCGACTGGGGCCTCCTCAAGCCCGGCGCGAAGCTCGCGCTCGGCGAAGAGGCGCTCATCGAAATCAGCAGTTACGCGAACCCTTGCAAGACCATCGCCGGTTCATTCCTCGGCGGCGGGTTCGTGCGCATCCTGCAAAAAGAGCACCCCGGCGACTCTCGCCTCTACGCACGCGTCCTCCGGACTGGCCGCCTCGCGGTCAATCAAATCATCCGTCTTCTGACCGACGAAACGGCTTGAGCTTGGCGACTACTGCCGTTTGTTCTCTTTGATGTACCGCTCGAACTTCTGGCGGTCTGGGTGGTCGGGGCGCACGGCGAGGAATTGTTCCAGTTCTGCGGCGGCCTTGTCTTTTCGTCCCGCGGCGTCATGGAGCATGGCGATGCGGAGGTGCGCGTCGGCCTTGCCGTGCGGGTCGAGGCGGACGGCTTCGTTGAAGTGTGTGATCGCATCGTCGTTCTTTCCGATCTGGAGGTACGCTTCGCCGAGCAGTTGGTTGGCGTCAGCCGACTGCGGGTACTTCTCGACCGCGGGCTTGAGGACTTCGACCGCCCGGTCGAAATTCTTCGTGGCGATGTGAAGTCGCCCGAGATTGACGGCTGCGGCGAGGTAATCGGGCCTCACCGACAGGGCGCGCGTGTAACTGCGCTCGGCCTCCGTGTTGTTGCCGAGCGCGTAGCGCATGGTGCCGAGGTCGGTCCACGCGAGATGATCTTTCGGGTCGGCCTCGACAATCTTTTGCAGCAGCGCGGCGGCTTCATCGAACTTCTTCTTCTTCATCGCGCCCGAAGCCTTCTCGAAAAGCGCACGGTTGGCGGGCGTGCGCTCATAGGTGTCGGCGGTCGAGACGGTGCCGCTCTTCTTCGAGTTGGACTTGCCGGTGGGGAGCCTGTCCCATTCAAGCAGGATGTCCTGCTTGAATTCCGTTTTGCGGAGCGCGAACAACTGGACGCGGATGCGCGCGACTGTCATCCCCGCGGACTCGACGACTATATCGTAGTTGCCTTCGCGCAAGCCGAGGAAGCGGTAACGGGTCTCGTTCATGACGCTTTGCCGCTCGACGACGTTGCCGGTGTCGGTCATAAGCACGAGGACGAAGGAGATGGGAACCATCCCGCCCGCCTTGCTCTCGTCAACCTTGAAGTCGCCGTAAATCGTATGAAGCCCGCCCGACCCGCCGATCTGCGCGCGCGTTTCGTGCGACGCGGCGACGAAGGCCGAGACGGCGAGCGCGACGACGAGGGCGAGGCGCAACGCACCCCCGCGCCAACGCGCCCGCGCTGTGAGGTCAGCCCCGGAATTGAATTGCCCGCACGAAGCTGCTCCATTCCTCGACATGTTCGTCTCCTTTCGTCAATATCCAGTTCTTGAAAGGGGTCTCCGACTGAGGCGGCCTCGCGCCCGCGAGCAGGCCGCATCTGCCCCCGCGCATCTTAGCACCGAGGTTGTGAAACTCTGCAGTTTTGCATCTGAAGAATCAATATTTCGATGTGTGCTGCGATAAGTTGTCATAATTGAACCTGGCATCCTATAGGCACACAAAACGCGAAAGGGCAGCCGCGTGGCCGCCCTTAACTTATTGGGTTGATTGATACACCCGGAAAGACTCGAACTTTCGACCTTCTGATTCGAAGTCCGTAACTGCTGAAATAGCAGCACTTGTCGGATGCTATCTAGCTACGTCTTCCATTCGCATTTACGTGAGCCCGCAGCAGCAAAAATTAGACATGAGGGCGATAAGGCAGTTATTATCCTCTCTGACGCTGTCCACAGGTGTCACGCGCTAACACGCAAAATGTGTGTGAAAGTGTGTGCCGCTGCGGACAGTAATTCGGGGGAGCGTGAATGTCAAGACAACGAAGCGGGAGCGTATGCAAGAGAGGCAAGGGAAAGAAAATCACATGGTGGGCTCGGCTCACCTTCATTGATGAAGTTACCGGCAAGCGGAAGGATATGCAGCGACGGGCAGAGAGTAAAGCCCACGCTGAAGAACTCCGCGAGCAGCTTGTCAGGGAGTACAACACAGGCGGGCAAAAGGCGCTTGAATCCGAGCACATGACCTTTGCTGAACTGTGCGACCACCACAAGGCGAATTTTCTTATTGAAGCGCAATACCACGAAGGGCGAAAGATAGCCGGGCTTCGCTCACTGGCGACGCAGGAGGGGATTTTAGAGACGCTACGGGGGCACT
>JAIVJM010000161.1 GCA_020199995.1 Acidobacteriota bacterium | reverse complement strand
CCGGCGTTCTCGACGGCGATGCGGTCGGCGTTGGGCCGCCGGCCGGTCGCGACCAGGAGCTTGTCCGCCCTGAACTCGCGCGTGCCGCCCTCGACCCGAGCCTCCACGATCACGAAGCCCGCTTCAGCACGGACGGCACTTACTGACGCGCCGGTCACGACGCTAATCCCTTCCCCGAAAAATATCTCCCTGACGGCCGGGCCGACTTCCGGCTCGTAGCCGTGGACGAGCAGCCGAGAGTTTCGCACAAGAATCGTGACCCGGGAGCCGAAGCGACTGAACATCTGCCCCAGTTCGAGGGCGATGTAACCGCCGCCGATGACGATCAGCGAGCCGGGGCACTCGGTCAGCTCCGCAGCCCCGTCGCCGGAGAGGAGGTCGCTGGTCAGGTACGGCACCGAATCCAAACCTTCGACGGGCGGGAGCGACGGGCGTGAGCCGCTGGCGATGAGCAGCGTGTCGCCGGTGAGCCGCTTCCCGCCGACCTCGACGGTGTGCTCGTCGATGAACCGGGCGTGCCCCCGCTCGATGACGATCCGGTCGCCGACTAAGCTTTCATACTTCTGATGGCGGTAGCCGCGGACGATCTCGTCTTTCTGCGCGATGAGTTCCCGGAAGTTCAGCCCCATCTTCGCAGGCGTCAGGCCCGGGTAGCGCGGGTGCTGCGCGTCGTGAAGCAGCCTCGCCGCCTCGATCAAGTTCTTTGAGGGCAGGCACCCGCGGTTCACACACGTGCCGCCGACGGTTCGCTCTTCGGTCATGGCGGCGGTCTTGCCGAGTTCCGCGGCCCGCAGGGCGGCGGCGAAGGCGGTCGAGCCGGAGCCGAGTATCAACAGGTCAAAGTGTGAGCCTCTTCCCATATTCCCCCTTCTCTGCTTTACGAACCGGTTAAAGTTGAGCCAGCCGGGGAGAGGGCTCCTCCCCGGCTGGCTTCACTTGAAGGACTTTCACGCCCCGAAGGGTTGTCGAGTCTCCCTCGCCCTCGCGCGGCGAGGGCGGTACGGGTGTGCTTTAGTTCGAGACGTTCACGTCGCCGAGGAAGATCGGGCCGCCGAACTTGCAGCCGCCGAGAATCTTCTCCGACGGGGTGCACAGCGAGTTGCCGACATGCCAGAACGGCGTGATGAAGTGGGTGTCGAAGCGGTCTTTCAGGTTCGGCTGCGGCCGGCTCGGGCCGTTGTCCACGGCGATGGCGACGAACGGGTGCACAACGTCCTCGACGACGACGCCGGCGACGCGCGTGATCGAGCGCATCTCGCCCTCCGCCCGGATCTCGGTGCCTTGATTCTTGTAGGTCTCGACGTTCCCGGAATACATCATCATCTCGAACGGGCCGAAGGCGCCGCCCACGTTCAGGGTACCCACCCCGCAGATCACCTGCCGCGGATTGATCGAGAAGGTCGAGACCTGATTCGCTACGGAGGCGTCGGTGTACTGGCCGGCCCCTTCGTAATTGAGTTCGCCGTTCCAGGCGGTCTGCGCATAGACAACAGCCGTCGCTGCCATCACCGCCACCAGCACCATAATGATCGTGCGTTTCATCTTTCTTTCCCTCCCTTTAGTGTGTGGAAGATCCTCAACGCCCATCTCTATGAGCGCGTTCGGACCAAGTTTGCGGTTCGCGTGCAGGGCGCGCGGCGGACACAGCTATCCCCTCCGGGGCACGGCTCACGCGCCCGCCAGACCTGTACGTCATGCTTCAGGGGTGTGAGTGCGCTCGCACTCAACCCATCTTTAGTTCAACGCGCGAGGTGATAACCGGGCGCGGCGGTCGCGAGGAACATGGCTAACTCGACGAGGACTGCCTCGTTAAGGCGGCACGGCCGGCGAGACGCTAACAATGACTGCCGCGCCGGGCACTTTCGGCCAGCCGTGAGCGGACGAGGCCGGCTCCGTACAGCAGCGGCTCGCAGCAGTTGCCGGCGGCCGACCCCTGTCGGCCGGTTCGCCCGCTGCGCACCTCATCCGCCACGGCTTTTTCTTGACAGGTCTTCCCGGCGCTTTTGTTGCTTTTGAGAACGCTGATTAACTCGGGCTCCTCCACGACGCTCGTGGCCTGTGTGAGTTCAAAGAGCACGGGGCAACAGTCCCCGCCTTTGCCGCCGAGCGTATCCTCGCACTCCCCGAGGTAAGTGGCGACCGCCGCCCAGAAGGCCCGCATCCCCGCCAGCCAGTTATCGATCTGTCCCAGCTTGGAGTTGAGCAGGTCACGTATGCGCTGGCAATCCTCCAGCCCGGCCCCGCCGCCGAGCAGAACCTGTTTTATTTCGTCGAGCGAGAACCCGATTATTTGGGACTGCTTGATGAAGCGCAAACGCTTCACGTCTTCTTCCGTGTACTGCCGGTAGCCCGCGTATGTGCGGCTGGCGCGCGGGAGCAGGTTGAGCTTTTCGTAGTACCGGATGGTGTGCGGGCTGACGCCGGCGGCGGCCAATTCCCCTATCTTGAGCCTCATCATTTATTTCCTTTACGAGCGGTAAAGATGTTAATCCTTAGAGGCAACTCTAAGGTCAAGCACCTTTTTTCCTCTGTAGTTTTGTTTACAGTCGGCGGGGGACGGGGCCGGAGCTAAATCCCGTACTCAGGGGCAGTTACGGGGAAACGGCCGGAAGCTGGACGCGGGCGGCGGGCATTGAGGGGGACGAAGCCGGCGGCGAGTTCAAATCGACTATTTCACGATTATTGAATGCGTCGCCCGCTCGCGGACGCACCCGATGCGCGCGGCCTCGGGGTAAGTCTCGCGCAGCCGCGCGAGCAATGCTTCGGCCCGCGACTCCGCGACCGAGATGAGCAGGCCGCCCGCCGTCTGCGGGTCGAAGAGCAGGCTGTCGAGTTCGCGGCCGACCGCCGCGCCGATCTCGGCGTCCGCGCCGACGTAGAGGCGGTTTGACTTGTCGCCGCTCGTCAGCAGCCCCTCGGCGGCCAGTCCGAGCGCGCCGGGGATGAGCGGCACGCGCGCCGACTCGATCTCGATGGTGACGCCACTCGCG
>JAIVJM010000217.1:35700-48987 GCA_020199995.1 Acidobacteriota bacterium | reverse complement strand
TGTCGAAGATCTGGTAGCTATTATCGCCGCCGCTCTGCGGTAGATTCCCATTCGGCCCGAGCGACAGGTTAAGCGGCTGCACTGTGATGTTCGGGAAAGTAAGGAATGCCGGGTTCTGCAACGGGAAATCATTAAATGTCCGCCTGTACGCGAGGCGAAGCTCGTTAACGGTAGCTGAATTGAATGTCCGCACGTAGGTGGCGGAGAAAAGGCGCGATCCGAACACGACATTATTGTTGAACTTCGGATTACCCTCGCCCGCCTGATCTCCGCTGAAATCATCGTAACTGAAACGGAATCGGAATTGATTTTTATCGTTCGCATTCCAATCAATGTTGGTCTGGTACTGTTTATCAATATCCGAAGCAGGAATGATTGTGTTCACATTGCCAAACGGAATATTCGGAACACCGAGCACGGTTTGAGTAGTGGTCTGAACAGAAGCAAGAGTCAGATTGTCACGGAGGAGGTTCACGACGAAGGGACTCGCGCCCGGTAGAGTAGCAATCTGCGTCAGGCCTGCCGCGGTGGGCGCGAGAAATGTCGTGCTCGATCCCTCTTGACGACGGGGTCTGCGTTCAAGCGCAACGAAGAAGAACAGTTTATTTCTCAGGTCAATCGTCGAAGGGCCGCCTTCACCAAATCGGGGCAAAGTAACTGGACCGCCCACGGTTGCACCGTAGCGGGTATCTCTGAAAAGCGGAAGCTGAGTGATCTGGCCCGAATTAAGCAGACTCTCCTCAGCGGTGGATGCGGCATTGAAGCGCTCGCTCTGGACGTAATAAAAAACATTACCGTGAAAGTCGTTGGTTCCACTTTTGGTGATAGTGACGAACTGTCCACCGCCGCCCTGACCGAATTCCGCATTGAAGTTGTTAGTCAACAACGTGAACTCCGCAACCGCGTCCTGGATAACACTGGACGCTGGACCGGTGACGGATGGGTCGTTGTTCTCAACACCGTCAATGGTGAAGACGTTGTAGCGAGGACGAACGCCGCCGACCGTGCCACCAGAGCCAGCCGTCCCGGCTGATTGCCCGACGACGTTCGCCGAAAGCAGCGCCAGGGAGTTCTGATTACCGAAGATCGGTAGATTCTGTACTAATTTGGTCTGGAAACTAGTTGCAAGCTGAGAGCTTTCAGTCTGCACGAGAGCTTCGCTCGCGGCCGTGACAGTAACCGTTTCCCCGATTCCGCCGCCGACTTGCAGTATCGCATTAACGGCAGACTCTTGATTGAGCGCCACCGTCACATCCTGTGTGACGGATTGAAAGCCGGCGGCCTCAATCGTGATTTGGTAGCCACCGGGTAGCACGTTTGGATAGCTGAATGACCCGGTGCTTGTTGTCTGAGTTGTCAAGGTTTGACTGGTTTCTTTGTTATTCAGCTTAACATTCGCGCCAGGGATGGCCGCGCCATTAGGATCTAGCACCGAGCCGGTAACACGACCGGCGGTAACTTGTGCCTGAGCTACCAATACACAGGTTAACGTGAAGAAGATCGCAGCGAAAAACCGTGCTAGTTTGCTAGAGCCTTGCATAAATGAATCTCCTGTTTGTGTCAAATTATGAACTTGGGGAATTGATTCCGACATCGTCTAGCTTCCACGCGAGCAACTTTTATTCCCTTAGTTCTGGCTGTTCGAGATTCAAGCTTCATATACGAGAAACCTGTTTGCGGAAAGAACTTAGGGTAGTCCAGTCCGTTGCCGGTGGGGTTAAGAAGCTTGAGGGGATATCCAATTTTGCCAAGGAAATCCAAAAAAATGGAAAAGGATGTTCGTCACCTTGGTGCGAGGTTCTCTGGTTTCTGATGTGCGAGCAGTCAGCGCAACAGCCATCACAAACATAGATTTCGCAAAAGTGCTGGTTGGAGGCGCGGCGCCAAATCAGCCTCTCAGGATCGGTCGATTTGTCGTCTCTCCACAAACTTAGCTCATCTCAAAGTGGTGCGTAAGTCTTGCCGACGTTCCAGGATGTCTCTGGAAGGTCTGGCTCATAAATGAGAAGGAAAGGGAGGCCGGAGGGATATACCTGTTCGCCGATGAAGCCTCAGTTGAGAAGTTTAAGGGGACGCCGCTCGTATCGTCGGTGCTCAACCACCCGGCACTCAGCGAATTCAGCATCAAGCAATTTGATGTGCTGGAGAGTGTGAGCCGGGTCACGCGCCCCGCTTGCACAAGCCGTCTCGGCTTAGCCCGCAATCGGCCTAACAACGGCATGCAGCGGACGCGCACCCTAGCGAGTTTCTTATCCTTTGAGGTTCTGTCCGCGCCGCTGATGCCGGGCGTTAGATTGCTATTGAGTGATTGGGCGCAAGAATTACAGAGGCGTATCGTTCAGAATTTGCTCGTAACAGTTTGGTCACAGGAGAATTTTATATGCGGGACAAGTGAAACATCATCAAGGAGAGCAGAAAACAGGCCGCGACGCTGTGGATCGCTTATTAGCTTGGAAAGATAGTCATTTCCGTCTAGGTTTGTTAGTTACAAATACAACATTCACAAAAGATGCTAGATGGGTCGCAGAACAAACCATTAATCAGCCGTTCATTAGATTGCGTGAATTTGAAGACCTTAAGAGATGGTTAGAAGAAAACTTTTGGTCTGAAGAAGATTGGCAAGAAATTCCAGAAGAGATAAATCTTGCTCCGGGCGTTACTATCCGAATTCCAAAACCTTCTGTTCCGAATTCTTTGAATATATGGCCTTTATCAAGATTCGAACCTAATAAACGATAAACACCATTCTATTTTGTCGCCTTTTGAAATTGCTGAAAATAACTCTTTCCAGCAATTCTACTCTGAACAAAAGAAAGGGCCGCTCATTGTGAGCGGCGTTTTTAGTTTGTATTGTGTGCCCCCTTAAGTGCGCGAATTACTGTCGCACTATGACTAATGACCCTACACACAGTAGAACTCAACTGTCCCGTTCGTCTAATTTTTTGCTCTTACACTTTTCGCGCGTTGAGCAGCTATTAAGAACCCAGAAATACTTTTCAAATGAGCGTGACACTATAGTGACTCAGATAACTTAGGGGCAGCCACAAGGCTGCCCCTAAGTTGTTGCAGATAATGATGGAGCCGAGGGGGATCGAACCCCTGACCTCATGACTGCCAGTCATGCGCTCTCCCAGCTGAGCTACGGCCCCTTCGTGAAAGTGAGGTCGAAACTGAGTCGGGCAGAGTCGTTGGCGAATCGCCCGCTCAGAACGAAAAGATAAAATAACAGTACGTCAGTTAAAAGGCAAACAAGGCCCATGTCGCGCCAAAGGCGTTAATCTTCGAGGCGTTAAAGGCGTCGTCTGAGGGCCGCGAAGAACGCTACTCCCGCGCCCGCGACGAGCAGCGCGAGGCCGCCCGCGACGCGCGCCATGTTCGGCACCTCGCGTACCTCGGCCCCGCTGATGACGATGGCCGCGTGCGGCTCGATGAAGAAAGAGCGGTAGGCGAGGACGCCGCCCACCGCCGCGAGTATGACGCCGAGGATGACGAGAACGATTCTCACTTGAAATGCCTCCCGTTTCGCGCGGCGAGAAGAAAGAGCAGCAGCCCGACGAGGAAGAGAGCGAGGCTCCAGACGACGCGCGCCATGTGGGTGGAGGAGCCGCCTGAGGACGCGTACCACTGCACGGTGTCGAGCCCGAAAAGTAAGCCCGCCAGCATCAGCGCCGCCCCGTAGAGTGGCGAATTCAGTTTCAACGCCGCACGCTCCTTCCGGCCTCTCTATCTTCCCTTGAATTCGGGCTTGCGCTTTTCGAGGAAGGCCGTGACGCCCTCGTCCTTGTCCTCGCTCGAAAAGCAGAGCGCGAAGAGATCAACCTCGCGCCGCAGCCCCTCGTCGAGGTTCGAGCGCGAGGCGGTCTTGACGGCCTCCTTCGCCATCCGCAGTGCGATGGGGCTCTTCTCGGCGATGCGGCTGGCGAGTTCCAGAGTCTTAATTTCCAGTTCGGCGGCGGGGAAGACCATGTTGACGAGGCCGATCTGGAAGGCGGTCTGCGCGTCGATGATATCGCCCGTGAGGATCAGCTCCATCGCTTTGCCTTCGCCGACGAGTCGTGTGAGGCGCTGCGTGCCGCCGCCGCCGGGGATGATGCCGAGGTTGATCTCGGGCTGGCCGAAAGAGGCGCGGTCGCTCGCGATGCGCAGGTCGCAGGCCAGTGCGAGTTCGCACCCGCCGCCGAGACAGAAGCCGTTGACCATCGCGACGATGGGCTTGGGGAAGGTATCGACGGCGGTGAAGAGCGAGCGGCCCGTCATTACGTCGCGCTGAGAGACGGCGGTGCGTCCCTTAAACTCGCCGATGTCCGCGCCCGCGACGAACGCCTTGTCGCCCGCTCCCGTAATGACGACGACGCGCACCGCGTCGTCCTCGCGCAGCTCTTCGAGCGCCGCCGCGCCCTCTTCGCGCGTCTTGATGTTGAGAGCGTTCCGCTTCTCCGGGCGGTTGATGGTGATAACCGCGACGCGCCCGCGCCGCTCGACCAGAAGTGTCTCGTATGATGCCATTCAATCCTCCAAAAAAAAGCCGTGAATCGTCAATCGTAAATCGTGACAAGAAGGAACCGGTTCTTTCTTGTCACGATTTACGATTGACGATTCACGGCTTTTATCTATTCGCGATTTACGATTGATGATTCGAGGCTTTTACTGCTGCTCCTGCTCCTCGCCTTCGGGCGAAGTGGTGCCCTGTTCGTCGGCGACCCAGGAGACGAAGAGGCGGAGCCAGTTGTCGGTGGGCTCCATGATCTGGACGCCGACGCGCGCCGTGCCGTAGATGGCGGGGGCGGTGCGGACGACGCGCGCCGTGACCTCGATGGGCGAGCCGTCGGGCCGGTGCGCGCGCAGGTAGAGCTGGTCTCCGCGGCTGACCTTCTGGTTGAGGTGGAAGAGTGTGCCCAACGTCGAGATGTCGTCGGTCTCGGTCGGCTCGCTCCACGCCGCGCCTTCCTCGGCCCGGCCCGACACGACAATCGGCAGCCGCAGCGACATGCGCAGCGCGAATCGTCTCTCTTCGTTGATCTGCTTGCTCATAAGGATCAGTTTTCAGTTTTCAGTTTTCGGTTTTCAGTTAAAACCCCTGAACGCGACCGAGACACCGGTCTGCCGCCAAAAAATTTAACTGATAACTGAAAACTGAAAACTGACTACTTCTCTTCCCACACGTAGAAGCCTTCGCCGCTCTTCTTACCGAGCTTTCCTTCTCCGACCATGCGCCGCAGAATGTCGGGCGCGCGGAAGCGCTCGGTGCCGAGCTTGCGGTGAAGGTAATCCGCGATCTGGAGGCGCACGTCGAGGCCGACGAGATCGGTCAGTCTCAGCGGCCCCATGGGGTGATTGTAGCCCAGTTCCATCGCCGTATCTATATCTTTCGCGCTCGCCACGCCCTCTTCGAGCATCCGCATCGCTTCGAGCCCCAAAGCCACGCCGAGCCGCGAAGAAGCGAAGCCGGGCACATCCCGCACCGTGATCGGCTCTTTCCGCATCCTCATGGCGACCGAGCGCACCGCCTCGACTACTTCCGCCGAGGTCTCCTGTCCGACGACGATCTCGACGAGGCGCATGAGGTGGACGGGGTTGAAGAAGTGCATCCCGACGACGCGCTCGGGCCGCCCGGCCCCCTCGGCAATCTCCGTGATCGAGAGCGAAGAGGTGTTGGTGGCGAAGATGAAAGAGTGGCCGCCCGCCGCGGCCTCGACCGCGCGCAGCGTCTCGCGCTTGAGTTCGACGCGCTCGGGCACGGCCTCGACAAAAAGGTCGGCCCCACTGGTCTCCGAGAGATCGGTCGTCGCACGGATGTTCGAGAGCGTACGCTCTTTTTCGTCTTCCGTGACCTTGCCGCGCTCGACGCCTTGAGAGAGGTTTGCCGCGACGGCGCGAAGCGCGCGCGAGATCAGTTCTTCGTCGAGGTCGCGCAGGATGACGCGGTAGCCGCTCTGGGCCGCCACCTGCGCGATGCCGTGCCCCATCGTGCCCGCGCCGAGCACGGCGACGGTCTCAATCGTAAAGTCCGCGCCCGGCCCGGTGCTGCCTTTTTCGTCTGCGGTAGTGCTCAAGTGTTCGGGGGCCGGAGGGCTCCGGCGATGGTCAAAGCCCGGCCCGTGGTGCGGTCAAATTCGACTCCGTTTGCGGGAAAAGTTATACTACACGCGTCCGGAAAAAGGCTACCGATAAAGCAGCGCGCCGCCGGCGAGTTGGTAATGGCGCTGACAGACCCGAACCCCGAAGGAGACGTAAAATACCCGCATGGCGAAAGAGATTCTGCACCGCGAAGTCGTGATCATCGGTTCCGGCCCGGCGGGCCTGACGGCGGCCATCTACGCCGCGCGCGCTGACCTGAAGCCCCTCGTTATCCACGGCCCGCAGCCCGGCGGCCAGTTGACCATCACGACCGAGGTCGAAAACTACCCCGGCTTCGCCGAAGGCATTCAGGGGCCCGCGCTGATGGAGCAGTTCGAGGAGCAGGCCCGGCGTTTCGGCACCGAGTTCCTCATCACGTTCGTCGGCGAAGTGGATTTAAGCAAGCGGCCCTTTATCCTCCAGACTGACGAGCACGAAATCCGCGCGGAGACCTTGATCGTCGCCTCGGGCGCATCGGCCAAGTGGCTCGGCATTCCGGGCGAAGCGCCCGCGCCGCAAGGGCTCGGGGGCATGGGCGTCTCGGCGTGCGCGACCTGCGACGGCTTCTTCTTCCGCGGCAAGTCCATCGTCGTCGTCGGCGGCGGCGACACCGCGATGGAGGAGGCCAACTTCCTCACGCGTTACGCCTCGCGCGTGACGCTCATTCACCGCCGCGACCATCTGCGCGCGTCGAAGATCATGCAGGACAAGGCGTTCAAGAACCCGAAGATAGATTTCCTGTGGAACACCGAGGTCAAAGAGATTCTCGGCACACCGGAGACGGGAGGCGTGACGGGCGTGCGCCTCGCAAACCTTGAGACGGGCGAGGAGAGCACGTTCGACTGCGAGGGCGTCTTCATCGCCATCGGCCACAAGCCGAACACGGACATCTTCAAAGACTGGCTCGAGATGGACGACGTGGGCTACATCAAGACCGCCGGGCGCTCGATGGCGACCAACGTCTCAGGAGTCTTCGCCTGCGGCGACGCGCAGGACTCCTTCTACCGGCAGGCCGTGACCGCCGCCGGGACGGGCTGCATGGCGGCGATTGACGCCGAGCGATACCTCGACAACCTCCCCGTCCCCATCGCCTCCGGCGAAGAGATCACCATCGAGGGCGAAATCGTCAGCGCCGACCACGAGCAGATCACCATGCCCGACGGCGAGGTTATCTCGAACATCGTCGAAGAGGGCGAGGCGGCGGTCGGCGGCGACTAAGACAGGCCGGTTAATCAAACAGTACCGCGAGAGGTAGCGAGCGGGTGTGCCTGTTGATGTAGGCACACCCGCTCGCTACCTCTCGCGGTACTGTTTTCACGGCACAACGGCTGTCGCACTTCACGTCCGGCCAGATTTCCCCGAGCGGCGTTTTCCGATGCGTCCGACACCCGCCCTCCGCGTCCCACATCTCAGACCTTCCCCGCCCGCGCTTCGAGCTGCCGGTCGTGGAGCCGTGTGAGCAGCAGCAGCGAGAGGATCGCGCCGGTGAAGCACATGAACATGTCCCACTGCGTGTCCCACTGGTCGCCCTGCGTGCCGAGGAAGGCGTCCGCGGCCTCGCCCCCTGCGAGCGCGGCCCACCACTCGGTGAACTCGTAGAAGGCGCTGAAGGCGAGGCACACCGCGACGGTGAGGAACGAGAGCCAGCCGCCGCGTCTGAGAGGCGTGCAGCGCAGAAGGACTTCGCGCGCAATGACGGCGGGGACAAACCCCTGCATGAAGTGGCCGACGCGGTCGTAGGGGTTGCGGCTCAAATCCAAAACGTCCTGCATCCAGTAGCCGAGCGGAACCTTGGCGTAGGAGTAATGGCCGCCGAGCATCAGGACGAGCGCGTGCAGAAGCACGAGCCGGTAGACGAGCGGCGTGAAGCGGAAGCGCCGGTAGATGGCGATGAAGATGAGAGCGCCCGCGACCGCCGGGAACACTTCGAGCACCCACGTCAGGCGGTCGAGCGGGCGGATGCCCGAGACGACCAGCGCCGCCACGCCGAGCGCGAGCAGGACCAGATGCTCGCGTCTTTCGCTCTCTTCGGTTGATGTCATGTTCGTTAGAAAGTGAGCAGTGAGCGGTAAGCAGTGAGCAGTAAAAACAATCTCAACTTTGAGATTCGAGATTTCAAATAGAGGGTCCGAAAACTGCTTACTGCTCACTGCTCACTGCTCACGCCTTGACCGCCCGCGTCGCGATGTAGGTCGGCATGAACTGCGCGATACGAAGTGCGGTGTGGCGGTCTTCGTAAAAGCCGTTGATACAGAACCCGGCGTCGAGCTGCCCGCCGAGCTGGTCTTCGAGCGTGTGGCCGAACTCCAGAGGCTCGCCGGCGGGGAGGATGCGCCGGCGCTCTTCTTCGTTGAGGCTCGTGAGGTCGGAGTAAGGGAGCTTGTATTTGACCTCCAAACGGTCGTGCTCCGGCGTCTCCGAGCCGAAGACGAAGAGCGCGGGGTTGAGGAACCCCGCGAGCAGCACCCCATTGCGCCCGAGGACGCGGAACGCCTCGCGCCAGACGGGGCGGACATCGGGGGCGAAGAGGTTCGAGACCGGGTGGAAGACGAGCCCGAAGCTCTCGTCGGCGAACCGCGAAAGGTCGGCCATGTCGCCCTCGACGGTGCGGAGTTCGAGCCCTTCTCGCTCGGCGACGAGGCGGTCTTGCGCGAGTTGGCGCGGCGAGTTGTCGAGGACGGTCACACGCGCGCCCGCCGCCGCCAGAATCGGCCCCTGCTGCCCCCCGCCCGAGGCGAGGCACAGCACTTCGAGACCTTCGAGCGCGGGGAACCACTCGCGCGGCGCGTACCTTTGCTCAGTCAGTTGCACCTCCCACTCGCCGCGCCGCGCCGCCGCAATCACCTCGGGGCCGACCGCCTTCGTCCAGTTGTTGCCGCGCTCGACCTCCTGATCCCACGCGCGGCGGTTGTATTCGAGGATGTCCTTCGGTGTCGTCATAAAAATGATGGAATGATGAATACGGAATGATGAATGAAGAAAAAGGCAGGCGGCCTTAATTCATCACTCATCATCTGATTTATCCTGTCTATCCTGTGAATGATTATCCACTGCGCTCGGGCTTCGATTTAGAGCAGCACGATTGAATCGTCGGCCTGCGCGCGGCGCTGGGTCTGCGCGGCGGCGGCGCGCTCGGAGCGCGGGCAGGCGTCGCAGTAGGAGCCTTGGCGCGCGTGCCGGTCGTCGCAGTGGTTGCAATCGAGCGCGACGCCCGTCTCGCGCAGCGCGTCCAAGAGCGGAGTGAGCAGTTGACCGCGCTCCGTGAGGACGTACTCGACGTGGGGGGGACTCCCACCGAAATTCCGCCGCGCGATGAACGCGTCGTGCTCCAGATCGCGGAGCCTGTCCATCAACGTGCGGCTGCTGATCGGCTGGAGGCCAGCCAGCAGCTCGGTCGTGCGCCGCGGCCCTCTGGCAAGGTCGCGCACGATGAGCATCGTCCACTTGTCGCCGACCACCTGCAGCGCGCCCCAGACGGGGCAGCCGTCGCCTTCTCGTCGTCGCATAGGGGGACAAGTCCTTTCTCTTTATTTGAGCGGCCCGCGTGGCACGGCTCGGCGCGTGCGGGCTTCTCTTCGGGCATGCACTTTCGGGACGCCGCGCAGCTTATCACAAGATGGAATCTTTGCGGTCAGGAGAAATTTATTTTAAGATAACCACAGCGCCCCTCCCACCCGACACCAACGCTTGCCCCGCACGACTTCGCGGTCGTCAAACCTCACTCGTCCGGAGTCGCAACGAACGCGCCGTAATGGCGAGAACGGCGGCGCGAGCATTTTTATGAAGCCTGAAACGCAGACTGAAACGGCGGCCATCGAGCCGCACGAAGCGGGGTTGCCCGTCGTCATCCTCGTCGCCGACGACGAGCCGGTCAACCTCTCGCTCATCAAGCGGCGGCTGGAGTGGGAGGACTACGTCATCCACACGGCGCAGAACGGGAGCGAGGCCGTCGAGAAGGCGCGCAGGCTTTTGCCCGACCTCGTCATCCTCGACGTGATGATGCCCGTGCTCGACGGGCTTCAGGCGTGCCGGCTGCTCAAAGAGGACGCGGCGACGCGCGACATTCCCGTCATCTTCCTCTCGGCCCTCGACGACGTGGACACCAAAATCAGCGGCCTCTCTCTGGGCGCGAACGACTATATCTCGAAGCCGTTCCGCGTCGAAGAACTGCTGGCGCGCGTGGCCGTCGCCATCCGCCTCAAGCACGAGCGCGACCATCTGGAGCGCAGCGCCGAGGAGTCGCGCCTGCGCGCCGAGGCCGCGAGCGAGATGTCCATGACCGACGCGCTCACGGGACTCCTCAACCGCTACGGCCTCCAGCGCTCTTTGCAGCGCGAGGTCTCGGAGGCGCGGCGCTACGCGCGACCGCTCTCGTGCCTCCTCCTCGACATTGACTTCTTCAAGTCGGTCAACGACACCTTCGGCCACGCCGCGGGCGATACGGCGCTCCGTCAGGTGGCGCGAGTCCTCACCGGATCGGTGCGCGGCTCGGACGTGGTCTGCCGCCACGGCGGCGAAGAGTTCCTCGTCCTCGCGCCCGAGACCGGGCTCGAAGGCGCGGTCTCGCTGGCCGAAAAAATCCGCCTCGCCTCGGCCTCGCGCCTCTACGGCGACGGCGAGTGCGTCTTCACCATCACCTTGAGCGTCGGCGCGGCGCAGCTCGGCGAGCATGAATCCGCCCACGACATGATCGCCCGCGCTGACGACGCGCTCTACCACGCCAAAGAAGCCGGACGCAACCGCGTCGAAGCGGCGAAGCAGTAAAAGCCGTGAATCATCAATCGTCAATCGTGAATAGAAAATCCAAAAATTCCTTCTTATCACGATTTACGATTGACGATTCACGGCTTTTATCTACTCCCCCAATCCTGTAAATTGTGGCCTGAAGGAGAGAGTCCGGGATGGCTTACGGCTGGGAAGGCGAGAAGGTACGGCTCGTGCCGCTCGACAGAGAGCGGCACGCGGAGAACTCCGTGCTCTGGATGAACGACCCCGAGGTGACGGCGTGGACGCTCTCGGGCGACATTCCCATCACGCGCCTCGCCGAAGAAGACTACTTCAACCGGATGGCGGGGCCGCTCGGCGCGCACCCTTCGGACATCGTCCTCGCCGTCGAGACGCTCAGTGGTGAGCATATCGGATCGGCCAGCCTGCACCGCATCGAGTGGCGTCACGGCGTCGCCGTCACAGGCACGCTCATCGGCCCGGCGGGATTCCGCGGGCAAGGCTACGGCACCGACGCGGCGCGCGTCCGCACGCGCTACGCCTTCGAGGTGCTCGGCCTCCGCATGCTTCTCTCCGAGGTCTTTGCCGAGAACACGGCTTCGCTCGGGATGCTCAGGCGCGCCGGCTACCGCGAGGTGGGCCGCATCCCGCGCCGTCACTGGAAGCGGGGCGTTTACCGCGACGTGGTGCTGTTGGCGGCGGAGCGCGGGGAGTCCGCCTGACGCCGCCGCCGGACAGAGCGCGGGATGATCTCCGTCATGGGCCACAAACGAACGATGAACTAACAAGGCGATGGTGGTCGTGCTCCGTTTAATCGTGAACCGACCGCTCGCTTCACATGCGTTTGCTCCCCTTCGTGTTTGGAGAAGCAAACCCCCGAAAGGAAAAAAAATTCAGATGAGATCATTTGAGCACGACGGCGATGCCGTCCGTTACACTCGGCGCGCGCCGCGGCTCATGCTCGCCGCGCTCGCGGCGCTCCTCCTCTGCCTGTCGAACACCACACCCGCGCAGACGGCGGGGAAGCCCCGGCGCGGCGCCGTCAGGCAGTACACCATCGAGCAGTTCATGGCGACCACGCGCGTCGGCGGCAGCTCATTCTCGCCCGACGAGCGAACCGTCCTCTTCCACAGCAACCGGACGGGCATCTTCAACGTCTACTCCGTGGCGGTCGCGGGCGGCGCGCCGCGGCAGTTGACCGACTCGACGAAGGAGAGCACCTACGCCGTCTCTTACTTCCCCGCCGACGAGCGCTTCGTCTACACCTACGATAAGGGCGGCAACGAGAACAGCCACCTCTACCTGCGCGGGACGGACGGGCGCGAGCGCGACCTCACGCCCGGCGAGAAGACGAAGGCCGCCTTCCTCGGCTGGAGCCACGACCGGAAGTCCTTCTACTTCTCGACGAACGAGCGCGACGCGCGCTACTTCGATGTCTACGAGATGGCGGTCGCCGACCTCAAGCCCGTGCTCGTCTACCGGAATGAGCAGGGCTTCAACTTCGCCGACATCTCGGACGACAAGAAGTTCATCGCCCTCGGCAAGACAGGCTCGGGCACCAACGACTCTGACGTCTATCTCTACAACACCGCGACGAAGGAGATGAAGAACCTCACGCCGCACGAGGGCGAAGTGGCGAACGACCCGCAGACCTTCGACCCGGATTCCAGATACCTCTACTACACGACCGACAAGGGAGGGGAATTTAAGTACGTCGCGCGCTACGACCTCTCGACCGGCAAGACCGAGGAGGTGGAGAAAGCGCTGTGGGATGTTTCGGCGACCTACTTCTCGCGCCACGGCAGATACCGCGTCACCGTCTTCAACGAGGACGCGCGCACCGTCGTCAAAATCCGCGACACGAAGACCGGCCAGCTCGTCGCGCTCCCCAAACTCCCCGGCGGCGACCTGACGGGCGTCCAAATCTCGCCGAGCGAGACGAAGATGTCCTTCTACCTCAACGGCGACCGCTCGCCCTCGAACCTCTACGTCTACGACTTCAAGACGAAGAAGGCGACGCGCCTGACCGACAGCCTCAACCCGGAAATCAACCAGTCCGACCTCGTTGACGCGCAGATCATCCACTACCCTTCCTTCGACCGCATGAAAATCCCCGCGCTCCTCTACAAGCCGCACGGGGCGAGCGCCGAGAGCAAAGTCCCGGCCATCGTGCTCGTCCACGGCGGCCCCGGCGGGCAGGCGCGCGGCGGCTACAAGGCGCAGGTGCAGTACCTCGTCAACCACGGCTACGCGGTGCTCGACGTCAACAACCGCGGCTCCTCCGGGTACGGCAAGACCTTCTACACTTCGGACGACGGCAAGCACGGGCGCGAGCCACTGTGGGACGTCGTCGAGGCGAAGAAGTATTTGCAGTCGCTCGGCTACGTGGACGAGCGGAAGATCGGCATCATGGGCGGCAGTTACGGCGGCTACATGGTGCTGGCG
>JAIVJM010000217.1:0-35670 GCA_020199995.1 Acidobacteriota bacterium | reverse complement strand
GTGCTGGCGGCGCTCGCCTTCAAGCCCGATGAGTTCGCCGTCGGCGTGGACATCTTCGGAGTCTCGAACTGGGTGCGCACGCTCCAGTCAATCCCGCCCTACTGGGAGTCTATTCGCAAGTCGCTCTACAAAGAGATCGGCGATCCCTCGACGCAGCTCGAATTCCTGCGCGAGACCTCGCCGCTCTTCCACGCCGATAAAATCACGAAGCCCCTCATCGTCTTGCAGGGCGCAAACGACCCGCGCGTCATCAAGCCGGAGTCGGACGAGATTGTCGAGGCGGTCAGGAAGAAGGGCGTCCCCGTCGAGTACGTCGTCTTCGACAATGAGGGCCACGGCTTCACCAAGAAGGCCAACGAAATCCGCGCCAACAAGGCCATCCTCGATTTCCTCGACAAGTATTTGAAGGGGAGCGGGGCCGGGGCGGCAATTGAGATACGAGTGAAATGAAGCCCCTCCGGGGCTCACCTCATTTAACATCAAGATGTCGCGCCGGGGCGGACGCCGAGGGCGTGCAGCTCTTGGTGGCCGGGGATGTCCGCGGCCTCGATGTTGGAGAGGATTTCCTTGTTGACCTCGGGCAGCGCGACGACGCGGTTGGCCTGTTTGCTGATCGCCGTCTCGAAGAGGTTCGCGCCGTGCGCGCGTTGCCGGAGGTCTCGTCGCGCGAGGCCGTGAGTACGCCGAAGAGGGCGGCCAGCGCGGTCTCGGCATCGGGCGTTAGTTTGAAGTCGGCCTTGCCGCAGAAGGTCTGGAATATCTCGACGAACTGCGCGGGGTCGAAGTCGTCGAAATGGACGTGGCGGTTGAAGCGCGAGCGCAGGCCCGGATTCGAGTCGAGGAACTCCTGCATCTTCCCCGTGTAGCCCGCGACGACGACCACGAGATCATCGCGGTGGTCTTCCATCATCTTCAAAAGCGTCTCGATGGCCTCGCGCCCGAAGTCGTTCTCGCCGTGCTTTTGCAGAAGATGAAACAGAAACATCTTACGCAGGCGTCCGCCCGCCGTGCCGTGGGGCATACCAAAAAAAACGCTCTTGCGAGCGTTACTGTCGCGCATGATTTTGATTGTGGAGGGTGAGTAACAGCGCTAACGGGGCTCGAACCCGTGGTCTCCGCCTTGAGAGGGCGGCGTGTTAACCAACTACACCATAGCGCCAAAAGCACAGCGATTATAAAAGCGTAACTGTTGAAATGGCAAGCGCGCCTCCCGCCTGTCGGGGTAAGAAGCCGCCTCGGAGTGAGGGGCGCGGCGCGGCTACCCGCACGTTGCCGGATGCGCGGCGCGTTCTTTTGAGGGGCGCGCTCCGGCAGTGCTATACTTCGAGGCGGCGACGCGCACGCGACCGAAACTTCTCTTGAAGCACCGTCGGGAGGGCGCGCGCTGCGAATAACTCCCCACGTTCACGCTCTCTATCAAAGAAGGCAGGCGCTCACCTGATTTATGCAGATCACCGTCAACGGAAGCCGCCCCGAAGCCCCGACACACGACGCCGCAGACCTCGATTTCGCACTCGGTATTGAAGGGTTCAGTTACGGCGACCTTCATCGCCCGGAGCGTCTCGGCGCGCTCGCCGAGAGGTTCTCCGAAGAGCTGAAGGCAGCTGACCCGGCGCTCCACTCCGCGCTCGCCGAATACACGGCCTCGCGCGGCAATCTCGTCCGCGGCACGAAGGCCGAGTCGGAGCTTTTGATCGCCGCCGCGCCGCACCTCTCTCTCTTCGTCGCGCGGCTGTTCCGCGTCGAGGCAGAACGCGAGGCGCTCGCGCAGGAGATTCGCGCGCAGGACCCGGTCTTTGAATTCGAGCAGTTCGTCCAGCGGCGCGCGGTCAAGAGCTTTCCGGTGGAAAGGGCGGCGGGCGTGGACAGGGAGGCGGCGGATGCCGCGCTCGAACGCCTCCGGCACGCGGCCTTCGAGGACACGCTCTCCGCCGACCGCGAGCTGGGAGTGGCGATGATGGCCGTGCGGCTGCTCGGATGGGAGAAGAATTACGGCAAGGAGGGCGTGCGGCAGGAAGCGGCGTGGTCTGAAGAGTCGGCGCGTGAGGCTTCAGCGGCGCGCGCGCGTGTGGCCGGGACTGAAGTCGAAGCGGCGCTCCGCGAATGGCGGGCGGAAGATGACGGAAAGGAGGCTCACGGGAATGGAAACGACGCCGACGAAGACCGCGCGTTCGTGCGGGCGGGGCTACGTCTGTTGGAGGCGTGGGCGGCGGCGCACGCGCTCGGGCCGGACGCGCACGAGCGTGTGCGCGGCTGGGTCTCTTTCAGCTTCCCGCACCCTCTGAACTACGAACACCTCGTGCAGATCGAGCGGCCCGCGGGCGATGTGCCGGAGCTGATGCGCGGCCTCGACAGGAACCTGCGGAGGCGCGACGGTTTCCGGCTCACCGACCCGCGCGCGACGCCGCGCGAAGTGCTCGACGAAGTCAACTACTGCCTCTACTGCCACGAGCGCGACAAGGATTCATGCTCGAAGGGCCTCAAGGAAAAGGACGGCTCGTTCAAGCGCAACCCGCTCGGCATCGAGCTCGAAGGCTGCCCGCTCGACGAGAAGATTTCCGAGATGCACGTCCTGCAGAGGGACGGCGATTCAATCGGCGCGCTCGCGCTCGTGATGATTGATAACCCGATGTGTCCGGGCACGGGCCACCGCATCTGCAACGACTGCATGAAGTCATGCATCTTCCAGAAGCAGGAGCCCGTTGACATCCCGCAGGCCGAGACGGGCGTGCTCACGAACGTCCTGCGTCTGCCCTTCGGGTTTGAAATCTACGCGCTGCTCTCGCGCTGGAACCCCCTCAACGCGAAGCGCCCTTACGCGCTTCCCTATAACGGCAGGAACGTGCTCGTCGTGGGCCTCGGCCCTGCCGGGTACACGCTCGCGCATTACCTCCTCAACGAAGGCTTCGGCGTCGTCGGCATTGACGGCCTCAAGATCGAGCCGCTTGATGTGGGGCTGACGGGCGGAGGGGGCCGAAGCGTCCCGCGCGCGGTTGCGGACGTGCGCGAGGTCGGGGCGGAACTCGACCGGCGCGTGCTCGCGGGCTTCGGCGGCGTCTCGGAGTACGGCATCACCGTGCGCTGGGACAAAAATTTCCTCACGCTCATCCACCTCACGCTCGCGCGCCGCGAGCGCTTCCGCTTCTACGGCGGCGTGCGCTTCGGCGGGACGCTCACGGTCGAGGACGCGTGGGGGCTCGGCTTCGACCACGTGGCGATTGCGACGGGCGCAGGCAAACCAACCATCGTCGGGATGAAGAACAACCTCATGCGCGGCATCCGCAAGGCTTCCGACTTTTTGATGGCGCTGCAACTGACGGGCGCGTTCAAGCGCGACGCGCTCGCCAACTTGCAGGTGCGGCTCCCGGCGCTCGTCATCGGCGGCGGCCTGACCGCGATTGACACGGCGACAGAGCTTTTCGCCTACTACCCCGTGCAGGTCGAGAAGACGCTCGAACGCCACGAGGCGCTCGTCGCCGAGTTCGGCGAGGAAGAAGTTCTGAAGCGGTTCGACGCCGAGGAGCGCGCCGCGTATGAAGAGTTCCTCGCGCACGGTCGCGCCATCCGCGCCGAGAGGGAGCGGGCGCGAGCCGCAGGGGAAGCGCCGGACTTCGTGCCGCTCGTGCGCGAGTGGGGCGGCGTCCGGATCGCGTACCGCAAGCGCCTGATTGACGCGCCCGCCTACCGTCTCAACCACGAAGAGGTCGCGAAGGCTTTCGAGGAGGGCATTCAGTTCGTCGAGAACATGTCTCCCGTCGAGGCCGTCGCCGGAGAGACGGGCGCGGTCGCCGCCCTCATCTTCGAGCGGATGACGCGCGACGCTGAGACGGGCAAGTGGAAATCTTCGGGCGAGACACTGAAGTTCGCTGCGCGCACGGTCTGCGTCGCCGCCGGGACGAGCCCGAACACAATTTACGAGAAGGAACTTCCGGGGACGTTCGCGCTCGACGAACGACGCGAATTTTTCTCGCCGCACAGAGTCGAAAAGGACACCTCGGGTCGTCTCCGCCT
Organism: Acidobacteriota bacterium; assembly: GCA_020199995.1. Classification (GTDB taxonomy): domain Bacteria; phylum Acidobacteriota; class Blastocatellia; order Pyrinomonadales; family Pyrinomonadaceae; genus JAIVJM01. Next base: position 31,659 of record JAIVJM010000217.1, on the reverse strand, counting down.
CGTCCCCGCCGCGAAGGGCGAGCGCGCTTTCTTCACTTCCTACGAGAGCGAGGGACGCTTCGTCAGCTACTACGGCGACAATCATCCCGTCTATGCCGGAAACGTCGTCAAGGCGATGGCCTCGGCGAAGTTCGGCTACGAGCACGTCGCCGCGCTTTTCGCCGCGGAAATCGCCGCCGCCGAGAACGCAGGCGCAGACGCTTTGTCCGGGCAGGAGGAGCGCGAGGCGGGCTTCGAGCGTTTGATTGAACATCTCGACGACGAGTTGATCGCGCGCGTCGTGCGCGTCGAGCGCCTCACGGACACCATCGTTGACGTCGTCGTGCGCGCGCCGATGCAGGCGCGAAAATTTCATCCGGGGCAGTTCTACCGTCTGCAAAATTACGAGACGGACGCGCGCGTGGTCGGCGACACGAAACTCTTGATGGAAGGGCTTGCGCTGACGGGCGCGTGGGTGGATCAGGAAGCGGGGCTCTTGAGCCTGATCGTTTTGGAGATGGGCGCGTCGTCGCGCCAGTGTGCGCTGCTCGCGCCGGGCCAGCAGGTCGTCGTGATGGGGCCGACGGGGACGCCGACGGAAATCCCCTCGGGCGAGACCGTCCTGCTCGCGGGCGGCGGTTTGGGTAACGCCGTCCTCTTCTCGATTGCAAAGGCGCTCAAGGAGCGCGAGAACCGCGTCGTCTACTTCGCGGGCTACAAGGACGGCAAAGACCTCTTCAAGCGCGAGGAGATCGAGGCCGCCACCGATCAGGTCGTGTGGGCCACCGACACCGGCGTCTTCGTCGAGCCGCGCCGCCCGCAGGACGCGCACTTCCGCGGCAACATCGTGCAGGCGATGAAGGCTTACGCCGAAGGAGAGTTGGGCGCGGCGCTCTTCGACCTGCGAGACGTAGACCGCATGATCGTCATCGGCTCCGACCGCATGATGGCCGCCGTCAAGGCCGCGCGCCACGCCGTGCTCGCGCCGTATCTGAGCCCCTCACACATCGGCGTCGGCTCGATCAACAGCCCGATGCAGTGCATGATGAAGGAGGTCTGCGCGCAGTGTTTGCAAAGACACGTTGACCCGCAGACCGGAGCCGAAAGTTTTGTCTTCTCCTGCTTCAATCAGGATCAACTGCTCGACGAAGTTGACTTCAAGAACCTCAACGACCGCCTGCGCGCCAACACCGTGCAGGAGAAACTCTCGAACCTCTGGCTCGACAAGCTGCTCAGAGAGGCCGACGGCGCTCGGACATAACGTAGGTTCGTCATCAGAAGCCGTCTCAAAAGCCCCTGCAGGGGGCGGCAGAATTTAGCCCACGGCGTCGGGCCGTGGGAATGATCGTCAGACACAGACATTCGAGCCCCGGAGGGGCGAAAGAAACCCAACTTGTATGCGTCGCAAGTTGGGTTTCTTTCGCTCCTCCGGGGCTCTTAAACTTTTTGTTATCGCCGTGTCCCACGGCCCGACGCCGTGGGCTAAGCTCTACCGCCCCTTAACAGGGGCTCACGAAAAACGCCTTACTCTTTCAATCGCACCCGTTCCGAGACGAGGCGTCGATAGGCCTCGTCTCGCGTCAGTCCTAACTCGCGCGCGGCGCGCTTGAGTGCGGCTCGTGCGTCCAGCCCTTCGCCTTCGAGCGCCGCGACGCGCTCCGCCACGCTCGTCTTCTACGAGACGCCGCACCGCATCGCGCGCAGCGAGGCGAGGCGCGCGCGGCGCGCGTGCGTGCGCGAGGGGAGAAAGCCGCCGAAGAAGAATTCATCGGTCGGGAGCCCGGAGGCCACAAGCGCGGCGACGAAGGCGACGGGCCCGGGCACGGGGACGACCCGCACGCCCAGCTCAATCGCCGCGCGCACGAGCCGGAAGCCGGGGTCGCTGATGCCCGGCGTACCCGCGTCGGAGACGACCGCGACGCTCTCGCCGCGTCCGAGCAACGAGGCCAGCTCGGCGGCGCGCTCCCGCTCGTTGTGCTCATGGTAGCTAACCGTCTTCGTCCTGATCGAGAAGCGTTCGAGCAACACGCGCGTGTGCCGCGTGTCCTCGCAGGCGATGACGGATACCTCCGCGAGCACTCGCAGCGCCCGCTGCGTCACGTCTTCGAGATTGCCGATGGGAGTGGCGACCAGATACAGAGTGCCCTTTGTCTGCGACATGCGGAGCATTATAGGGCAAACGATGAAGTCGGAACGCCGCAACGATGAACTGAAATCAATCTGACTTTCAGTTCATCGTTGCGGCGTTCCGACTTCATCGTTAAAGAAGACGGCGTGGCCCCACTCCACGCCGTTCCCCGTTTTTCGCCGTGGGCCGGGAAGTCCGGCGGGCGATGAATTGCCGGATGCGACGCTTCCCGCTTAGTAGGGGTAGCGCCGGTCGTTGCGGCGGTTGTCGTTATGGTGGTCGTCGTTGCGGTGGTCGTTGTTCCTGCGGTAGCCGCCGTCATAGTCGTTGAAGCGGAAGCCGTAGATGTCCGAGACGGTGCGCAGATCGTTGCGAATCTGCGCCCAGTCGTTGGCCGTGCGCGAATCGAGCCGAAGGCGGCGCAGGTAGGTACTGACGTGCGCCGCGAGGTCGAGCAGTTGGCGGGCCTCGTCGGCGCTGCGGTTCATGTTATTGCCGTCGCCAGCCGAATCCCTGAAGCGCGCGGCGGCGTTGCGGAAATTCCTCACGTCGTCGTTGATGTGGTCTTCGCGGCGCGTACCATTAACGCGGCTCTGGTCAAGCAGTCGGTCAACGTCGCGCTGGAGGTCTTTGCTGCGGCTGTCGAGGCGCCGCGCCGTGTCGCGCAGCGCGCGCCGCTCGGAGTCGCTGATGCGGCCCGAACGCCCGCGCCTGTAGTTGTCGTCGTCGCGCCGCCGGTCGCGGCGGTAGTCGTCGTCGCGGTCACGGCGGTAGTCGTCGTCGCGGTCACGGCGATAGTCGTCGTCGCGCTGCTGACGCTGCTGTTCTTCGCGCGCGCGCTCGCGTATGCGCTCCCAGATGCTCTGCGCCGAGGCGGTCGCGGGCGCGAGGAACACGCCGAGCGCGAGGGCCGCGAAAGTGAGAAGGGTGAAACGTCGGTTAATCATCTTGCTTGTCTCCTTCGATGTCTTACATTCAGGGGCGACCGCCGGGGAGCACCGGCACGAGGTTCCTGCGAAAACGGTCTGCCGTTCTCCTTGCCGCTTCCGTCCGGGGATTAAAGCCGGCGGCAATAGATTTCACGCGGGCACGTGGGCAAGCTTCGTGCCGTGGATGGGGAGGATAAAAAAGGCCGGAAGAAAGTCAGAGAAAAAAGGCAGGGCTGTTGAGGCTGTGCTGTGGCCCGGTGCGGGCGTGTGGGTCGAGAGAAGATGGGGCGGCGTTCCAAAACGTGTAGACCGTGCCGCAAATCGTCGGGGTTGTGAGAGCAAGTTGCTGAAAAGATCAAAGGCGAAGGGAGCGGGGCCAAGCCTCCGCCGCGCCGTGGGTCTGTCGTTTCGCAAATTTTAGATGAAGAGCTTCGTGAAGTGGCGGCGGACGCGCTCTTCGCGGAGTTCGACGCGCTCGCCCGTCCGTTCCAGCACGAGCCAGCGCGGCGGGCCTTCGCCCGAAGGCACGAGCAGCAATTCTTCGCCCGCGGCGCGGTTGCCAAAGTGTTCTATGAGTCCGCTCGCCAATCCGCCGCCGCGCACGATGCCGTCGCGGGGGCCGCGCGGCCAGCCAGCCTCGACCGTGAGCGTGCGGAGCCCCGTGCGGAAGACGAGCCGCGAGCCGACCATCGTCGAGTTGCCGACCTTGAAACGGTGAGCCTCGGTGCGTGCGACGTTGATACCGGCGCCCGCGCGGTTGAGGTCGCCCACGTGCGCCGAGAAGGTTTCGAGCAGCCACTCGATGCCGACGGCGCGCAGCGCATCGTTCGCCGCGCGCAGGTTGAGGTAGGCGACGACGTCGTCGCGCCCGTGCGAGTGCGCTCGCTCGCGCGCCTCGTCCAACTGCCGTTCATACTCCGCGTCGAATTCGTTCAAAGAATTCTCAGGCCTCCCGCGCCGCGACGGGCCGCGGCGCGGGAATCGCGCCCGCCGCCTCGCGCCGCCTCGCGCGCCGATGGTATCATGCCCGCTCACTGGCCGTTAACAGCTCGACCCGAAACCCGACTTCTCGGAAACCCGAATCGAAGATGATGAAACTTCTCTCCGCGCCGCGCCTGCGCCGCGCCAAAATCTCAGCCCGCCTCGCGCTGGCGCTCCTGCTCGCGCTGCTCCCGCACGCTGCGGCCCACGGCGCGCGACAGCTTCGGCGTCCCGCGCGCGAGCGCGCCGCCAGCGCGACTCCGCGCCGCGCCCCGGACGCCTCCGCTCAGGCTAAGATAGCCGGGCGAGACGCCGCCGCCGCTCATCCCGCGCCGCGCCCGCGCCTCGTGCTGCTCATCGTCGTTGACCAGTTTCGCTACGACTACCTCGAACGCTTCGGCGACCTCTTCGGCGGGGGTGGCCTGCGCCGCTTGCAGCAGGAAGGCGCGACGTGGGTCGAGGCCAACTATGACCACATCCCGACCGAGACCGCGCCGGGCCACTCGACCCTCATGACGGGCGCGTGGCCCGCCGAGACCGGCATCATCGGCAACGAGTGGTATGCGCGCGATGAGAAGCGCCGCGTCAACAACGTGCAAGACGACACGGCCAGACTGATCGGCGGCGGCGAGGGCGAGCGCGCTTCGAGCCCGCGCAACCTGCTCGTCTCGACGCTCGGCGACGAGCTGCGGCTCGCGTCGAACAATCGCTCGAAGGTGATCGGCATCTCGGTCAAAGACCGTGGGGCGATTCTGCTGGCGGGGCGCATGGCGAACGCGGCCTACTGGTACAGCTCTCTGACCGGCCAGTTTGTCTCGTCCAACTACTATTTCAACCAACTGCCCGAGTGGGTCAGGCGCTTCAACGACGCGCGGCCCGCGGACAAGCTTTTCGGCGCGCGCTGGGAGCGGCTCGCGCCTCTCGCCGAATACGAGCGGCGCGCGGGCCGCGACGACGCGCCGTGGGAGAAGTACGGCAACGGCACGGCCCCCATCGTCTTCCCCTACACGATCACGGGCGGATTGAGCGCGCCGGGGCCGGCCTTCTACGACGCGCTCATCTACTCGCCCTTCACCAACGACCTCCTCATCTCCTTCGCCGAGCAAGCCATCGTAAACGAGCAGTTGAGCGCGGACGCCGACACTGACATCCTCTCCGTCAGCTTCTCGGCCAACGACCTCGTCGGCCACCGCCACGGGCCTTACAGCCACGAGGCGATGGACATGTCGCTGCGCGTTGACCGGCAGATCGAGCAGTTGCTGAACATCGTCGATGCGCGGGTGGGCCTGCGCAACACGGTCGTCGTCTTCACCGCCGACCACGGCGTCGCGCCCGTGCCCGAGCAGGCGAACGAGCTGCGACTGCCCGCCGGGCGCGTCAAAATCTCCGACGTTTTGAACGCCGTCCGCAACCGCTTCAAGGCGCGCTTCAAGCGCCCGAACGTCGAGCAGGACACGACCGGCGATTACATCCAGACGTACTGGGGCGGCCAAATCTACCTCGACCGCGCGGCGCTCGAACGCGACGGCGTGAGCCCCGCGGAGGCCGAGCGCGTCGCGGGCGAAGCGGCGCTCACCGTGCCGGGCATCGCGCGCTATTTCACGCGCACGCAGCTCTCGAACGGCGCGGTCTCGCCCGCCGACCCCGTGGCGCGCCGCGCGCTGCACGGCTTCAACCCGCGGCGCAGCGGCGACGTTCTCATCATTCCGGAGTCCTTCAAGTACCTGACCGAACTCGGCGCGGGCGCGTCGCACGGCGCGCCCTACTCTTATGATACGCACGTCCCGCTCATCATCATGGGCGGCGGCCTCGCGCCCGGCAGGTACGCGAACGCGGCGACGCCAGCCGACATCGCCCCGACGCTCGCGCGCCTCCTGCGCGTCCAAGCGCCGAGCAACGCGGTGGGGCGTATCCTCCTCGAAGCGTTGAGATGAAATCTGGAGTGGCGCGGCCCGCATTAACATTTGAGGCCCGACGCGAAGTCGAAGAATTTATGAATCAAGCTCTCAAAATTTCAGCCGCGCTGTTTCTGGCTTTCACGTTCGGGGCGGACAGCTCCGCCGCGCAGAGCAAAACGCCGGGCGGCAAGCAGCCCGCGGCGGCGGCGAAAACGAAACCGGCGAGCAAGCCCAAGGCAGGCGCGGGCGCGAAAAAAGAGGTCGTGGGCGACGACGCGCTCAAGGCCGAGCTCGACGAGATCGTGAAGCTCGCGCCCGCCGAGCGGATCGGGCGTCTCAAGACTTTCGTCGCGGCGCACGCGGACTCGACGCTCGCCCTGCGCGCGCGCGAGCTTTTGACGAGCGCGCGCGCGGCCTACGGTGACGAGAAGCTGCGCACGAACGACCGCGCGGCGGGCGTCGAGCTGTTCCGCGCGGCGGTCGCGGAAGCGCCCGCGGCGATGTCGGACAAGCTCTTCGTCGAGGTCGTCTCGCAACTGCCCGCGAACCTCTACGTGCTGGGCGAGCGCGAGGCGGCGCGCGAGCTGGCTTTGGCCGTCGAGGAGAAGGCGAAGGATAACGCGCAGCGCCTGCTGACGCTGGCGGCGTTCTACCTGAGCACGGAGCAGGCGGACGAGGCGGCGCGCGTCGCCTCTTCGGCCATCGCCCTCAAGCCCGAGATGGCCGCCGCGCATCAGGCGCTCGGCGCGGCCTACCGCCTCGCGCTGCGTCTGGAAGAGGCGGCGACGGAATTCGCGCGCTCGCTCGAACTCGACCCGAAATCCGCGACCTCCCGGCGCAGCCTTGCGGACTTGCGGCGCGCGACGGGCAAGGCCGAAGAGTCGCTCGCACTCTACCGCGAGCAGTTGGCGACGGACCCGCAGGATGCGAACGCGCGCGCCGGACTCGTGCTCTCGCTCTTCGACTTGGGACGCCGCGAAGAGGCCGAGCGCGAGTTGGACGCGGCGCTTGCGGAGCGTGCGGGCAACCTGCCGCTTTTGGTCGGCGCGGCCTACTGGTACGCGGCGCACGGCGCGGGCGCGCGCGGCGTCGAGCTGGCCGAGCGGGCAGTCGCCTTAGAGCCGCGCTACCGCTGGGTCTGGGCGCGCATCGCTCTCTCTCGCGCGCTGCTCGCGCAGAATCAGCCGCTCGAAGCCGAGCGCGCCCTGCGTCCCGCGCTCGCCTTGGGCACCTTCCCGACGCTCGACTACGAGCTGGCGAGCGTGCTCGCCGCCGCCGGACTCTACGAGGAGGCGGCGCGCGAGCTTTCGCGCTCGTTCACTCTGCGCGGCGGGAAGATCGAGACGAATCTGGCGGGACGCCTCAAGGCGAGCGCCGCGGACTTCGACGAGCTGCTCGCGCCCGAGCGACGCGCCGGGCTCTTCCAGTTCAAGGGGGCTGGGAGCGAGCGCAACGCGCGCAGCCTGAAAGCGCTGCTCGCCTTCCATCTCGCGGCGGGCGAGGGCGGCGGGGTGGTCAACGAAAAGGAGGCCGCCGAGGCGGGGCGGGATTTCGCGTCGGGCGACGACGGGATGCGCGCCTTCCGGCAGATGTACGTGGCCGGGCGGCTGCTGCGGCGCGGCGCGGCGCTCGACGCCGTGCTGGAGCGGGCCGAGGCGGCCAAGGGCGGCGTCGAGGCGGCGCTCGCGCAGCCGTTCGCGCCCATCGCGCTCTTCGCGGACGAGTTGGCCGAGGTGCGCGCGCGCGCCATCTCGGAGGGCGCGACCACGACGGTGCCGAACGTGCCGCGCGAGATGCTCTCAAAGATCATGCGCGGGCGCATCGAGGAGCTGTCGGGTTGGGCTCTCTACAATCAGGGCCAGACGGCTGAGGCGGTCGTGCGCCTGCGGCGCGCGGTGAGCGTGCTCCCGGAAAACACCATCTGGTGGCGCACCGCCGAATGGCGTCTCGGCGCGGCGCTCGAAGCGAGCGGCAACTCGAAGGACGCGCTCTCGGCATACGTCAAGAGCTATCTGCTCGGCCCCGACCCCACGCGCCGCGTCGCGATCGAGGCGCTCTACAAAAAACTCAACCGCGGCTCGCTCGAAGGTCTCGACCAACTCCTCGGCCAGACGCCCGCCGAGACGGCCAGCGTCGCCGCTCCGGCAGAACAGCCACCCGCCGCACCGACGAGCACCCCCGCCCCGACGCCCGCGCTCACGACCACGCCGGAGAACATCGAGCCGACTCCAACTCCAACTCCATCTCCAACTCCGAAATCAACTCCGACGCCCGAGCCTGCTCCGACACCGGAACCGGCTCCAGCGCCGGAGCCGTCGCCCACGCCAACCGCGCCCGCGCCGCGGCAGTTAGCCGCGCCTTCATCAACGCCCGCGCCGCCGCCCGAGCGGAAGCCCGCGCGTGAGAAGCGCAGCAGCAGCAGCAGCGGCGGCGGCGGCGCGGCGGGCAGCACCTGCGCCATGTCGCTCAGCGAAACCTCCTTGACGGTTAAGAACAACGGCGGCGCGGCCACCATCACCGTCACCTTCGACAACTTCGACGGCCCCGCTGCGCCGCGCGTCAATCCCTCGACGACGCACTGGGCAGACATCGTCGTCCTCGCCGAGCCGCGCGCCGCAGCCGACGGCAACTCCTCTCGCTTCACCATCAGCTCCACCAGCCGCAAGACCGGAGCCTTCGTCGTCAACTTCAACTCCCCCTGCGGCAAGCAACAGTTGACCGTCAACGTCGAGTGACTAAACGGCAGAAGCCCGACGGAAAGAGAGTGAGCAGTGAGCAGGAGGTGGTAGAGCGCCCATCAAGATTGAAAGCGCCGTCAGGCGCGGAATAATTTAGCCCACGGCGCAAGCCGTGGGAATCAGCAACGATAAATGCGCGGAGCCCCGTGAGGGGCGAAAGAAATTCAACGACCGGCGCTTCTGCCGGTTGTGCCCCGACGATGCGCTCGCCGGAGGAAGTCGCGCGCCCGCGCCGTTTCGTTGTAAGATGCGGCCCAAGCAATTTCTCCCAAGCAGTTCAAAAGGCAAAGGAAGTGTCGAACACGATGCGTCAAACACGTGCGCGGGCTCTCGCCCTCTCAGCATTCCTGCTCTTCTTCACGGCGGCTTCTCAGGCTCTCTACGCGCAGGGCGTCGAGCGCGGTCGCGGCGAAACGACAGCCGCGCGCAACGCGCCCCAAATCGCCTATACCGTCTCGATGCCGCGCCCGGAAACGCACCTCCTCGAAGTCGAGATGCGCCTGCTGTGGGACGCGGGCGCGCCGCCGCCGACGGTTGACCTCGTGATGCCGGTCTGGACGCCGGGCTCGTACCTCGTGCGCGAGTATGCGCGACACGTGCAGGACTTCGCGGCGCAGGACGGCGGCGGCGGCGGCGGCGGCGGCGGTCGCGCGCTCGGTTGGCGCAAGACGAACAAGAACACGTGGCGCGTCGAGTCGAATGGTGCGCGCGAGCTGCGCGTGCGCTACAGCGTCTACGCCAACGAGCTTACGGTGCGCACCAACGAGCTGAACGACCGCCACGCCTTCTGGAACAACGCCGCGCTGCTGATGTACCCGGAAGGACACTTGAACGCGGCCTCGACCGTGCGCGTCGCGCCCTACAAGGACTGGAAGGTCGCCACGGGCCTGCCCGTCGTCTCGGGCGAGCGCAACACGTTCCGCGCCGAGAACTTCGACACGCTCTACGACTCGCCTTTCCTCGCGAGCAACTTCCGCACGCTCTCCTTCGAGGTGCGCGGCGTCGAGCACCGCATCGTCCTCGACGGCGAAGGTAACTTCGACGCCGAGCGCATCCGTCGCGACACGCAAAAAATAGTCGAATCCAGCGTCGAGATGATGCGCGATATCCCTTACCGCGACTACACGTTCATCTTCATGACGCACCCGACCGCGCGCGGCGGGCTCGAACACCTCAACTCGACGGCGATCATCTACACGCGCTTCGGCTTCCGCCCCGATGCGAGCTACCGCGATTTCCTGACGCTCACCGCGCACGAGTATTTCCACCTCTGGAACGTCAAGCGCATCCGCCCCGACGCGCTCGGCCCCTTCGACTACACGCGCGAGAACTACACGCGCCTGCTGTGGGTCGCCGAGGGCGTCACGAGCTACTACGAGAACATCATCACGCGCCGCGCCGGACTGATGTCGGACAAGCAGTACCTCGACGCGGCGGCGCGCGCGTTTCAGGACTTGCAGAACACGCCGGGCCGCCTTGAGATGAGCGCCGAGGAGGCCAGCTTCGACGCCTGGATCAAGTATTACCGGCCCGACGAGAATTCAATCAACTCGTCGGTCTCCTATTACGACAAGGGCGCGATCATCGCGCTTCTGCTCGACCTCGAAATCCGCAAGCGCTCGAAGGGCGCGCGCTCGCTCGACGACGTGATGCGTTACCTCTACGAAGACTTCTCCAAGAAGAACCGGAACTACACGCCCGAGGATTTCCAGTCCGCCTCGGAGCGCGCGGCGGGCGCCACGCTCGACGATTTCTTCCGCCGCTACGTCCGCGGGCGCGACGAGCTCGACTACAACGCGGCGCTCGAAGCGGTCGGCCTGCGCCTCGATGCGGCGGGCCCGGCTGAAACGTCCGCGGCTGCCCGCACCAGCGCCGCGCTCACAGCGCTCGGCGCGACGCTCGTGCAGGAGGGCGACCGGCTCACGGTACGCAACGTCCCGGCGGGGACGCCCGCCTTCGAACAGGGCTTGAGCGCGGGCGACCAGATCGTCGCCGTGGACGGCTACCGCGCCACGCGCGACTTCCTCGGCGCGCGCCTCGAAGAGAAGCGCCCCGGCGACACCGTCACGCTCACCGTCTTCCGCCTCGACGATCTGCGCACCTTCCCCTTCAAACTCGCCGCGCCCCGCGAAGGCGCATTCCGCATCGTGCCCGTCCGACAGCCCACTCCCGAGCAGATGAAGAACTACCAATCGTGGCTGGGCGCGCCGTACCCGAAGACGAGTTGATTCGGGGTGAGTCTTGTTTATCCGACAGGCATCGCTTATAAAGTCTGTTGAAAGGAATTTGATAAGTGATGCCTAAGCAACCTCTCGCGGAGGTTTTCGGATTCCCCATCGATAATCAGTCGCCGGAAGCGACGCGCTACAGAGAGAAGCGTCTCTGCCCTTTCAACAACAAAGTCCCGAATTGCACTAAAGATAAGGCTAACGACCCGCTGGGCGTGTGCAGCGTGAAAGAGGGCGAGAGTGCCGCCATCACCTGTCCCGTGAGGTTCCGCGAAGAATGGCTCATCGCGGAGGACGCCGCCGGCTTCTTCTTCCCCGCGGACGCCAAGTGGACTTCGCTCGTCGAGGTGCGTCTGAAAGACAAGCACGGGCAGTCCGCCGGTAACGTGGACGTGGTGCTCGTCTCATACGACGAAAGAGGTAAGGTCACCGACTTCGGTTCCTGCGAAGTTCAGGCGGTCTACATTTCGGGAAACGTGAGAGCGCCTTTTGAGCACTTCATGGAAGATCAGGCCGGTCGCCACGATATGGATTGGTCGGGGCAACCGCACTACCCGCGCCCTGACTACCTCTCGTCTTCGAGAAAAAGACTCGCGCCGCAACTGCTGTTCAAGGGTGGAATCTTTCACGTCTGGGGCAAGAAGCAGGCGGTAGCAATCAATAGCGGTTTTTTCAACAGTCTCCCTGCTCTAACTGAAGTTGATCCCCAAGATGCCGACCTCGCTTGGCTGGTTTATGACCTGCGCCGGGAAGTTAGGCATGAAAGCTACAAGTTAACGAGGGTGCGAACTGCCTACACTAAGTTCGTTGATATTTTTAAGGGAGATGTGTACACGGCACCCATCGGTGAAAAAGAATTCATCAATCAGCTAGAAGAGGAAATGCGTAACGTCGTTGTGTGTTGATGTTAAGGATGCGGATTATAGCTATGAGTGACGAAGCACTTTGCAAGGCCGAAGTAGACCGAATGCTCAAAAACTCGCAAACCAAAGTCATTTTCCCCATCCTCACATTGGCATTAGTACGTGAATACTCTAACAGCAGTAGGACAATCTTTTCTGACAGTGAGATAAGAAAATTGTATGAAAAGACTGTCAAAGGCATCCAAAAATACTTTGGACATGATATGCATGTGGGAGGGAGATATTATGATGCCTATCCATCACGGAACTTGCCGCGTTACGGTGTTTTGAAGAGTGTGGGCAAGTCGCAATATGAGCTTCTCCCGCCATACACGCAGGCTGCACCGTTTCTTTGTGATTGGATTCCCGAAAGGATTAAACAGCACATCAGCGACCGCTTAGGCGTCGTCCCGCATTTAGCAGACCATAAATTCAGAGCGGAATTATCCGGTGACAGGGAGCAATTCCTCCGGGTGGTCACTCAGCACATCGATAAAAACCCTACTAACTTTGAAATCTTCAGCTTTGCTGTAATCAAAGTTCACTTGGAAAAATTCGCCTGTAAAATCTACCGAGATACGCGCACATCCGCACATGATAGAGGCGTCGATCTCTCTACGAATTTTGGCGTCGTTTACCAAATAAAGAAACTCAAAATTTACAGCCAAGCTGCTGCCAAGAACATTTATGCAGAGTTGAAAGTTAACTTTGACAGCGAGCGATTACAGGATGGAAACGTGATTTTAGTGATTGACGACATCTCAAAGGAAGTTAAGAACTACCTCATAAATATGAAGGTTCAGACCATTAGCAAAGATGAGCTGCTGAAACTTGCAAGCCAGTTTGAAGATATGGAGGACAAAGAGAAAGTGTTGAGAATCGTCCATGACGAATTTAGAAGAGAATACTCAAGCAACATAAAATAGGACTGCTGGCGATGGTTAATGTGCTGATGACCTACGATAACGCGGACGGAGTTCGGGAGCTTGCGCGGAAGCACGGGTTCGATACTGAGCTTGTCGCCATGAAAAACACACACCACGCGAAAATGACCGAACTGCTGATCGGCATTAATCTGGATTGGCTCAGAGCAAGTAGGGGTCAGGCGTAACAAACCATAAACTCACGCTCGAACTAGGTAAAGGAACATTTGCAGTCTGAAGGGGACGTAACATTAATCGAAGGCCGGGCAGGGCGCTCGCGGCTGCTGCTGCGCGTGCTCGGCGTCGTGTTCGGGCTGGCGGTGACCATCGGCATCACCATCGGGATGGGCATCCTGCGCACGCCGGGCGAGGTCGCGGCGCGCCTGCCCGACGCTCGGCTCTTCATCGGCGTGTGGGTGGTCGGCGGGCTCTACGCGCTTTTGGGCGCGGTCTCGGTCGCGGAGCTGGGGGCGATGGTCCCGCGCTCGGGCGGCATCTACGTCTTCGCGCGGCGCGCACTGGGCGAGTACCCCGGCTTCGTCGTCGGGTGGAGCGACTGGCTCTCGACGTGCGGGACGATTGCGGCGGTCGCCCTCGTCACCGGCGAATACTCTGGTGCGCTCGTGCCTGCGCTCGCGGGGCGCGCCGCACTCGTGGCGCTCTTCGTCACCGTCGCGTTCGCCCTCCTGCAATGGGCCGGGGTGCGCTGGGGCAGCCGCGCGCAGACCCTCACCAGCCTCGTCAAGACGCTCGCCTTCGCCGCGCTCATCGCGGCCTTTTTCGTCTTCGGCGGGCGGGGTTCGATTGGGGCGGATGTGTCCGCATCGTCGTCGCCGCTTCAAGTTCCGGCGGGCCTCGCGTTCTGGACGGCGCTGGTGCTCGCGCTCCAAGGGGTCATCTATACGTACGACGGCTGGTCAAGCACGACCTACTTCGGCGAGGAGGTGCGCGACCCCGGCAGGAGCGTCCCGCGCGCGATGATCGGGAGCGTGCTGCTCGTGATAGGGATTTATCTGTTGCTCAACCTCGCGCTGCTCTACGTCCTGCCGCTAGAGAGGCTCGCGGGCGACAACCTCGCCATCGGGGGCGCGGCTGAAATGATTTTCGGCGCGCGCGGCAAACTCATCATCAGCGCGCTCGCCACCGTCTCGATGCTCGCCGCCGTCAACGGCAGCACGCTCGCCGCCCCGCGCGTCCTCTACGCGATGAGCCGCGACGAGCTCTTCTGGCGGCGCGCTTCGGACGTCAACCGCGGCGGCACGCCGACCGTCGCGCTCGCGCTGAGCACCGTGATGGCCGCCGTGCTGATCGTCTTCAGCGGAACCTTCGCGCGTCTGCTGGCGGCGCTCGCCTTCTTCTTCGTCATCAACTACGCCGTCGCCTTCGTCTCCGTCTTCGTGCTGCGGCGGCGCGAGCCGCAGACGCCGCGACCCTACCGTGCGTGGGGCTATCCCTTGACGACCGGGCTCGCGCTCGCCGGCTCAATCGCCTTCCTCCTCGGCGCGGTCGTGGGCGACACGGAGAACAGCGTCTACGCGCTCCTCCTGCTGGCGCTCAGCTACCCCGCGTTCGTGCTCTTCAGGCACTGGGCGCGGGCGGGCACAGGAGTTTGAGCTTGGACGAGAGAGACTACGAATTCGACGAGCGTCTGGAGTTCGCCGCGACGCCGCCCGCGAGCCGCTACACGGACGCGCGCGTGCTCGCGGAGGAAAGGTTGAAGGTCTTCGGGCGGACGTGGCAGCTCGCGGGGCGCGCCGAGCAGGTCGCCGAGCCGGGGCAGTATTTCACCACCGAGGTCGGCGGCGAGCCGGTCGTCGTCGTGCGCGACGCGGGCGGCACGTTGCGCGCACTCTCGAACGTCTGCCGCCACCGCGCCGGCCCCGTGGCCGAGGGGTGCGGTCGGCGAAAGAGTTTTCAGTGCGGGTATCACGGCTGGACTTACACGCTCGACGGGCGGCTTCTGGGCACGCCGGAGTTCGAAGGCGTCGAGCGTTGGAGCAAAGAAGAGAACGGCCTCCCCGAGTTCAGGGCGGAAGAGTGGGGCGCGCTCGTCTTCGTCAACCTCGATGCCGCCGCCGCGCCGCTCGCCGGGACGCTCGGAGACCTCCCGGCCCTCGTCGGAGAGCGCGACTGGGCTTCGATGCGGCCCGCCGCGCGCAAGGACTGGCACCTCGACTGCAACTGGAAGGTCTACGTGGACAACTATCTCGAAGGCTATCACATCCCCATCGTGCACCCTTCGCTCCACCGCGAGCTGGATTACGCGCGCTACCGGACGGAGACCCGTGGGCTCTCCTCGATCCAGCACGCGCCGCTCAGGCCCGCGGCTTCGCGCATCCGACGCCCCGCGCGCGCGGACGAAGACGGCGCGCAGTTCTACTGGGTCTTCCCCAACCTCATGCTCAACGTCTACGCCGACAACTACTCGACCAACCTCGTCGTCCCGCTCGGCCCCGAGCGCACGCTGACCGTCTTCGAGTGGTATTTCCGCGACCCCGACGCGGCGGGCGTGCGCGGGAAGGTCGCGGAGACCGTCGAGTTCAGCGACGAGATTCAGCTCGAAGACATACGCATCTGCGAGGCCGTGCAGCGCGGCCTGCGCTCGCGCACCTACGAGCGCGGGCGCTACTCCGTCCGCCGCGAGAACGGCGTCCACCATTTCCACAGCCTGCTCGCGGAGTTTATGAGGGCTCAAGACCGTGAATCGTCAATCGTCAATCGTGAATAGGTAAATCCTGTTCTTTCTTGTCACGATTGACGATTGACGATTGACGGCCTTCTCAGCGATGGATTTATGGAAGACAGATACCAGCACATCCGTTTCAGAATCGAAGACCGCGCCGGGCGCATCACGTTCGCGCGCCCGCCTCTGAACATCTTCGACATCGCCATGATGCGCGAAATAGACCGCGCGCTGACGCTCTGCATGGAGCGGCGCGACATGGTGGCCGTCGTCTTCGACTCAGCGCCGGGCTCGCGCGCCTTCAGCGCCGGGGTCTCCATCGAGGAGCACCAGCCCGAGACCATCTACCAGATGCTCGAATCTTTCCACGCCGTCTTCCGCACGCTGGAGCTGTTGGCGAAGCCGACCATCGCCGTGGTGGACGGCGCGGCATTGGGCGGCGGCTGCGAGTTGATCGCGGGCTGCGACATCGTGATTTCGAGCCCGCAGGCAAAGTACGGGCAGCCCGAGATCAAGCTCGGGGTGTTCCCGCCCGTCGCGGCGGTGCTTTTGCCGCGCATCATCGGCGAGCGGCGCGCGCGCGAGCTGCTGCTCACGGGCGAGCTCTTCGACGCGCCGGACGCGCTGCGCATGGGGCTCGTCACACACGTCGTCGAGATCGCGCAGCTCGAAGCGAAACTTCAGGAGATTCTGGGCCGCTTGCGCGAGCTTTCGGCCCCCGCGCTCGAAGCGATGCGGCGCGCGCTCGACGTCGCACGGGGCCGTCCCTTCCTCGAAGCCCTCGAAAAAGTCGAAGACCTCTACTTGAACGAGCTGATGAAGACCGAGGACGCGCAGGAAGGCGTCCGCGCCTTCATGGAGAAGCGCAAGCCCGAGTGGCGCAATAAATAAAACGATGAAGTCCGCAACGATGAACGATGAACTGAAAGACAAAAGGCTTTTACTTTTATTCATCGTTCATCGTCGCGGACTTTCTCATTGCTTTTCCTTCCTTCGTTGACACTGCGGCGTGCGAGTTCCTATCATCGCCTTTTGGAATCGGAGACAGTTCAGACGAGTGGGGCGTCCGTGGGGGCGCGCTCGCGCGGCGAGAAGGCCGCAGGCCGGGGGCGGTGAATTCTCAATGAGAAGACGCGTGGGAAATAGTTTGCGGCAGCGGCGCGCGGCGTGTGTGGCGCTCGCGCTCATCGCGTGCGTGGCGGTGGCGGGCTGCCGCGCGACACAAAACGCCTTGAGCGTGAAGCCGAAGACGCTGCGCGATGTGCCCGCCGCGCGGCTCGCCTTCCGCTTCGAGCCGGATGTGAAGGACGACGACTTGCCCGCGTCTCTGAAGAAGGACGACGCGGAGGAGACGCTGCCGGGCGTCAAGGCCGACTTCGAGACGCGGCGCGGCAACACCGAGGCGCTGATGCGCACCGTGCTCTCTCCCACAGGGCAGCGCGCTCTGGCGCTCTACGGCACGAGCGAGACCGACACCGACTTTCGCATTGACCTCTACGGGGTCGGCGGCAACTTCGTCCGCAATGTCCTGCCGCACGATCTGACGGGCGTCTTCCCTTCGGAGGTCGTGTGGTCGCGCGACGGTCAGGCGCTCGCCTTCAGCGGCATCCGCAGCCCCTCGGCGCAGGCGTCGCCGACGCCCGCCGCCGCCGTCGTCGCGCCCGACGCCCTCGACCCCGCCGACGCGGGGCCGCCCCCCGGCGATCCTTCGGTCGTCCTCACGCCGACGCCCGTCGCGCCGCTCATCCAGTCCGTCCAGACTTTCAAGACCGAGCAGATTTACGTCGGCAACAGCGACGGCTTCGACCTCCGCCCCATCACGCAGCGCGAGGGGCTCATCTACTTCAAGCTGGCGTGGTCGCCCGACGGGCAGTCAATCGCCGCGCTCGCCTGCCGCGAGGACGAGTGGGAGGCGCGCAAGCGCGAGGGCAAGGCCCCGGCGGGACGCCCGCGCATCGTCACGCTCGAAGGGCAGGAGCGGCTCCTCGCCTCACCGCCGTCGCCCCCGTCTGGTCGCCGGACGGGTCGAAGGTCGCGACGGCCTTCGACTTCGACGTCGCCGTCTACGACGCCGCGGGCGGCACGCCGACCGGCGCGTCGCTCCCGCTCGCCGAAACACTGCGCGCGGCCTCCGCTGAGTACGACGCGAAAGTCCTCAAGAAGGACGCGGGCGTCGCGGGCAAAACGGGCGGCGACGCGGGCGAAGCGAACAAGAGTGGCGCGAACAAAACGGGCGCGGCCCAGCCGGGGGCGACGCCATCGGGTGAGGACGTCATCATCTCTTACAATCCGGTCGTCCGCCTCGAATGGCTCGAACCCGAGACGCTCCTCGCGCAGACGGCTTACGTCCGCTTCTTCCAGAACGAGCCCGTCCCCGTCGTCAGCTACAAACGCTGGCACGTCGTGCGCCTCTACCCGCAGGCGGCGCTGCTCGAATGAGGCCGCTTCACGGCGCGCTCTGAAATCTCACCCCTGTCACTTCGCCGCAAAACCCCCGGACTTTTCATCCGACCGACAAGGAGTTCCCCCGAAATGATCTACCACAGCATCGCGGAAATCTACGAGGCGAATGAGCGCGCGCTCGCCCGCCTCTCCGAGAGCGTCGAGGGCTTGAGCGACGGGGAGGCGGCTTTTCGCCTCTCGCCCGAACAGTGGTCCATCGCCGAAATCCTCGAACACGTCTCGCTCGTCGAGACGCAGTTGGCGCGACTTTTTCAGGTGATGTTGCAGAAGGCCGAGGCTGCGGGCGTCGCGGGCCGCACCGTGGACGCGCCCTTCGCCGCAGTCTCGATTAAAGACTTCGTCGAGCAGGCGGCCACGCAAAAATACAAAGCGCCGGAGACCGTCGTGCCTACCGGCACAGTCCCCCTCGCCGGCTCGCTCGCCAGCCTCAACGCGACGCGCGACACACTCAACGAACTGCGCCCCGTCATCGAACGGATGGACTGCACGCAGATGCGCTACCCGCACCCCGCTTTCGGCCCTTTGAACCTCTACCAGTGGCTCGCCTTCATGGGCATCCACCAGTCGCGCCACCGCCGCCAGATCGAGGCGCTCAGGGAAACGATGAACACCGAACGCGGGGCGACGAGCTGAAAGGCGTCTAAGCTTCGGACGACCCTGCGGGAGGTGCGCTTGCGGCCCTCCGGGTCGAACCCTATAATCGCCCGACGACTTCGGCATGCTCACGCCCTCTTAGCTCAATGGTTAGAGCAGCGGACTCAGTTCTTTGAAAAGTCTAAGTGGAAAAAAGGGACTCGGTTTCGCTCCATGAGCGAGAATTATCCCATCCATACGACTTTTAAAGTTGGGTTGCGGACGCATCACACTCGGCTCTGAGTTTACTCAGACTCGTTTCAGGTGCGCCCGTAGAATCTGTCAAATTCGGGGAAGCCTAAGCCGCGAAAGCGGGACGGTAATCCCGAGCCAAGCCGTGCCCCGAAAGGCGCGGGAGGTGTAGAGACTTAATGGCAGACGCGTAAAGCGAAGAGAAAGTCCAGACCACAAACTCCGGCTGCACACGCGGGCCGGGGCGCGGCGAAAGCCGTAGCGGTAAGCATAATCCGTTGGTTGTAGGTTCGAGTCCTACAGAGGGCATTTATAGATTAACAGTTTGCGGCGACCATTCCCGGTCGCCTTATTTATTCTCGCGGAGCGAGTGCAGTATATTGCTTCCACAGGGCTGCTTATCTATGACGAGAGGGGCGTCCGATGGCTAAAGACTTGGTCGGCATCGGCATCATCGGGACGGGGTTTGCGCGGACGACGCAGATTCCGGCGTTCCGCGCGTGCGACGGTGCGCGCGTCGTGGCGATTGCGAGCGGGCGCAGGGAGAATGCGGAGCGCGTGGCGCGCGAGTTCGGGATACCCTCGGCGGCGGGCGACTGGAGAGAGGTCGTCGCGCGCGAAGACGTAGACCTCGTGAGCATCGTGACGCCGCCCTCGACGCACGCGGAGATGACGTTGGCGGCGCTCGCGGCGGGGAAGGCCGTGCTGTGCGAGAAGCCTCTGGCGATGGACGCGTCGGAGACTGACGCGATGCGCCGGAAGGCGCGCGAGTCGGGTCTTCTGGCGCACGTGGATCACGAGCTGCGCTTCCTGCCCGCGCGGCGGCGGATGCGCGAGATGATTGCGGGCGGCGAGATCGGTCGCGTGCACCACGCGAAGTTTTTATACCGCGCCGACGCGCGCGCCAACACCGAACGCGCGTGGAACTGGTGGTCTGACCGGCGGGCGGGCGGCGGGGTGCTCGGGGCCATCGGCTCGCACGCCGTGGACACACTGCACTGGGTGCTCGGCGCGCAGGTCTCGCACCTGACGGCCTCGCTCGCCACGCACTTCGCGGAGCGCCCCGACCCGGAGGGCGGCGGACGCCCGAAGGCGGTCACGTCCGACGACGAGACGCTCATGCTGTTGCGCTTCGCGGACGGCAAAGCGACGCGGGGCGCGACCGGCCTTGTCTCGCTCTCGGTCGTCGAGATGGGGCGCAGCGAGCACGCGCTTGAAGTCTTCGGCTCGGAAGGGGGCCTGCGCGCGTCGGGCGCGGGCGGCCTCTGGCACTCGCGCGTCGGAGAAGGCGAGTGGCGAAAGATCGAGACCGAGGACGCGCCGCTCGCCGAGGGCTTGCGCGACAACGAATGGTCGCGTGGCTTCACGGTCTTCGCGCGCGAGATCGTGGGGGCGCTGCGCGATGGGCGCGGGGCGGTCGAAGGCGCGGCCACCTTTGACGAAGGCCACCGCACGCAGCTCGTGCTCGACGCGGCGCGCGAGTCGCACGAGAGCGGCTGCCGCGTCACAATTCAGGAGGAATTGTTGAATGCGGAATGATGGATGATGAATAAGACGCAAGCCGCCTTCTATTCATCATTCATCATTCCGCATTCATCATTGGTCTTGATTCCGATGAGGAAGAAAATCCTGCTCGCCCTTCTGCTCTTCGTCGTACTGGGGCTCGGCGCTTTCTTCTTCGTCGCGCCGGGTTTCGTCGAGGGGCGGGTGAACGGGGTGCTGCGCCGCGCGCCTTACGCGGCGTCGGAGAGGGCTCGCGCGCTGCACGCCAAGCTCCTCGTCGCCGACCTGCACGCCGACTCGCTGCTGTGGGAGAGAGACCTTCTGGAGCGCGGCGCGCGTGGGCACGTGGACGTGCCGCGGCTCGTCGAGGGGAATGTGGCGCTCCAGTTTTTCACCGTGGTGACGAAGGTTCCCTTCGGCTCGAACTACGAGAGCAACGACTCTGACACGGACAAAGTGACCCCGCTCGTGATCGCCGGGCGCTCATCAGGACGACGGGCGATCTCGCGCGCTACCTCGAACAGAGGGCGGCGGTTCTGCAAGGCGGCGGCAACTCTCAAGGAGCGGCCCCGTTGGTCGCGGCCATCCTCGGCGTCGAGGGCGCGCACGCACTGGACGGCGAGGCGGGGAACGTGGACGCGTTCTTCGACGCGGGCTTCCGCATGATGGCCCCGACGCACTTCTTCGACAACGAGTGGGGCGGCTCGGCGCACGGCGCGCGCAAAGGGGGGCTCACGGACAAGGGGCGCGAGATGGTGCGCCGGATGGAGGCGCGCGGGATGATAGTTGATCTGGCGCACGCCTCCGCCGAGACGTTCCGCGATGTGCTCGCGATGGCAACGCGCCCCGTCTTCGTCTCGCACACGGGCGTGCGCGGCACTTGCGACAACGCGCGCAACCTGAGCGACGAGCAGTTGCGGGGAATCGCGGCGACGGGTGGCGTCGTCGGCATCGGCTACTGGGACGCGGCGACGTGCGGCACAGACGCGCGCGCCGTCGCCCGCGCGCTTCGCCACGCCGCCTCCGTGATGGGCGTCCGGCACGTCGCGCTTGGCTCCGACTTCGACGGGCCGTGACCGAGCCCTTCGACACCACGGGCCTCGTCGAGATCACCGACGCGCTGCTCGCTGAAGGGTTCAGCGAAGAGGAGGTCGCGTTGATGATGGGCGGGAATGTTTTGCGCGTGCTGTCGGAGACTTTGCCACGATAAATGTTGTGAGTCGGCGAGACGCGCCCGTCGCGAAAGTTCGACAACCGACGTCTTCATCCGCGGAGTTGTTGAAGACGGCCAGCGAGAGAGGGCAATCATGGACGAAATCATCTACGCCTCGGCGACTGAGTTGGCGCGCGCGATCCGGCAAAAAGAGGTCTCCTCGGAAGAGGTCGTGGGCGCGTATCTGGCGCGCATCGAGGAGGTCAACCCGCGCCTCAATGCGGTCGTGCATTTGACGGCTGAGGCCGCGAGGAGGGAAGCGCGCGAGGCGGACGAGGCGACGGCGCGCGGGGAGTCGAAGGGCGTGCTGCACGGCGTGCCCGTGACAATCAAGGACGCGTTCGAGACGGCGGGCGTCCGTTCGGTCGGCGGCACGAAGGGGCGCGCTGAGTTCGTGCCGGAGCGGGACGCCGCGGGGGTCGCGCGTCTCAAGGCGGCGGGCGCCATCGTGCTCGGCAAGACGAACGTGCCGGAAATCTCGCTCGCCTTCGAGAGCGACAACCTCGTCTACGGGCGGACGAACAACCCTTACGACCTGTCGCGGACTCCGGGCGGGAGCAGCGGCGGAGAGGCCGCGGCCATCGCTTCGGGGATGTCTCCGCTGGGCCTCGGGAGCGACGCGGGCGGCAGCATTCGTCTGCCCGCGCATTTCTGCGGCATCGCCGGGATCAAGCCGACGACGGGCAGGACGCCGCGCACCGGGCACTTCCCGCCCTTCGGCGGCCCGACCGACTCGCTCTTTCAGACGGGGCCGCTCGCGCGCCGCGTCGAAGACCTCGCCTTGGCGCTCCCGCTCCTGTGCGGCGTTGACTGGCGCGACCCTTCGGTCGTCCCCATGCCGCTCGGCGAAGCCTCCGAGGTCGAGCTCAAAGGCTTGCGCGTCGCCTTCCACACGGACAACGGCATCATGACGCCCGCGCCCGAAATTGCGGGGGTGGTGCGCGATGCGGCGCGCTCTCTGGCGGCGGCGGGTGCAATCGTCGAGGAGGCGCGGCCCGAAGCGCTCGGACAGGCCGCCGACATCATGCTCGACCTCTTCGGCGCGCCCGCCGCCGCCGGCCTCCACAGGCTCCTCATGATGTCCGGCACGACCGAGACGCACGCGCTCATGCAGCGACTGCAGGAATTGATGCTCAGCCGACCTCTCGACTCATCCGAGCTGAGCTTCCTCGTCTTCCGCTGGGACATGTACCGCAGCGCGATGCTCTCGTTCATGGAGCGCTACGATGTGATCCTGTGCCCGCCCTGCGCGCGGACGGCGATGCCGCACGGCACGACCTACGACGAAGACAACCTCCTCGCCTTCAGCTACACGATGACCTACAACCTGACGGGCTGGCCCGGCGCGGTCGTGCGCGGCGGCACCTCGCCCGAGGGCTTGCCCATCGGCGCGCAGGCGGTCGCGCGGCCCTGGCGCGAGGACGTGGCCCTCGCCGTCGCCTCGCACCTCGAAGCCACGCTCGGCGGCTGGCAGCGCCCCCCACTTTAAAAAAGAAATTAACAAGGGTAGACGGGATAGACAGGATGAAAGATGAATGATGAATAAGAAACAAGCTGTCTTTTATTCATCATTCATCATTCATCATTTCTTCTTTATCCTGTCCATCCCGTCTATCCTTGTTTATATTTGCTGTGTGATGAAGAGCGAACGGGAACAGGCGCGCGTGCGCGTCGGCGTTGACACGGGCGGGACGTTCACGGATTTCGTCTTCCAAGCGGGTGGGCGCGCGCGCGTCTTCAAGTTGGCCTCGACGCCCGCAGACGCTTCAATCGCCATCATCGAAGGACTGCGGAGAGTCGCCGCTGAGACGGGCGTGCGCCTCGCCGACCTCGAAGTCGTCCACGGGACGACCGTGGGGACAAACGCGCTCCTTGAGCGGCGCGGGGCGCGCGCGGCGCTCGTCACGACCTGCGGGTTCGAGGACGTGCTCGTCATCGGTCGGCAGGCGCGTGCCTCGCTCTACGATCTCGACTGGACGCGCCCCGCGCCGCTCGTCGCCGATAATTTACGCTTCGGCGTGCGCGAGCGCATCGCCTCGGACGGCTCGGTCGTCGAAGAGCTGGAAGCGGAGGAGTTGCGCGCGCTCGTCTCGAAGCTCAAACGCGCGCGCGTCGAGGCGGTCGCCGTCTCACTCCTCTTTTCCTTCGCCGCGCCCGAGCATGAGCGTCGAATCGAGCGGGCCATCGCGGCGGCGCTTCCCGGTGTGCCGCTCTCGGTCTCTCACAAAATCCTCCCGGAGTATCGCGAGTACGAGCGCACCTCGACCGTCGCCGTCAACGCTTACCTCCAGCCCCTGATGGGCGCGTATCTGCGGCGGCTCGGCGCGAGCGTGAAAGGAAGGTCTTTGCGCGTGATGCAGTCTTCGGGCGGGAGCGTCTCGGCGCGGGTCGCGGCCTCCGAGCCGGTGCGGACGATTCTTTCGGGGCCGGCGGGAGGGGTCGTCGGGGGGCTCGACGCGGCACGGTCCGCGGGTTTCCGCGACATCATCACCTTCGACATGGGCGGGACTTCGACCGACGTGGCGCTCGGCGCGGCGGGCCGCCTGCGGCTGACGAGCGAATCGGTCGTCTCGGGTCTCCCCGTCGCCGTGCCCGCGCTCGACATCCACACGGTCGGGGCGGGCGGCGGTTCGGTCGCGCGCGTGGACGCGGGCGGTAGTCTACGCGTCGGCCCCGAGTCGGCGGGCGCCGTGCCGGGGCCGGCCTGCTACGGGCGCTCGCTTTTGCCGACGGTGACGGACGCCAACCTCCTGCTCGGACGCTTCGGCGGGGCCGACCTGCTGGGCGGCGATTTCATTCTGGACGAAGCGCGCGCGGCTGAGGCTCTGGGCCGACTCGCGCGCGAGATGAGCGCGGCTGGCGGGCGCGGGGTGACTGCGGAGGAGGCCGCGCTCGGCGTCGTGCGCGTCGTCAACGCAGGCATGGAGAGGGCGCTTCGTGCCGTCTCGGTCGAGAGGGGTTTCGACCCGCGCGGCTTCACGCTCGTGACGTTCGGCGGCGCGGGCGGCCTGCACGCCGTCGAACTTGCGCGCGCCTTGAGAGTCCCGCGCGTCGTCGTCCCACGCGGCCCCGGCGCGCTCTCGGCCACGGGCGCGCTCCGCGCCGACGTCGGCAAGAACCTGAGCCGCACCGTGATGATCGAGTTCGGGAGCGGAGGCGACGCCGCCACGCTCGCCCGCGCCTTCCGTGAGATGGAGAGAGAGGCGCGCTCCGCGCTCAGGCGCGAAGGCTTCGCCGACGAGAGGCAGCGCCACGAGCGCACGGTCGCCGCGCGCTACCGAGGGCAGTCGTTCGAGCTGGAGATTGAATGGGAAGAAGGCCGCCGCCTCGTCCGGCGTTTTCACGCCGCGCACGAGGCGCGCTACGGCTACGCGCAGACGGCCCCTTCAATCGAGATCGTGAGCGCGCGCCTCTCGTCACGCGGGCTCGTCGAAAAGTTGCCGCGCGAGAAGATGAGACGGCCCGCGGACGGCGGAAAGGTCTTGAAGCCGGAGAGGCGCGCGGAGGTTTACTTCGACGACGGGCGCAAGCGGGTCGGCGTCTACGCGCGCGAAGAGCTGCCCGCGGGCGCGCGGCTGCGGACGCCCTGCGTCGTCACGGAATATTCCTCCACGACGCTCGTCCCGGCGGGCGCGCGGGCCGCCATTGACGGGAGCGGCAATCTCGTCATCGAGCTGTGAACAGGAAACATCGCCGCACGCTTAGAGCAGTTTGCAAATGTATGTCAGACCTAACTGCCGGGAGCGCAATCGCAAATCTCTGTAGAAGCGCAACTCCACACCACGCAAGGGAGACCGAAAATGAAAAGGACGAAGAAAACTTTACTGGCCGTGCTCGCCGTCTCGCTCCTCGCGGGGCTTCTCGCCGCGCCGCGCGCGGCTTCGAGTCAGGCCGCGAAGTCCGCTCCGCACCAGCAGATGCTGCGGGAGATTTACAAGGAGCTGATCGAGATCAACACCACCGACTCAGTGGGCGACAATACGAAGGCCGCCGAGGCGATGGCCGCGCGGCTGCGCGGGGCCGGCTTCGCGGCGGAAGACGTGCGCGTGTTAGTCCACCCCGGCAACGCGCGGAAAGGTAACCTCGTCGCGCGGCTGCGCGGGACGGGCGCGCGCAAGCCGCTCGCGCTGCTCGCGCACATAGATGTCGTCGAGGCGCGCAAGGAGGATTGGTCGGACGGCCTCGACCCCTTCAAGCTCACCGAGCGCGAGGGCTACTTCTACGGGCGCGGCACGTCGGACGACAAGGCGATGGCCGCCATCTTCGTCGCCAACCTCATCCGCTTCAAGCGCGAAGGTTTCAAGCCCGAACGCGACCTCATTGTGATACTAACGGCGGACGAGGAGGGCGGCGACTTCAACGGCGTCGAGTGGCTGCTGAAGAATCACCGGCAGTTGGTTGACGCCGAACTCGGCATCAACGAGGGCGGCGGCGGGCGACATCGCAAGGGCGTGAAGCTTTTTAACGGCGTGCAGGCCAGCGAGAAGGTCTACCAGAGCTTCATGCTCGAAGTGAAGAACAAGGGCGGGCACAGCTCGCTGCCCGTCAGGGACAACGCGATCTATCGTCTCGCCGCTGGGATTGACCGGCTGGCGAAGTTCGACTTCCCCATCAACTTAAACGAAGTCACGCGCACATACTTCACCCGCACGGCGGCGATTGAGACGGGGCAGACCGCCGCCGACATGAAGGCGGTCGCGGGGAGCGCGACGCCCGACGCGGCTGCCGCCGAGCGCCTCGCAACCTCGGCCTACAACAACGCTTTGATGCGCACGACCTGCACGCCCACACGCCTCGACGCGGGCCACGCCGATAACGCCTTGCCGCAGACCGCGCGCGCCACCGTCAACTGCCGCATCCTCCCGCAGGAGAACGCGGCGGAAGTTCTGAGCACGCTCACGCGCGTGCTTGCCGACGACCAGATCAAGATCACGTATATCAAAGAGCCGAAGCCGAGCCCGCCCTCGCCCTTGACGCCCGCCGTGATGGGGCCGATTGAGGGCATCACGCGCGAGATGTGGCCAAAAGTCCCCGTCATCCCCATCATGGGCACGGGCGCGACCGACAGCCTCTACTTCCGGCAGGCCGGCATTCCCTTCTACGGCGTCTCCGGCATCTTCTCGGACATTGACGATAACCGCGCTCACGGCAGGGACGAACGCCTCGCCACGAAATCGCTCGACGAAGGGCAGGAGTTTCTCTACCGGCTGGTGAAGGCTCTGTCGTCGCATGAGACGGGACGCCTGAAGCTGTGAACTGATGAAACGCAAAACGGGCTTCGACCCGACGACGCTGGAAATCTACCGCGCGCTCTACACCTCGGTGGCCGAAGAGATGGGCATCACCCTGCGGCGCACGGCGCACTCGCCGAACATCAAGGAGCGGCGCGACTACTCGTGCGCCGTCTTCGACCGTGCGGGCCGCGTCATCGCGCAGGGCGACCATATGCCCGTCCACCTCGGCTCGATGCCGTTGGCCGTCGCCGCCGCGCTTCGGCAGACCACGCTCGCGCCCGGCGATGTCGTCGCCTTAAACGACCCCTTCGCCGGCGGCACGCACTTGCCCGACGTGACGCTCGTCGCTGGCGTCTTCAACCAGAGACCGGAGGCCAGAGACTTGAGGCTCGTGAAGAAGCCGCGCAAGCCTCAAGCCTCAAGCCTCAAACCCCTCTTTTATGTCGCCAACCGCGCGCACCACGCCGACATCGGCGGGGCGACGCCGGGCTCGATGGGGATGGCGACCGACGTCTACGGCGAGGGTTTGCGCATCCCGCCCGTGCACATCGTGCGCGGGGGCCGAGTCGCGGAGGACGTGATGCGTCTCGTGCTCGCGAACGTGCGGGTCGAGGCGGAGCGGCGCGCGGACTTCGAGGCGCAGATCGGCTCTCTGAAGACCGGCGCGGCGCGGCTGCTTGAGATCATCGGGCGCTCCGGCGGGAGGGAGGCGCGCGAGTACGCCGCGCACCTGCCTCGTCGGGGCGGAAGACGTGCCCGCGAGCGCGGGGCTCATGGAGCCCATCGAAGTCGTCGCGCCGCGCTCGACAGTCACCAACGCCTCGCACCCCGCGCCGGTCGCGGGCGGGAACGTCGAGACCTCGCAGCGCATCGTTGACGTGCTCTTCAAGGCGCTCTGGCGCGCTCTGCCCGAAAGAATCCCGGCGGCGAGTCAGGGCTCGATGAACAACCTCACCATCGGCGGCACAGACTCTCGCACGGGCCGCGAGTTCGCCTACTACGAGACCATCGCGGGCGGGATGGGCGCGCGCGCCGCGCGCGGCGGCGTGAGCGGCGTCCACACGCACATGACCAACAGCCTCAACACGCCCGCCGAGGCGCTCGAATACGCTTACCCGCTGCGCGTGCGCGTCTACGCGCTGCGCAAAGGCTCGGGCGGGCGTGGCCGCAGGCGCGGGGGTGAAGGCGTCGTCCGCGAAATCGAGACGCTCGTGCCCGCGCGCATGTCGCTTCTGGCCGACCGTCGCACGCGTGCGCCTTACGGCCTCGGCGGCGGCGAAGACGCGAAGCCCGGTCGGGACATGATCGTTCACCGCGGTGGGCGCGCGCGCAAAATCGGCTCGAAGGGCTCGTGGGAATTGGAGGCCGGCGACCGCGTCCGCATCGAGACGCCGGGCGGCGGCGGCCACGGCAAACGCCGGTAAGAAATCGTGAGGGAAGTAATCCGCCAACGAGTTCGCCGCGCGCCTGCCGGAAGATTCCCATTCCCCACCGTTTTCGTTATCCTTTAAGCGAAGTTAAGACTTTAACCGCCCGTGCCGTGGACGAGCGGCGCGCTAACTATATCGCACGCCGAAGTCGCACTGGCTCGACACAGGCGGGCCGCGAAGGACAAAGGTGCATGCGCGTCACCATCGGGCAGATCAACACGACGAACGGCGATTACGAGGGCAACGTCGAGAAAATCCTGCGCGCCATCGAGCAGGCGCGGGAGGATCGCTCCGACCTCGTCGTCTTCCCCGAAGTGGCCGTCCAGGGGTACACCTCGCTCGACTGGTTTCTCGAGCGCGACATCGCGCAGAACGCGCTCGCGCCGCTCGAACGAATCATCCCCGCGACCGCGGGGCTGACAGCCGTCGTGGGCACGGTGAGGCCCACCAACGAGACTTCCGGGCGCAGGCTCTACAACTCGGCGGCGGTCATCCGGAATGGCGAGCTGCTGGGCTTTGCCGATAAGACGCTGCTCCCCGAATACGATGTCTTCGACGACCCGCGCTATTTCGAGGCGTCGAAGGAGCGTCGGCTCTTCGACCTCGGCGGCGAGCGGCTCGGCGTCGTCGTGTGCGAGGATTTCTGGAACGACAAGACGTTCTGGCGCGAGCGGCTCTACGCGCACGACCCGACCGACGAGGTGATCGAGATGGGCGCGACCGTCGTCGTCTCGCCCAACGCCTCGCCCTTCAACAAGGCGAAGATGGGGCAGCGTTGTTCGATGGTCGCGCACCGCTCGCGGATGGCGAAACTTCCGGTCGTCTATGTCAACCTCGTCGGCGGCAACGACGGCGTCATCTTCGACGGCGCAAGCCTCGTCACCGACTGCCGGGGCGAGACCATCCTGCAAGCGCCGCCCTTCGAGGAGTTCGTCGGGACGGTGGATTTGGAGTGCGGCGTGAGGGACGAACGCTGCCTGCCCGGCGACGCGGCCGATCACGAAGGCTTACGAAGTCCTCGTCACAGAACTCAATCTGACAAACCCTTCGACCGCGGGCGAAGAGCTGGCGCGCCAGAACATCCAGTCACGGCTGCGCGGCAACATCCTGATGAGCATCTCGAATGCCGAGGGCCGACTGCTGCTCTCGACGGGCAACAAGTCGGAGCTGGCGCTCGGCTACTGCACGCTCTACGGCGACACCAACGGCGGCCTCGCCGTCATCGGCGACGTGCTCAAGACCGAAGCCTTCGCGCTCGCGCGCCACTACAACCGCGACCGCGAAGTCATCCCGCGGGCCATCGTCGAGAAGCGCCCGTCCGCCGAACTCGCGCCCGACCAGTTCGACGACCAATCTTTGCCGCCCTACGACGTGCTCGACCCCATCCTCCAACTCTACTTCGAGCGCAAGGCCGCGCCCGAAGAGATCATCGCCGCGGGCCACGACCGCGCGCTCGTCTACGACATCCTCAACCGGGTGGAATCGCCCGCCAACGAATTCAAGCGCCGACAGCTTCCGCCCACGCTCATCATCTCGCGCAACGCCATCGGCATCGGTCGCCGCCGCCCCGTCACGCACCGCTACCGCCGCGTGCCGCCCGCGGGCGATTGATGTGCGACTGATTGTAACTTGAGATGGCCGCGCGTCATGCGCAGTGTTATCTTCAGAAAGAGGATCGGTCTATGAAAATCTTTACCTACGTTGTGGAAAGATGTCCCGAGACAGGCTTGTATGCCGGTTACGTCCCGGGCTTTCCGGGCGCGCACAGTCAGGCCGAGACGCTCGACGAGCTACGCGACAACATGCAGGAAGTGATCGCGATGCTGCTCGAAGATGGAGAGCCTGAGTTCGAGGCCGAGTTCGTCGGGACGCAGATGGTGAAGGTCGCCTGAAGATGGGTCAGCTTCCCATTCTCAAACTTTCACCCCGAGAGTGCGGAAGACAGTCTCGTCCCTTGCCCGCGCAAGACGCGCCGGGCTCTTCATCCGTGTCAACCTTGAGTCAGCGACGACGACACACGCTTAGAAACCGGCGGCGGCTCGGATGTTCCCGCGCTCACGCCCGCCCGCCGAGGCGATATTGTTTGCGCCCGCCGCCCGACGCGGACAACTCGGCGGCACCCATCCCACAACAAATATTCCGAACACGCCTCGCAAGATGACGACCCCGCACGCGTTCACCTGTCGAACCAGACCGGAGCGCGCGACTAAACCGCGGCGGCCCCGGCACGATCTCGCGCATGTCAGCGGCACGTCGGAAGCCTCGCACGCACCGGACGCGGCCCGCGCGCACGTGAGTCCACACCGGAGATGGAAATTTTAAGGAGGCAAGTTTATGACTAACAGTTTGGGATCGAAGAAGGGTTGGCTCGTGCCGTGCTTGTGCGCGGCTTTGCTGGCGGCGACGATGTGGCCGCTCGCGCGGGACACAAAAGGGGCGCACGGCGGGCCGTCGGCGCAAGGCGGAGGCGTCGGCGGGTGGACGGTACTCGCGCCCGTCAGCTACAAGAACCTGACGCTCTTCCCCGTGCGCGGGCGAGACCTCGCGGGCAGCGGAGATTACATCACGCTCGATCAGGGGATTAAGAACGGCACGGTCATCATCAGCGAGAAGGGTGCGGCGCAGGCCGCCGTCGTCAGGCCGCGCGGCGGGCGCGGGGCGAACGCGCGCGTGCAACAGCAGCAGGTCTCGATGGGCGGGGGCGGCGCTTCCGTCAACGAGCTGGCGCTGACGAACAAGTCGGGCAAGAAGCTTCTGCTGCTCTCAGGCGAAGTCATCATCGGCGGCCAGCAGGATCGCATCGTCGAGGAAGACCGCATCGTGCCGCCCGTCAGCGTGCCCGTGAGCCTCAGCGTCTTCTGCGTCGAGCACGGGCGCTGGAGCCACCGCACGGCGTCGGCCACGGCGGGCCGGGGAGCCGCCCCCGCTCAAGCCCAGAGGGGCGACATCGTCTCTCCGGTCGCGACGCAGGCCGAGAACTTCTCCAGCCTCGGCGCGATCTCGCACCCGAAGCTACGCGGCGCGGCGCAGGACAAAAAGCAGCAGAGCGAGGTCTGGAAAGAGGTGAGCGCCAACAACGCAAAGCTCGGCACGGCGAACACCACGGACACCTATCAGGAAGTCTACGCCAGCAAGAAGGTCAGCGGGCAGATGGACGACTACATCAGGACGCTCGGTAAAGAGGTGCTGCAGCCGGGCGTCGTCGGCGTCATCGTCGCGCGCAACGGCGAGCTGGTCTGGGTGGATGCCTTCGCCAGCGCCTCGCTCTTCGCGAGCTACTGGCCGAAGCTCCTCAAGTCCTACGCCGTGGACGCGATGGGCGACAATACGAGCGACAAGCGGCCCACCGTCGAGCAGGCCCGACGCTACCTCGAAGAGCGCGAGGGCACGGTCGCCCTTGCGGGACAGGCCGGCATCTACCAGCTCATCAAAACCGAGCACCCACGCTACGCCGTCTTCGAGCTCAACGACATCTCACTGAAGACGCCGCTGCGCCTGCACTTCAACAAGATGGAAAGATGAGAGACTGGAGGCTGGAGGCTGTTGAGAGAGGCTGGAGGCTGGAGGCCGGAGACTGGTTAAAGACAGAATTGCTTTTAACC
>JAIVJM010000326.1 GCA_020199995.1 Acidobacteriota bacterium | reverse complement strand
CGCCCGGACAGTCAATCAACATCCGCATCCTGCTCGGCGTGCAGGCGACGGGCAACTTCCGTTTCCTCATCACCGTCGAGGCGCTGCCGTAAGAGTTCGGCCCGGTCCCTCAATGGTCTTGAGTAAAAAATTCCGGCTCACTTTCAAACGGAGTGGGCCGGAATTTATTTTGCACGTTCGGAAAAAACGCGGCTCAGTTCGGGTGGCTGAAGGTGACTGTGTAATCGGGGGCGACGGCTTCGAGCAGTGGGCGGCCTTCGGCTTCGAGCCAGGCGTGGCCGTCGAGCGCCTGACGGTCTTCGCGTCTCACGCCGAAGATGATGCGCGTGCGGATACCGCGGAGCACGAGGAAGCGGTGGAGCACGGGCGCGCGCTTCCAGCAGGTGGGCGTGAAAATCCAGAAGTCCGACGCCAGCAGGAGGTCTATGAGGCGCGCCAACTCCGTCTCGATGTGTTCGGAGTCACCGGCGAAACGGGGCCGCGCGCGCGGCGTCAAAAACTTCAATGCGCGGGGTAGCGGCAGAAACTTCAAAAGCAGCGTGAGGGCCGCCACCCACGAAGCCATGCGCAGCAGCAGCAGGGCCGAGCGCGGCTCGCGCGCCGCAAAACCGAACGCGCGCGCGGACATCCCGGCTGCTCTCCCCAATTTCGTCGTCAAGTGGTTCATCAAAAAGACGGACGCAAGGGCCGCGCCTTTGCTAACATCGAAACGTCTTGGAAAACTCTCAACAGCAAATCCGTCCTGACGGGCCGGAATCGCGCCGTCTGGCCGCCGAGTTAATCAAAGCCGGCGGCATCGTCGCCTATCGCACCGACACATTCTACGGGCTCGGCACAGACCCTTTCAACGTGGACGCGCTCCGCGCTCTGAATGAATTGAAGGGGAGGGACGGGAAGCCGATCCTTTTGCTCATCGCCGACGAATCGGACGCGAAGCGGCTTCTTCTGGATGGCGGGTCGGAACTCTTCCGCGCACTCGCGGCGCGTTTCTGGCCGGGGCCTCTGACACTGGTCGCGCGGGCGGGCGCAAACCTGCCCGATCTCCTGACGGCGGGTACGGGGACAGTCGGCGTGCGCTTCCCCGACGACGAAGCGGCGCGCGAGATCGTCCGCGTGTGCGGCGGCGCGCTGACGGCGACGAGCGCCAACCCCTCGGGCCGTCCTCCCGCGCGCAACGCCTTTGAAGTCGCCGACTATTTCAAAGACACGCTCTGCCTCGTCCTCGACGGCGGCGAGGCCCGCACGCTTCACCCTTCGACTGTGCTCGACGTATCGGGGACGACCCCGCGCCTGATTCGCGAAGGCGTGGTCTCTCGCGCCGAGCTGGAGGAGGCGCTCGGTCGAATCGGACTCCCCCTCGAATGAACGCACGGAGCGCCCGGTTCGTCTCATTTGTTCCCGATTGTGACACTCCTCAAAAAACTATAATCGTTGCTCGCATCAACCTTGATGTTCCCGACCGACTTGCGCGCGATGACCATCACGTCAGGATACCAGAGCGGCAGCATCGGCACTTCACTGCTGATAATCTGCTGCGCGCGCACATAAAGCTCTCGGGCCTTGGCGCGGTCGGTGGTGGCGACGGCCTCGTCGAGGATGCGGTCGAGTTCGGGGTTGCGGTAGCGGCTGCGGTTGCGGACATTTCCTCGCTGCGGCGTGGGAATCTCGCTCGAATGGAAGAGGTCGCGCAGGAAGATGGGGTCCTGATTGCCGCCGATCCAGCGCAGCGTCGTCATCTGAAACTGGCCGTTGTTGAGCTGTGGGAGCAGTGTGTTGGTCTCCAGCGTCTCGATCTCGACGGGCACGCCGACCGCTTTGAGAGCGTTCTGAAACACTCCCGCATACTGGCTGGTGGCGGCGTTGCCCGATGTGATCTTAAAGACAATCGGCTTATCGAAGCGCATGCGCGGCCCGTCGCCGTCAGGGTCCCGGAAGCCCGCTTCGTCGAGCAGCTGTTTGGCGCGCGCGGGGTCGAGGGTGTATTTCTGGCCGGAGTCGAAGGCCCATGAAGCCTCGGGCAGAATCGAGTGCGCGCTGCGCGCCTGCCCGAGCAAAAGGTCACGGACGACCGTCTCACGGTCGAGCGCAGAGGCTATCGCCTGCCTGACTTTGACGTTGTTGAGGGGGGGCTGCTCGCAGTTGAATCCGAGGTAGACGATGTTCGCGCCGGGGAACTGCTCGACCTTGAGATTGGCGTCGCGCCCGAGAAACTTGTAGGAGTCGGGCGAGAGATTCGCCGCGCCGCTGACGAGGTCAATGCGCCCGCTCTGCAACTCGGCCTGAAGCGTATTGGCGTCGAGGATGGCGCGCACGCGCAGCTCCTTGACGGCGGGCGCGCCCTGCCAGAATTTGTCGAAGGCCGCCATGTCTACAACCTGCTGCGACTCGTCGTAGCGGACGAAGCGGAACGGCCCCGAGCCGACCGGGCTCTGCTTCTGCGTATCGGCGCTGCCCTGCGGGATGACGGGGACGGAGACGAGGTTCGGGAGAAGCGAGCTCCAGGGCTTGCGCAGGCGGATGACGAGCGTGCGCGGGTCGGGCGTCTCGATGGCCGTGATGTAACTTTGCGTGCCGCCGCCCGGGACGGCCTCGGAGAAAGACGCCGCCTTCTTTTTAGTCGAGGAGAGGAGGTGGTCGAACGTGTACTTGGCGTCAGCCGAGGTGAGCGTTTTGCCGTCGTGGAAGGTCACGCCGTCGTTGAGGGTGAAGGTCACGGTGCGCCCATCATCGGAGAACTGGTACTGCGAGGCGAGGTCGCCGACATACTCGAACTTTTCGTTCTTGCGCAGCAGCGCATTGAACATCAGCTGCTGGAGGCGGTAGCTCGAAGCATCCGTGCCGTCCAGAGGGTCGAGCGTGGCGGGGTTGGCGTCGAGCACGGTGACGAAGGGCTGGCCCGCCCCGCCGCCCACGCCGCCGCCGCCACAGCTCGCGAGTAAAAAGAGGCCGGAGAGAAGTGAAAGGGCGACGCAGAGGAGTCGTCTGGACTGCATTTATAATTTGCC
>JAIVJM010000160.1 GCA_020199995.1 Acidobacteriota bacterium | reverse complement strand
GTTTCGAGCAGGGCGCGATGTTCGAGAGCGCGGCTGGCGGCGGCCTCGACGTGGCGCAGGTCGAAGGGCTTGGTGATATAGTCGAAGGCCCCGGCGCGTATCGCCTGGATGGCGTTATCAATGGTCTGCTCGCCGCTGATCATGACGACGACTGTGTCGGGCGCGCACGCGCGCGCCAGCGGAACCATCTCCAAGCCGCTGATGCCTTCCATCGTGATGTCGCTCAGGATGAGGTCAAACTTCTCGACCCGGAGGCGCGCGAGCGCTTCTTCGGCGGAACAGACCTCCGTGCAGTCGTAGGTCTCGCAGAGCGCTTGGTGCAGCAAATCCCTGATCCCCGGCTCGTCGTCGGCGATCAGAATTCGTGCGGCACTTTTATTAGTCTGTGACATATCTTTTGGCTGCTCCGAGTGGCGGGAGATTATCCATGTCGTGGCGAGAAACCCGTCGCGGCTTAAACGAGCGCGTCAACCTTTTCGGAGCGCGCCACATCTCCGCGCGCCGCGCCTTGAAGGTCATCCAACACTTCGCGCACCTTGCGCGCCATCGCGTCAGGGGTAAAAGGCTTTTCGAGAAAAGCCACGCCCGCGTCGAGTACGCCGTGATGGATGATGGAGTCGTCCGTGTAGCCGGACATGTAGAGCACTTTCATCGCGGGGCGGAGCGCGGCGGCTCGCTCGGCGATCTCGCGCCCGCTCAACTGCGGCATGACCACGTCCGTGAGCATAAGGTGGATCGGCCCCTCGTGGCGCTCGCAGAGCGACAGGGCTTCGCCGCCGTCTGCCGCCGCCAGCACGCGGTAGCCGTTCAGCTCAAGGATTTCGCGCGCAAGTTTCCGCAAGACCTCTTCGTCTTCCACCAGCAGGACGGTCTCAAAGCCTTGCGGCGTGGCCGCGAGCGGCGCCCCCGCAGCCTGCGCGTGTTGTTCGGCGGCTTCCGCGACACAGGGCAGGTAAATTTTGAACGTCGTGCCGCGCCCTACCTCGGAATAGACCCAGATGTTCCCGCCCGACTGCTTGACGATGCCGTAGACGGTGGAGAGACCTAAGCCCGTCCCCTTGCCTTTCTCCTTCGTCGTGAAGAACGGCTCGAAGATGCGCTCCTGTGTGCTGGCATCCATCCCGCAGCCTGTGTCGGAGACGGCCAGCATCACGTAAGGGCCGGGTCGGACGGCGACGTGGCTGCGGGCGTAGCTCTCGTCCAGATGAACGTTCGCCGTTTGAATGGTCAGCTTGCCCCCTTTTGGCATCGCATCGCGCGCGTTGATCGCCAGATTCATCAAGACCTGTTCGATCTGGCCATGATCGGCTTTGACCTGCCACAGCTCCGGGTCGAGCGCCGTGAGGAAGTCAATGTCAGCGCCGATCAAGCGCCGCAGCATCTTGTCCATGTCGGGGACAACCGTGTTGAGGTTGAGCACGACGGGCTGCAAGACTTGCTTGCGGCTGAAGGCGAGCAGTTGGCGCGTCAACTGCGTCGCACGCTCTCCCGCTTTCTTTATCTCCTGTACCCTATCGCGCTGCTTTTCATCACTCATCCCTCGCAGCAGGAGTTCGCTATTGCCGTTGATGATCGTCAACAGATTGTTGAAGTCGTGCGCGATGCCGCCCGCCAATTGCCCGACGGCCTCCAGCTTCTGCGACTGGCGGAGTTGCTCCTCGCTGGCGCGCAAGGCGGCTTCCGTCGCCTTCTGGTCGTCAATGTCTGTGTTCGTCCCGAACCACTTGATGATCCGCCCTTCGACGTCACGCCCGGCGGTCGCACGCGACAGATGCCAATGGTAGATACCATCTGCCCTCCGCAGGCGGAACTCAATTTCGTAGTGCTCGCCGGTCTCAAGCGAATGCGTCCAACGCTCTACGCACGCGGGGAGGTCGTCCGGGTGAACCACGTTCTGACAGCCTTCGCCCAGCATCTCCTCCGCCGTGCGCCCGAAGTATTCGAGCGTGCGGCGGTTGAAGTAATCCAGCTTGCCGTCGGGTTGAGCCGTCCAGACCTGATGCAGAATGCTTTCGCCCATCATGCGGTAGCGCTGCTCGCTCGCTCTGAGCGCCTCTTCCGCCTCTTTGCGTTCGGTGATGTCGGTGGCAGCGCAGTAGAGAGACCCCTCCTGCGTGTATGGCTTGACCTTCCAACTGAGCCAGCGGTACGAGCCGTCCTGATGGCGGTAGCGATTCTCGAACGAGACGGTCTCCTCACCCTCGAAGAGTTTCTGCGCTTCCTTAATCGTCTTCTCCTGATCTTCCGGGTGGGTGAAGTGCAGCCACGGGTGCGCGGTCAACTCCTCAGCCGTCCATCCGAAGGTTCGCTCCCATGCCGGGCTGATCCATTTGAAGTAACCGTCGAAGCCCCCGATCACCAGCAGGTCAGTGCCGACGGCGAAGAACCGCTCGCGCTCCACCTCGGCCCGCTTGGGCTCGGTGATGTCTTTGAAGGTGACAACTGCTCCAACAATCTTTCCGTCTTCAAAAATCGGAGTGCTGATGTACTCAACGGGGAAGCTCGTCCCATCCTTTCTCCAAAACACTTCGTCCAACACGTGATGGACTTCTCCATCCTTAAACGCTGCGTAAATGGGACACTCCTCGCGTGGATAAGGAGTGCCGTCTGTTTTGGTGTGGTGCAGAATCTCATGCTGGGACTTGCCAATCAGTTCCTTGATATCCCAACCTACCATCTTTGCCGCTGCCGGATTAACGAAGGTCACGCAGCCCTTCAAATCTACTCCGTAGATACCTTCTCCAGCGGAATTCAAGAGCATTTCTTTCTGCTGACTCAAAAGAGTAATTGATGCTTCAGCGCGTTCGCGCCCAGCCACCTCCTTCTCTAACTCCGCCGTCCGCTCCTCCACTTTCTCTTCCAAGCTCTCGTTGAGCGCTTCTAACTTTTCCTCCACGCGCCGCAATTCAAGATTTTTCTGCACTGCCGTCTCGTAAGCGGAGATCAGCAAATCGAGAATCTGCCGGCGCTCCGGCGTGACGATAAGGCGCTGCCCACTGAAGACG
>JAIVJM010000159.1 GCA_020199995.1 Acidobacteriota bacterium | reverse complement strand
ATCCATTCTGTGCCCTGTTTGTTAGGCAGCGTGAAGGAGCCCGTGAAGGTTGCCCCAGCTTCCACGATGATCACGTCCCCAGACTGTGCGGCATTGATGGCCCTCTGCAAATCCCCGCCCGCTTTGACGCTGGTTGTCCGTGTGCGACCAGTTGACACCCTCCGGCTCCGCTCCTGGCTCGGGGCTGAACTTCGGCTCTGAGCGCAGGCAAGGCCAAAACAGGTTAGAAGCAGGACGCCAGACAATGCCCCGGCTAGAATCTGCGCGCGCTCAACATGACTGGTTCGTTCCTTCATTATCTTAGACTGAGGAGGCCCGGGGGGAGTTTCCTCTCTCTCACGGAAAAGCCGTTCGGGATAAACCCTCATTACGTTTCGCTCTGATTCTTGATAAATACGTACTCGTTGCAGCCAAGGCCGACGCCTCCGCATTTGATTTTTTCGAGGGTGAATCCACGCATACGGTAGAAGTCGAAAATCTCTTCGGGCGTAGCTACCTCATACGGGTATCCTCCAACCCAATCAACGATGTCGCGCCAGTGGCTCATGCCTCTGCCCCGATTATACTGCGTCCACGAGCGGACGTACTGCTGCGGCTTCAAGGTCAGCAATGAGCGCAGCGCGGATTTGGCTTCACCCGGCGCACTGACGATTATCGTGAAAGGAACTCGGAGGAAGCGCGGCAGGTTGTTGTAAGTTTTCTTGATCCACTTCCAGCGCGCGGCCTGCGTCCCTGTGTCGTTATAAATTGCTATGAATAGCTTGCCCCCATCGGCGACTGGCAGGCGCGCGCTATTCAGAGCCCGCCACATCTGCCCTGTATGATGCAGCACGCCCCAGGAATAAACGATATCGAACTTTCCCAGCGACTTGACATAATCGGCATCAAGTACCGAAGCCTCTTCAATTGTCCACGAATCGTCGCCTGGAAAGTAGCGCCGCCTTAACTCAGTCGTGCAGGCGACGGAGCGCGGGTCGTAATCGAAGGAATGAACGCGAGCGCCGAGACGGCGTGCCGTCAGGCTAAAGAGACCGCTGCCCGAGCCTATGTCCAGAAAACGCTCTCCTTCAAGGTCGTCAACTCCAAGCATCTGCTTGAGCGACTTTTCGGCTTCGAAAATACGGTCGTCGTCCAGCCGAGCAAGAAACATGCTCCAGTTCTTGCCAAACTCGAATCTCTCTCCGCGAGTGATCTCTGTTGCGTGCGTGCTCAAAATTATTCTGCCTTTTAGTTGCGTATAATTTAAGTTTAAGTATGCACTCGCCAAGCGCTATCGTCTTTATGAAACTTCGCAGTATGAAAAAAGGATAGACGGGATTACCGGATTGACAGGATACTGAGAAAAGCACGAAGCTCCCTGGTCTCCCCGACCTCCCTAATCGCGCGTCCTGCTAATCCTATCTCCCTCTTATCCGCTTTTTCTTAGACTCTTGGTCGGCCAAGCCCTCAAGCTGTCAACGATAGCGTAGCCAGTAGTAAACGAGCTTCACGTATTCTCCGGCAACCATTCGCCATCCACTGATATGCAGCCACCAAGTCGCGCTCTTCGGCGATTGTTCGCCTATGGGAGCAATAGCGAGTCCGACTTCTACTCCGCTTCCTTCAAAAACGCGACGCATCGTCCACAGGGCGCGGCGTGAATGGTAAGCGGAAGTAACGATCAGAACTGAGCGCAGCCCCTGGGTTGTGGCGTAATCGCGCAACCGCACGGCCTCTTCATAGGTACTCGAAACAGGTTGCGGCAGTACTTCGACCTGTTCTGCGGGAACGCCCGCGAGTTGAAGCGCCTCAGCCTCTCTCAGAACAACCAGCGCATCTGCCTCCACGGGTTCGGCAGTGACGACGATGAGCGCCCGCGCCATGACCCACGCGAAA
Source organism: Acidobacteriota bacterium (assembly GCA_020199995.1). Lineage (GTDB taxonomy): Bacteria > Acidobacteriota > Blastocatellia > Pyrinomonadales > Pyrinomonadaceae > JAIVJM01. The sequence goes on along the minus strand of JAIVJM010000159.1, from coordinate 5,905 downwards.
ATTGACCAGACGACCAGAGACAAGACCGCGATCCGACGGATGCGCACGCGCGTTTGTTTATTCTTAAAGAGCGAGAACATTCCCGGAATCAACTCGCTTCCCGATTTACCTTAGAACGGCGGCTACCAGCAGATGCCCTGATATGTCTCGCCGTTCGTTTCAGCGTCAAACAACCGCACGAGATCAATCACTATCTGGTTGCTGCCGAGCTGCGACATAATCTGGCGAAACTCATCCGCCTTGTTTCCTATTATCAGGACTTCGGATGATTCCAGCACTTCACCGATGCTCGCGCGCATCAATTGCGAGACATGCGGAATCTCTTGCTCGATATACTGCTTGTTGGCTCCGAAGAGACGCGCCAGCGAAACGTCACGATCATAGATTGCAAGCTGCATTCCTTTGCCTATCAAAGTTTCGATCAAGGCGACCATGGGCGATTCGCGCAAATCGTCCGTTCCCGCCTTGAAGCTGAAGCCGAGGACGCCGATTCGTTTTCGCCCGGTGCGTAAGACCATCTCCACGGCTCGTTCGATCTGCTGACGGTTGCTCTGCAAGATTGATGATAGCACCGGCACGTCAACGTCCAACTCTTTCGCTTTATAGTTGATGGCCCTTAAATCTTTCGGCAGGCACGATCCGCCGAAAGCAAATCCGGGCTTGAGGTAATAGGGCGAAAGATTGAGCTTCGTGTCCTGGCAAAAGACATTCATCACTTCGTGGCTGTCAATGCCAAGACCCTTGCAGATGTTACCGATCTCGTTAGCGAAACTGACCTTCAGCGCGTGAAAGCAGTTGCAGGTGTACTTGACCATCTCTGCGGCCTTAATGGCGATCACGAAGAGCGGCGCATCAATCGCGCTGTAGAGACGACTCACGCTCGCCGCCACGTCCTCTTGATCTGCGCCGATCAGGGTGAAGGGCGGCGCGTAGAAATCCTTGATGGAAGTTCCCTCGCGCAGGAACTCCGGGTTAATGCAGACTCCGAAACCCTCTCCCGCTTTCTTTCCTGAATGAGCTTCGAGCGTTGGCATGACTACTGATTCGATTGTTCCGGGCAGCATCGTACTGCGGATGACGATGATGTGCCGCTCGCGTTTCGCTTCGAGAGCCGCACCGATCTCCTGGCAGACACTTTTGACGTAGGTCAAATTGAGACTTCCATTGGCATTGCTCGGCGTACCGACGCAGACCAGTGAAACTTCTGAGTTTCTCACAGCGTCGGCGGCATCGCAGGTGGCGCGCAGACTGTTCGCCGCAACCACCTCTCCGATTAACTCGCCAATGCCGGCCTCGACAATCGGACTCTTACCGCTGTTGACGATCCCCACCTTGGTCGCGCTGATGTCAACGCCCGTGACCTCGTGCCCTTCTTTGGCGAAGCACGCTGCCGAAACGCACCCGACATAACCCAATCCGAAAACGCTCAGTTTCATCTTGTTCCTCGAAGAGTTTGAGCAAAGACGCCCGGCACCACTTTATCATTCATTATCGGTAAGAAAAGATCAGGAAGGGCAGGGACAAGCCCTGCCCTTACAATTTCCCTCGCCCCGCTAAACTCATTTCAAATGTTTCTGGAGAGAAATCAATCTGATATCTCGGGCATAACATGCGGCTCCACCGGCTTCTCCACTCTTCGCTCTCCCTTCTCAATATCTTTGTTCCCCTGCGACGATTGCCTGGTCCTTTGTGACCTGCTCGCGGCAAGCGTGTGTTCGCAAACTTCGCCAAAAACGGCTGCGGCTTTCTCCCAACTAAACTTTGTTCTGACTGTGGCGGCGGCGCGTGTCCCTAGCTTAAGAGCAAGATTTGGGTCCGTAATGACGCGGGCGACCGCACGCGCGAAGGCTTCGGGCGTATCGGCCAGCAATAACTCTGCGCCATCGCTCAGAAGCAAACCTTCCGCGCCAATTGTCGTCGAGATGATTGGCATCTGCATCGCCATCGCTTCGTAAATCTTCAGGCGCGTGCCGCCACCGACTCTGATTGGCACAACATAAGCTGCGGCGCTCTCCATGAAAGGGCGCACGTCCTCGACGCGCCCCGTCACGATGATGGAAGAATCGCGCTTGCTCAACTCAAGCAGGCTCGGATACGGATTACGCCCGACTACCGTCAGCGTCGCGTCCGGCACCGCTTGCTTGACGAGTGGCATAATCTGTTTGGCGAAGAATTGAATCGCATCCTCATTCGGCAGCCAGTCCATCGAACCCGTGAAGACAAGGCTATGCGGCTCACGACGCACATTTCCACTGGGACGAAAATACTCCGTATCAACACCTGTCGGCACATCGGTGACGGCTTCAAGCTGGTACTCGCGCCGCATCAGGTCGCGGTCTTCGGTTGAGACTGCCACCACATGATCGAAGCGGCGGCAGGCTGCGCGCTCGTAAGCAAATGATTTGCACAACTGCCCGTAGAGGTAAGCTTTCTTCAGGGGGTTTGTTTGAACTTCGTAATGGCGTTTCCAGATTATCGCCTCCACGTTGTGTTGAAAGAGCACGGCGGCTGCCCGGATACTTGCCGGGACATTGACGCTCGGCTGTAAAAAATCACAGATGAGCACATCAAAGGACTCGCTCCCGTCAAGCCTTTCAATCTCGCGCCGCATCTGCGCGGATTTATACTTCTTCATAAAGTATGGCAGCGGAGAGAACAGGTTGGCAGCGAGTTCGGCGTAGAAACCGGCGGAGAATTTCGGGCGCGTTTGATGAGGCACACAGATCAGCTCGTGGCAATACTCGCTCGCGAGTTCGCGCGCATCACTCGCTGCCGAGCCGTCGTCGAGCGTATACTAAGTTGCTGTCAAGAAAGGTTCGGATTCAACCGTAAGTTTGCTCGAGCGTGTGACACCACCGAGCTTAAGCTCGAACTCAAACTCCGAGCTGAAGTTAATCTACGCCTGCATGGTGACAACTTCCCCTTGCGTAGTCTGGGAAGCATTCAGGTCTTCGCCGTCAACGAACTGCCGCAGCCATATCTCGAAATTGACGAGCGCCCAGAGACGTTCCGTGTGATTCTCGCCTGCCTGATGCCGCTCAACCAGATTACGCACGTAGGTTCTGTTAAAGAGGTTGCGACTCGCGGCGCGATCGCCCAGAACGTACTCGTCTATTACAGGCCTGTATGCCCCTCGAAACCACGCGCCGACGGGAACGGGGAAGCCCATTTTCTTCCGCGACAAGATCGCTTGAGGCAGGGTGTTCTTCATAATGCGTCGCAGGATGTACTTGGTCGTCCAGCCGCGCCGCAGCTTTAGCCGCTCCGGCAGCCGCGCCGTAAACTCAACCAGCTTGTGATCCAGAAAGGGCACGCGGCTTTCGATGGATGCTGCCATGCTCATCTGATCCTGCTTCATCAAAAGCTCTTGCAGGTAAGTTTTGGTGTCGGTATAGAGCATCCGGTTGAGAAGCGACTCGGCGTCGGTCGTCTCAAAGTAGCGGCGCATGTCCGCGTAAGGATCAAGCGCGCCCGCGCGCTCTTTGGTTTCGGGCGACAGCAACTCCTGCTGCATTCCGCGCGTGAAAACGGCGAAGTTATCGAAATATAAATTCTCTATGTCCGGAGGCAGGCAGAGGAACGTGCGCCGGAGCTTATGCCTGACTTTCGAACTGGGCGGCAGACTTTCGATGCGATGCTTGATGGAGCGGCGCAAACCTTCTGGGACGAGCCTGTGATAGCCCGGGCCGAGCGCAAGATTGTAGATCGTCTTGTAGTAGCGCTCGTACCCGCCCAGCATCTCGTCGCTGCCTTCACCCGTTAGCACCACCTTGACATGCACGGACGCGAGGCGCGAAACGAAGTAGAGCGCGACGCTCGAAGGATGCGCGAGCGGCTCGTCCTCATGCCAGACGAGCTTCGGTAACATCCGGAAGAAATCTTCGGGACTAACCAGGACTTCGTGATGGTCTGTCTTGAACTTAATCAATTCCGCCTGAGAGGAACATCCCCAAAGGCACGTCTGCCATCAAGCGCAGGCGCACCGACGTTCGAAAAAGTTCCGTCCATTCTTCGATATAATCTTCGTCGCTGCGCTTCGCTTCGTCCTCAAAGCCAGCGAACTCGACATCCCAATATTTTTCTATCCGCAGCTCGCCGTCACGCCAGAGCAGGGTGTGGCCCGGCAGCAGGCGCTTCACATCACGAAAGAGCGTCTCCTCCGCAGACGTTGCGTGATTGGCGAGATAGTCCGGGAGCGCGCAATAGTTAATTTCCGTTTGAAGCGCACGCCCCGCGATCAGAGCCTTGATCTCCGAAGCGAAGTAGAGCGAGCCGTCGTCCTTATGAACGTAGTAGAGAGGTTTAACGCCGAGACGGTCGCGCGCGATGAAGAGTTCACGCTTCCGGCTGTCCCAGATGGCGAAGGCAAACATCCCGCGCAGGTGCTCGACCGACCGCGCCCCTTCCTCTTCGTAAAGATGCAGGATTGTCTCCGTGTCGCAGTGAGTTCGATAGACGTGGCCGCGCGCTTCGAGACGCTCGCGAAAGTCAGCATGATTATAGACCTCGCCGTTATAGACGATATGCAACGAGCCGTCTTCATTCTCCATCGGCTGGTGGCCGCCCGCTACGTCAACGATACTCAGGCGGCGATGCCCGAGTCCGACGGGACCATCAACAAACAGCCCGTAATCGTCAGGCCCGCGATGCTCAATCACATCGCGCATCCGCTCGAGCGCTCCCACATCAAGGCTGCGATTTGACCGGCTGGATAAAGCTATTCCGTTAATCCCACACATAAACTATATTTTCCAGCTGCCCGGCCCTTATTCCGTCGTTATAGAATACTAAAAGCGTATTTCTCTGTCTGTTCCGTGCTGTTCGCCGCCGCAGTTGGAGACTTGCCGCCAACGATTATTCGACCAGCGCCGGGAAACTCGACAGAGAGGTTTTCAACCGCGTCAGTTTCAACATGCCACTTATCATCCACGCGCCGCGCGGCCAGATAGCCGATGCGATTGGTACCCGACACAACTTCACGACCAGCAGAGGAGAAACGCCTGCCCCCGATTGCAACAACCTCCAGCAGCTCGGCCCTATCGCGCGTGTACCTCACCCATAGCCAATTGAAATCCGAAGACAAGCGCACCGTCTCGGCCATACGACCACGCCCCAGCAATAAACAATCGCGCGTCTCCTCATCCAGAACTTCAAATGCGCGACCGTTCACCGCTTCTATTTCGCGCGCGGCTGATATGGGAGCTTGCGCACTCGAGCGCGGGAGCATAAAGGTGATGAACTCCTGTTCCCCTTCCGCCGTCGCCCTAAAAACATAGACGGGAGCGCTTTTCGATTCGCCATAGCAGAGCGAGACATGACCCTCTTCCTTCAGCCACTCGCCGGAGCCTCCGAAAGTGAAAAGCTCAAGCCCCGGCCCGTTCTGACCCTGGCCATACACTGCGGGGATTCCAGCCACATTCTCAATCTTAGGACTCGCATCCGCGGCGAAATGAAAGCGGAGGTCATATTGATGAGCGCCAGCCGTCTCGACATGGTCGCGCACAATCCAGTAATCCCCCTTGAGAAAGAGCAAGCCGCGCGAGTGCTTCGCAGGCTCACTGAGCCGCGCGTAGCCGTCCGTGAAGCCTTCAAAGAAGTCTGCGCGCTCGTGGCTCATCCATGCTCGCGTTCCTGTGTGGGCCACCTGCTTCCAGGCGAAAGTGCCGTCAGGCACGGACGAAGATTCGCCGTCAACCGTCATGGTATTGTGCGCTGCAGTCGAGCGAAAGTAATCGCGCATCTCAGATGAGCCTGTATAGGTGTATGTGCCCGGATCAACGAGCAGCGTACTTCCGCGCACCGCTAATTCAAATGCGAGAGCGTCGGCGTGAGCGTGACCATAGTTGAGCGTCGGCGCTCCGTGTTCACCGCCGTCGACGAGCAGGTAATCAGCATCTTTCGTCCA
>JAIVJM010000043.1 GCA_020199995.1 Acidobacteriota bacterium | reverse complement strand
GGTGCAGACCGTGCCCTGGAAAATCTGCGTGGCGTTCAATAAAGCCGTCGGCGAGGGGCCGCCCGCCGGCGTCGCGATGAACTGCTGCTGCTGGACGTTATCGGCGATGTCGGAGTTGAAGCCGATGGCGAGGAGCGGGTGGTCGTAGAAGATGCCGTAGGCGGCGCGCAAGACGGTCGAGCCGTCGCCATTCAAGTCCCACGCCATGCCGATGCGCGGCGCGATGTTGTTTTTGTCGCGCGGGAAGCCCTGCTGGATGCCGAAGGCGTTGTAGAAGGCCTGCGTGCTCGCGGCGGGCACGGCGATGCCGGAGAGCGGGTCGGTAAAGTCGCCCGGCAGGATCTGATCGGTGATCTCGTAGTCGTAGCGCGCGCCGTAGTTCAAAGTGAAGTTCTTGCGAATCTTCCACGAGTCCTGCGCGAAGACCGCGAGCGGCTTGTTCTTCAGACGGCTGACCGGGTTGCCGAAGCCCTGCACGAAGGACGAGGGCAGGCCGAGGCCGTACTGCTGGACGGGCGTGAAGTCGGGCGCCGAGGCGGGGAAGCCCAAGCTACTCGCGCCGAGGCCGCCGAAGTTGAAGAGGCCCGCAAAGTTCAGCTCGAAGATGGCGTCCACGCTGATGAAGTTGGCGTCGCCGCCGAACTTGAAGGTGTGGTTGCCCGCCACCCAGTTGATGTTGTCGGTGTACTGGTAGCGGTTCTCGGTGCGGATGACGGGCGAGAACAGCTCGCGCCCGGTGAAGGCCGCGCCCGAGATGTTGAAGGCCGTGGCCGCGCCGTTCTGCGAGCGGAAGGTGGCGCGGCGCGAGCTGAAGCTGAAGCGCGCCTCGTTGACCACCGAATCGGAGAGCGTCGAAGTGAGCGTGGTGACGAAAGAGGTATCGCGGATCGTCTGGATGCCCGTGCGCGAGAAGTCGTTCTGTCCCAAAGACTGGTTCTGCGACTCGACCTGAATGCCCGTGATGTCGCTCGGGTTGAAGCCGAAGCGCATCGTCAGGTGATTGTCTTCGTTGATCTTGTGATCGCCCCTCACCGAGGCGAAGGACGTGTCCTCCGAGATGGGGAAGACGCGGTCTAAACCGAGCAGCGGGCGGAAGGCGTTAACACTGACGGGAACAGGCGCGCCCGTCAGGAAAAAGCGCGGGCCGACGGCGGTCGTCGGCCCCGTGATGGGCGAGATGGCCGGGCACACGCTCCCGTCGTTCGGGCTGGTGAGGGGGTTCGAGCCCGTCAGTCCCGTGTTGCCGCCGCTCGCGGCGAAGAAGCCGTAGGCGCGCGCCGCGCAGATGTTGGCCGGGACGCCCGAGCCGACCAGCGTGTTGATGAAGCCGGCCTGCGCCGCCGTGATGCGCGTGAAGGTGCGCGCGATGGGGTTGATGCCGGGGATGACGGGGATCGTCGCGCTGCTCGTCAAGAGCCCGACCACGTCGCTTGTGAAGAAGCCTGACTCCTGCCGCTTGCGCTGCTCGAAGGCGAAGAAGGCGAAGGTGCGGTTGCGGTCGAGCGGGCCGCCGAGGGTCACGCCGTACTGCGCGCGCGTGAACGGGGGCTTCTTGTTCGGGTCGCCGTCTATGATGGGCGCGAAGGCGTTGCGCGCCTGAATGGACTTGTGGCGGATGAAGCCGAAGACGTTGCCGCGCACGTCGTTGGTGCCGCCCTTCGTGACGACGTTGACGACGCCGCCCGCCGTCCGCCCGAACTCAGGCGCAAACGAGTTGGTGACGACCTGAAACTCCTGCACCGCCTCCTGCGAAACGGTCGAGCGCGCGGCGTTCACCGAGTTGTCGGTGTTGTCGGCCCCGTCAACCTGTACGAGGTTCGAGCGCCCGCGCTGGCCGCCGAAGTTGAGGCCCGAGGTGGGCGCGGGGCCGATGGGCCGACCGTTGTCGCGCGTCACGGTCGAGGTCGTGAGCGTAAAGTTGATGTAGTCGCGCTGGTTGATGGGGAGGCTCTGGATGCGCGCCTGATCAATCGTGTTCGAGACGTTGGTCTTCGAGGTCTCGATGAGCTCGGTGCTGGCCCCCGTGACGGTGACCTCGTCGCTGATCTGTCCGATTTCGAGCGCGACGTCGAGGTCGGCGCGCTGCCCGACCGTGACGGTCAATGCCTGAATGACGGAGCGTTTGAAGCTCGGAGCCTCGACCGTCAGGTCGTAAGCGCCGGGCGAGAGGTTCGTGAGCTGGTAGAAGCCCTCGTCGCTGGTCGTCGCGGTGCGCATGAGGCCGGTCGTGGAGTTGCGCGCCGTGACGTTCGCGCCGGGCACGACCGCGCCCTGCGGGTCGCGCACGAAGCCGCTCAGGTTGGCGGAGGTGGAATCGGCCTGTGCCAGTGCCGCGCTCGCGCCAAAGCTCAGGGAGAGGGCGACGAGGAGGGCAAAGCTGAGAGCGGTCGAGAGCCGCCGCCGTCTTAGAGGGAACGCACGCATAGTTCTTTTCTCCTTCGGACAGGTTAGTGCTCGACAACTCGGGGCGGCGGCGCGGCGACACAATGACCGCCGCCGGCACGCACTTCGACCGAACCGCCTTGCTGGACTGCTGTTAAAAATCGCTCACGAACAACTGTGGCACGCGCCGGGAGTTTCGATTTTTTTCTCGCGCTTGATTGCTGAGGAGGTCAACGGGCGCTCTCGAAGTGTTTCGAGCGCCGGGCGCAATCTACGACCCTTGCGACGACTTTGTACCCCAAAACGAAGCCCTTTGGCAAGAACCTTATCGCGCCGCCGCGCTCGCGCCGTGCTGCGGACGCCGGGGCACTTTAACAGAATGCGTTGGCGCTCAGACGGACGATTGCACCCGCGCGCTCCGCGGGGCGAGAGTGGCGAGCCGGTTCAAAGCCGTGTCGGCTTCGGGGAGTTGTAGAATTCGGGGCAGGGGCGCGAACTCGAAATCGAAAAACTCCCTCCGCAGCCGAAGGAAATCGTCGGCGCGGTCCAGATTCACGCGCTTGATGCCTCCGGCCATCGGGTGCGTTCTCTTGCGCGCCGAGAAGCGCGTGAAGCCCGAGTTGCCGAGGCTGATGAGAGTCTCGGAGAGCAATCCTCCCTTTTTGAAATCGAGGCGGCGGACGTTGGTGAGCGAGTGTTTGAACGAGTAGAACTTCCGGTAACAGTCGTAGAGCAGCGCGTCGAGCTGTGCGCGCGAAAACTCGGGGTGTCTCCACGTCAGGCAGGTCGTGTCGAAGCGGTCGAGGTTCCGCTCCGTAATCAACCCGTCTCGCAGGAAATCGCCGTACTGCTCGGTTCCGGGGATGGGGGTGAGGACGTAAAAGGAGGCCCACGTCGGGTCGAGCTCGCAGAGAATTCTGATGTGCTGGCGGATGTCTTCGGCGGCGTCCTGCGGGAACCCGATGATGGTCGAGAAGTGCGAGCTGATGGCGTATTTCCGCAGGAGCCTGACGATGTCCTCGTAGAGTTCCGGTCGGTTCTGCCCCTTCCTCGCGGCGAGCAGCGTCTCGCGGTTGAACGACTCGACGCCGAGGAACATCTGGAAACACCCGGCCCGCGAGAGGAGTTCGACCAGTCCCTCCTGTTTTGAAATCTGCGTGTCGCACTGGACGAAGAAGTTCAAATTTATCCGCTCTTCGATCATGGCGTTGAGGAGCGCCTCGGCCTCGGCGTACTTGTTGAAGTTGTCCGAGGTGAACATGATCATCCTGACGCCGGCGGCCTTGGCGGCTTTGAGGCTGGCAATCGTCGTCGCGATGCTCTGGCTGCGCACCGCGCGACCGGCGATTTTGATGACCGAACAATAGTTACACACAAACGGGCAGCCACGCGCCGGGTAGAGCCCGAGCATGGGCGTGACGTAGCGCCGCAGGTCTTCCCTGCCGGGCGGGATGAGGGCGGGGGCTTCCAGCTTTTGCTGCCATCGCTGGTGCTCGCCGTAGACCGGCTGCAACTCCCCGGCGAGGGCGTCACTGAGGATGATCGGCCAGATCAGCTCCGCCTCGGCCAGCGCGAAACTGATGCCCCGACCGTGGAGCATCGAGGTGTCGCAGGTCATCGGGTGCGGGCCGCCGATGACGGCGAGGCACCCGTTCCGGCGCGCGTACGCGGCCAGATCGAGCGCCCGGTGGAACTGGTGGCTCTGCACGCCGACGACGGCGAGGAGCGTCGTGTACCCCGCTTCCTGCTTTAAGAGCGGCAGGTAGTCGAGGTCAGTGTGAACGTATTCGTCAACGGTGTGGACTTCGACGGGCGTCCCTCGAAGCTCCGCGGGGGTCATGCTCTTGATGTAAGGCACGGTGCTGTTCGGCATGAACCCCCAGCGGAATCTCTGCACGTAACCGTCGAGCCCGTACTTGCTCGGCTTGATGATGACGACCCTCAATTTTTTTGCCATCGCCGTTGCCTCCGCAACGTCAGAGGTTTAGTGAAAGACGAGACCGATGCCGAAACGGAAGCTGTTCCCGGTCTCACCGCCGAAGCGCGTCAGGTTGTAGTCAATCTGTCCGGCGCGGACATCGAGACGCTTGTGCACGCGGATGTCGAGCCCGCCCCCGGCGACCGCCGAGAAGCCCGTGTCGCTGAAGCCTCCCAGAGTCCCGAAAGAGACTTTGCGGCGCGCGACGCCCGCCAGAAGGTGCGCGAACGGCTTGAAGCGCGCCGCCTTGGAATTGTCTTTGACTTGCACGCCGCCGAGGACGTTGTAGACCGAGGCATCGGCGAACGCGTCCGAATTGTAGTGGCCCGAGAGGTCGAACTTGAGGCCCAGATACCTCGACACGTTGCCGGTGACCGAGGCGTTGAAGCCGTTGAAGCCTTCGGAGTCGCTGATGCTGTCGCGGTAGTGTGAGTAGCCGACGAAGACTTCGGCCTTGTGGTAATCGTCGCCGTCATCGTCCTGAATGTTTGCAAAACTGACCTGCGCGAGCGCCACGGGTGCGCACAGGACAATGAAGACCGCGGCGTGAAGCATTCTTCTCATGTCATCCTCCGTTGGCGTGTTCAGAGCCCTCAGCAGGCGGGCGGGTTCGCGTATGTCGCGCGCGCGCCGGCGGCCCCCCTTGCGCGCGGCGAGCTGCTTCATAAGAGAGACGGCGATGGCCGCCGACCCTCTGCCGGAGACTCGTAAGGTAACGGGCCGGAGCGTCGAGTCCGCCCGCGCGTCGAGGGGTGGAGACGGTTTCACGTCGGCGACATCAGCGACAGCGGCCCCGGCCAGCGCCGCCTGTAGCATGAGCGAGGCGAGTGCGAGCGACCATTTTTTTCCGCGCATCTGTTTCTCTCCCTCGCTTCGGGCCGTTCGGGGGGTGGTCGGCCCTTGCCCTCCGGCGACGGCTGCGGCGTTCGGGGCGACGCTCACGCTCTTGCCCTCGCGCGCCTCTTGCAACTAAGATGGGTGGGCTTTAACGTCAACAGCGCCGCGTCCGCACCGTCTGAATTTCCCTGCCTGACTGTTGTCAAAGATACTCGGTCAGCCTTCGGCAAGTCCTTTAGCGAGTCTTAAAGAACTCTTAAAGTTTTTTTAAAGCAGGATCATGAGCGAGCGTGTAGGGCTCCAATACAAATTCGGCCCCTTTCTCCTCGACCCGTCAGAGCCTCCTCTGTTGCGCGGCGGCGAGCGTGTGCACTTGCCGGTCAAAGCCTTCGAGACGCTGGTGCTGCTGGTCGAGAATAGTGGGAGACTCCTCGACAAGGACCAGCTCTTCGAGCAGCTCTGGCCGGACACGAATGTCGAGAAGGGCAATCTGGACGTGAACATCTCGGCGCTCAGGAAGGCGCTGGGAGGCTCGGGGGGCGGGGGCCAGTACATCGAGACGGTGCCGAGGCGCGGCTACCGCTTCACGGGCGAGGTGCGGAGAGTTCAAGCAGGGGCCGCCAACGGGCACACTGATGCGATCAACTCGCTGGCCGTCCTGCCGCTCGTCAACGACACGAACGACCCGAGCGCCGAATATCTCTCCGACGGCATCACCGAGAGCATCATCAATACCCTCTCGCAACTGCCGCAGTTGCGCGTCATGGCGCGCAGCACCGCCTTCCGCTACAAGGGGAGCAACATCCCGCCGCGCGAGGCCGGGCGCGAGATGGACGTGCGCGCCGTCCTCTCCGGCAGGGTCTTGCAGGTCGGAGATCGCCTCGTCATCCGCGCCGAGCTGGTGGACGTGGCCGGAGGCTGGCAGCTCTGGGGGGCGCAGTACGACCGCTGCCCGTCTGACATCCTCGCCGTGCAGTCCGAGATCGCAAAGGAAATCTCCGAGTGTCTCCGCCTCAAGTTGAGCGGCGAGCAGAAGGAGCGGCTCGTCAAACACCACACGGAGAGCACGGAGGCCTACCGCACCTACCTCAAGGGGCGCTACTACTGGAACAAGCGCACGCTCGAAGGTCTCAAGCGCGGCTCCGAATTTTTCGGGCAGGCGATTGCCATAGACGAGAGGTATGCACTGGCATACGCGGGGGTGGCCGACTCGTACCTCCTGCTCGGCTCGCTCGAATACGGGACGCTCCACCCGACGGCGGCGATGGAGAAGGCCAAGCAGTCCGCGAGGCTCGCCCTCGAAATTGACCCCGCGCTGGCCGAGGCCCACGCCTCGCTGGCCTACGTTCGGGTCTTCGACTGGGACTGGGAGGAGGCCGAAAGCGAGTACCGCCGCGCCATCGAGCTCAATCAATCCTACGCGACGGCGCACCACTGGTATGCCCTCTTCCTGACGGCGATGAAGCGCCCGGAGGAGGCGCTCGCCGAGATCAAGCGCGCGCAGGAACTCGACCCGCTCTCGCTGCCCATCAACGTCGGCGTCGGGTTCTACTATCACCTCACGCGCCAGTACGGGCGCGCCATCGAGGAGTACCGCAGAGCCATCGAGATGGACCCCGGCTTCGGCATGGCGCACTTCGGGCTGGCGATGACCTACGTGCAGAATTTCATGTGCGACGAGGCTATTGCGGAATACCGGGCGGCGATGGAGATTTCGGGCGCAAGCTCGCTGATGCGCGCCGGAATCGGCCATGCCTACGCGATGTCGGGCCGGAAGGACAAGGCGCGGAAGATTCTGAAGGAGCTGTGCGAGCCGCTCGTTGAAGGGGCCGCGCCGGACAAGCCTGCGGCGGAGCAGCCATACGTTTCGGCCTACGGGCTGGCAGCCATCTGCGCGGCGCTCGACGATAAGGACGCGGCGTTCCGTTGGCTCCGCCGTGCGTGCGACACGCGCTCCGAAGGCTTATTCTGGCTTCAGGTAGACCCCGCCCTCGACAGCCTGCGCGCCGACCGGCGCTTCGCGGACATCCTCCGCTGCGTCCGCCTCCTGTGACGCGGCAGCGCCCCCCGGCCTGCGCCTTCAAGCTCACCCCGACACGTCTCCGGATTCCCTTCCAGACCTCGCGTCACGCGCTTTGCGAATGAGCATGTCCTCTCGTCGCGCGCGCCACGACGCGCCTGAGCCGCGCGCTCGACGAGAGGGCGCGCGCGGCGATGTCGGTCAGTGAGGGGGGCGCGAAGGCCGCGCGCCGCAGGAGTCCGCAGAGACGCAGCCGCGCGTCGAAGCGTTCGCCGTAGCGCGCACGGTAAACGCTCGCGAGCGTCCCGAAGTCGAGACCGCTGCCGCCGCCCGTGCGCGCGCGCGGGAGCCAGTCCGAGAGCACCGCGGCGGCCAGCTCGCCGCTTTCGAGCGCCATCAGCATCCCGCTCCCCGTGAAGGGGTCAATGAAGGCCGCGGCGTCGCCGATTGCCATGAGCCCTTGCGCCGGGACGGGCTCGTGGCGGCCAAAACTCTCGAGCGCCACGCCGAGCCATTCGGTGACGGCGCGCGCGCCTTTGAGCGTCTCGGCGGCGCGCGTGTTCCGCATCAACACCTCGCGCATCACGCGCCCGGCGTCGCTCCCGCCCGCGCGCACGTCACGCGCGCGGGCGATGAAGCAGAGGTTAGAGAGTCCGCCCTCCACCGGGCTCAAGCCTCCGTAGCCGCCCCTGAAAAAGTAGATTTCGCAAGACCGCGCATCACCTTGAGCGCCTTTCAGGTGCGCCTTGAAGGCGACGAGTGTGGGGCGTGCTCTTCCGGCCCCGATGCCGCCGCCGACGCCGCCGCCCGTCTCGCGCTCGAAGCGCCGCGCCACGACGCGCTGGCGGCCCGTCGCGTCAATCGTCACGAGCGACGAGATCACACGCTCACCCCCAACCGCGGGCTTCAGCCGCACGCCGCGCACGCGGCGCGCCCCGTCAATCAACAGGCCGTTGAAGCTCGCCTCCTCCAACACTTCGACGCCCACTGCTCGCGCGCGCGCGAGCAGCCGACTGTCCATCTCGGCGCGGCTCAGGCCGAGCGCGCCGCCCTGACCGCCGCCGAACCACGCGCTCGGCACGGCGACGCTTCTGCCGCTCTGCGTGTAAAAGACCGTCTCCGAGACCGATGCGCCCCCCGCGCACTCCATCTCTTCGAGGACGCCGAGGCGCGCGAAGTGCCCGAGACATTCCGGCGAGATGAACTCGCCGCACAGCTTCGCGCGCGGGAACTTCCGCTGCTCCGCGAGCAGCACGCTCGCCCCCGCGCGCGCCAGATGAATCGCCGCCCCCGCGCCCGCCGGGCCGCCGCCCACGATGATGACATCGAAGTCTGACATCGGTTTTCAGTATCCGGTTTTCAGTATCCAGTTTTCAGTTTCCGGCCCTCGGTTTCCGTGATTTGAAATTTCAAATTTGAGATTTCTGAAAACTGAAAACCGGATGCTGAAAACCGTTATCTTGACTTGCTCCCGCTCAAGACCAGCCGGTAGGGGAAACGGCGCACGACCTTCGCGCCTCTCAGTCCGGCGCGCTCGCCGAGGTGTTGCAGCTCTGCGGGGGCGAAGCCGCGGAGGATGGAGAGCGCGCCGTCTTCGCGCACGAGCCGGCTGCGCAGGAGGAGCCGGCCCGCGGTCGTGTATAAAAAGTAGGCGAGCGCGTGACGATGAAGGTCTATGACGTAGATGCGCCGCCGCGCGACGCGCGCCATCTCGCCGAGCACGGCGACGACCCCCTCGTCGCGGAAGTGATGCGTGAAGAGCGAGCAGATACAATAGTCGAAGGCGTCGTCGTCGAAAGGCAAGCGGAGCGCGTCGGCGCGCACCGACGCGATCTCGGCGAGCCCGCCCGACTCTTCGAGGATGCCCCGCGCCGAACGCTCATTCAGCTCGACCCCGACGAGACGCGCTCGGCGCGCTCCCCGCCCGCGCGCCCAGCGCGCGACCACGCGCAGCAGCTCGCCCGAGCCCGCGCCCACGTCGAGCAGCGAAAACTCGCGCGCACCATCGCGCTCGAACTCCCTCAGCGCCGTGCGCCTGAGCGCACCCGCGTCGCCCAGCCAGCGGTTGACGCGGCGCAGCTCGACCAGACAGCTTTCATACTCTTCCGCCGTGTAGTCCCCTTTGTCAATGTGCTCAAGCTCAAGGCTTCGCTGGCGAAATCTTTCAAGCATGAAGTGCTGCCGCTCTCGCCTCCTCTTGTCCCGCCCGTGCTGACTCCCCGGAGATTCTTTCCACGCCCCGCCGCGCCCGCGAAGGCTTCGTCACATAATGACGAAGTTATAGGTGACTACGCCCGTGACCTTGACGGGTTGCCCGCAGAGCTTCGTCGGTGAGAACTTCGCCTTCCGCGCGGCGCGCTCGCTGGCGTCGCGTAAGAGCGAGTGCCCCGAAATCGCCTTCGCCGAAGTTACGTTGCCGTTCTCGTCCACCACGATTTGCACGGAGACCTGGCCCGACGCTCGCGCCGACCTCGCGACAGGGGGTATTGGGGCTGCGGCTTCGTGAGGGCCTTGCCGTTGAGCACGCCGACCGACGCCGCATCTTCGTCGCTTATCATGATGGGCGGCAAGTTGGGATGGTCTTCGACTTTCAACGATGCGAGCAGGGTCTTCCAAGCAGGGCTCTCCTGCGCCTCGTCCCTATCGTGCCTGACGAAAAAAACGATAACGAACCGCCGCCCTAACGCCAGTGCGTAGACCTCGCCCGTAGTCGGCTGTCCTTCGAGCCGCCCGCTCAGCCTGACGCCCACGGCTGAGCGTTCGCCGACCTGCTGGCACTGTGTGTCCTCCCACGGCGGGTTCCTCTCGACGCCCAGCTTGCGCGCCATGTCCAGTGCGAACGGTCGCCAGAGGTTGTGGTGCGCAGCGGCCAGTTGGCCGGGGCTGACGATCAGCTCGCGGTAGGCGATGACGACGACGAGGGCTGAACCCCCATCGCGCGTGAGGATGAGGTGTTGCGCCTGTGCGTTGCTCTTGTCGGTGAGCGTCCACCCGGTGGGGTACGAGAACGAGAGGCCGTCCTGCACGTAGCGCCCGCCGGGAGGCGTCTGCGCGCTGGCCGCGACACACATAAGGGTTGCGGTCAGAAGATACTTGAAGAGGTGTTTGGTCTTCATCTTTTCATTTCTCTGTTTTGCTGAGAGCCGAAAGAAGCCTTGCGGCGCGAACGTCCGGCGGCTTCAACGAATCACGTCTCTTTAAACTCTCTCGACGACGAGCGCGCTGTTCTTCGAGCCGAAGCCGATGCAGTTGCAGAGCGCGATGCGGACGCTCTGCTCGCGCGCGTGGTTGGGCACGTAGTCGAGGTCGCACACAGGGTCGGGCTCGTCGAGGTTGATGGTCGGGGGGATGAGTCCGGTCGTCATCGCGCACAGCGCGGCGGCCAGTCCCGCCGCACCCGAAGCGCCCTGCGGGTGGCCGATCTGCGACTTGGTCGAGGACATCGGGACGCGCCGCGCGTGCTCGCCGAAGGCCAGCTTGACGGCCTGCGTCTCGATGCGGTCGTTCAAGACCGTGGACGTGCCGTGGAGGTTGACGTATTCGACCTCCACGGCCTCGCGCCCCGCAGCTTCGAGCGCGAGCCGCATTGCGCGCGCGGGCTCTTCGCCAGTGTCTTCGAGCCGCACGCGGTGGTAGGCGTCGCACGTCGCGCCGTAGCCCGTGATCTCGGCGTAGACGCGCGCGCCGCGCCGCCGCGCCGCCTCGTACTCTTCGAGCACGTAGACCCACGCTCCCTCGCCCAAGACCATCCCGGAGCGGTCGCGCGAGAAGGGCCGCGAGGCCCGCGCGGGCTCGTCGTTCCAGTCTTCGGTGAGCACCTTCATGAGGCAGAAGCCCGCGAGGATGCCGGGCGCGAGCGGGGCGTCGGAGCCGCCCGCGAGCATCTTCTCCTGACGACCGGCACTGATGTGGTCGGCGGCGTAGGCGATGGCGTCGGTCGAGCTGGTGCAGCCCGTCGAGACGACGTGCGAGAGGCCGCGCAGGCCGAAGGCCATCGAGAGTTCGGAGGAGAGTCCGCCGTGCGTCGAGGCGGGGATGGTGTAGATGCTCGCAGTGCCCGGCTCGTCCGTGTAGAAGTATCTGTACTGGTGCTCGGTGAAGGCGAGCCCGCCGCCGCCCGTCCCCAGCACGACGCCGAAGGCGCGCTGCTCTTCAATCGTAAAGTCAGAGGGCTGAAGCCCAGCGTCGCCCATCGCCTCGCGCGCGGCGGCGAGCGCGAGCGGCACGGTGCGCGCGACGTGGCGGCGATCCTTCGGCTTCAGCTCGCCCTCCCAGTCGAAGCCGCGCGCCGCGGCGGCGATGCGGACGGGCGAAGCGGAAACGTCGAAGCCCTCGATGCGCCGCACGCCGCTCTCGCCTCTTTGCAGTGCCCGCCAGAAGGCTTCGCGGCCAACCCCGACGGGCGTCACACAACCGAGGCCCGTGATGACCACGCGTCGCGACTGCCTCAAACGTCTCGGCATAAAATCATCAGTCCTCTGTGTTCGAGGTTCAATTCGTTGTTCGGAGACGGCTAAGCATACCACGCCGATGCCGCGCGCGATTCATCGCCGGAGCGTTGACCGGCGACGCCGGAGTGCTCGCCACACGGCAGCGAGCGCGAGCGCGCACGCGCCGCCCGAGATGTCTAAAAGGCTGTCGTAAATCGTGCCGGTGCGCGCCGAGACGAAGGACTGGTGATACTCGTCAAGTAGCGCGCAGGACGCGACGAGGGCGAGCGAGGCGAGCCACCAGCGTCGCCGCAGGAAAATCCTCGACGAAGACAGAAACGCGCGTGAGGCGAGCAGCGCGAGGATGGCGTACTCGGTGAAGTGCGCCGCCTTGCGGACGAGGAAATGAACTTGCAGCAGCGTCGCTTCGGTGATGCCGGGGAAGAGCCAGAGCAGCACGGGGCGGATGATGCGCGAAGTGTTCGGGGCCGAGAGGTTCCCCGTCGAGGCGAAGAAGATGATGCCCATCCAGACGAGCAGCGGCCCGTAGCGCGAGAGCCTTCCCCCGCGCTGCCGAACGCCACGGAGCGCGCCAGAGCCCGACGGCCCTCTTGAAATCCGCGCGCCATCTTTTTCACCGCGAGCTTCCATGCGTGTGCCGAAAATCAAAGGAGGGAAGCAACTGACGCGGCTTCCCTCCCCTTCCGTTTTTTTCGCTGCCTGTTAGCGATGCTTAAGTCGCCGCCGACGCGCCCGAAACGATTTCGATGATCTCTCGCGTGATGCTCGCCTGACGGATGCGGTTCATGTTGAGCGTCAGCGAGCTGATGAGGTCGCCCGCGTTCTTCGAAGCCGAGTCCATCGCCGTCATGCGCGCGCCCTGTTCGGACGCCACCGATTCGAGCAGGGCGCGGTAGACCTGCGTCTCGATGAGGCGCGGGAGGAGCTGGCTGAAAATCTCCGCCGGCGGCTGCTCGTAGATGTAGTCCACGAACGTCTGAGGGCGGCCCGCCGCGTCCGTCCCGCCTTCGTCTTCCACCTCGACCTCGACGCGCGAGACGGGAAGAAGCTGTTCGACGACCACGCGCTGGGACATCACCGAGCGGAACTCGTTGAAGATGATGAAGACCTTGTCGAGCCCCTCGTCTTCAGTGAAGCGCCGCATGATTTCGCCCGCGACTTCGAGCGCCTCCGGGTAGTCAATGCGGCCCTTACCCGTGAGCCCGACGTACTCGCCCACGATCTCTATGTCGCGGCGGCGGAAGAAGTCGCGACCTTTGCGCCCGACCGCGAGCAGCTCGATGGTCTGGCCCGCGTGGCCGCGGATGAAAGACTGCGCGGCCTTAATCAAGTTCGCGTTGAAGGCCCCGGCCAGCCCCTTGTCAGCCGTCACGAGGACGAGCAGGTAACGCTCGTCGCCGCGCGCGTCGAGGAGCGGGTGGCTGAAGCCCTCGTCGGTGTGCGCGGCGAGGCCGCTGAGCACCTCCGCCATCTTCGCGGCGAAGGGGCGCGCCGAGACCGCACGCTCCTGCGCGCGCTTCAGCTTCGCCGCCGAGACCATCTTCATGGCCTTCGTAATCTGCTGCGTGTTCTTGACCGACTTGATGCGGCGTCGGAGGTCTAAGAGGTTTGCCATAAAGACCGTGAATCGTCAATCGTGAATCGTCAATCGTCAATCGTGTTAAGAAAGAACTGCTTTTTCTATTCACGTTTGACGATTTACGATTCACGGCTTTTATGCCTTGGTAGTGGCGACAGCCGCCTTCGTCGGGTCAGACGGCGGGTCGGGCTGCGGGTTGAACGCACGCTCCTGCCACGTCGCCTTGAAGTCGTTCACCACCTGCTTGAGTTCGGTCTTCAGTTCGTCGCCGAGCGCCTTCTTCTCGCGGATGGTGTTCAGGATGCCGGGGTGCGAGCTTTCGACGAAGCGGATGAAGTCAGCCTCGAAGCGGCGCACCTGATCTACCGGGATGTCGTCGAGGTGGCCGCCCGTCGCCGCCCAGATGATGAGCACCTGCTTCTCGACATCTATCGGCTGGTACTGCGGCTGCTTGAGAATCTCGACGAGACGCTGGCCGCGCGAAAGCTGCGCCTGCGTCTGCCGGTCGAGGTCGGAGCCGAACTGCGCAAAGGCCGCCAGCTCGCGATACTGCGCGAGGTCGAGCCGGAGCGTGCCCGCGATCTGCTTCATCGCCTTAGTCTGGGCGGAGCCGCCGACGCGCGACACCGAATTCCCGACGTTGATGGCCGGACGGATGCCGCTGTTGAAGAGATCGGCTTCGAGGAAAATCTGCCCGTCCGTAATCGAGATGACGTTCGTCGGAATATACGCTGAGATGTCGCCCGCCTGCGTCTCGATGATCGGCAACGAAGTGAGCGAGCCGCCGCCCTTCGACTCTGAGAGCTTCGCCGCGCGCTCCAGCAGCCGCGAGTGGAGGTAGAAGACGTCGCCCGGATAAGCCTCGCGACCGGGCGGGCGGCGGAGCAGCAGCGAGATTTCGCGGTAGGCCGCGGCGTGCTTCGAGAGGTCGTCGTAGACCGTCAGCACGTGGCGTCCCGAGTCGCGGAAGTATTCGCCGATGGCCGCGCCCGCGTAGGGCGCGAGATACTGCATCGCCGCCGGGTCGGAGGCCGAAGCGTTGACGACGATGGAGTAGCTCATCGCGTCGAACTCCTTCAAGGTCTTGATGACCTGCGCTACGGTCGAAGCCTTCTGGCCGATGGCGACGTAGATGCAGATAACATCCTTGCCCTTCTGGTTCAGAATCGCGTCGAGCGCGACGGCGGTCTTGCCCGTCTGCCGGTCGCCGATGATCAGTTCGCGCTGCCCGCGACCGATAGGAACCATCGAGTCAATCGCCTTGAGGCCCGTCTGCAAAGGCTCCTTCACCGGCTGGCGGTCAACCACGCCGGGCGCGATACGTTGCTCATGATGCGCCCCGTGCGCTTCACCGTGTCGCCCTCTTTGACCGCCTGAAACTCGCCGAAAAGGACGACGCCGACCTTGTCTTCTTCGAGGTTCAAGGCGAGGCCGCGCACGTCGTGCGGGAACTCCAGTAGTTCGCCCGCCATCACCTTTTCGAGGCCGTGGACTTCTGCGATCCCGTCGCCGACCTTGATCACCGTGCCCACTTCCGTGACGGTCACGCCGGTCTCGAAATTCTCGATCTGCTGGCGAATGATGTCGCTGATCTCGTTGGCTCTGATTGCTTCCATAATTGATTTAACCTGTCTTGAGGATGACTCTGCCCGGCTCTTTATTTCGCTCCCGTATCGAGACGCCGGAGTGTCGCGCGCGCCGAATTTCGAGGGGCGGCTAACTCATTGCTGTCCGACCATCTTCTGCTTGATCTGCTGCAACTGCCCGCGCACCGAACCGTCATAGACCGTCGAACCGATACGCGTCACAACGCCGCCGATCAAATCTTCGTCAACCGCGAACTCGAGACGCACCTTACTGCCCGTCATCGTCCCGAGCTTCGCGCGCAGAGTCTCCTGCGCCTGCGCCGCGACCGGGCGCGCTGTCGTCACCCGCGCCTCCACGACGCCGGAACGCCGGTCGAGTTCCTGCGCGAAGTATTTGTTGATTTCGCCGAGCTCTGCCAGCCTGTGATTCTGTAGAAGGACGCGCAGGAAATTTGCCGTCGTCGGTCGGACGCGCGTGCGTTCGATGAGGGCGTCCGCGACACGCTGCTTCTGCTCGTAAGCGATGGACGGGTGGCGAAAAACGTCGAGGAGTTGTGGGTTCGTCCGCATCATCTCTCCCCACGCGGACAACTCCTCTTGAACTTCACGCGACTCGCCGCGCGTCGTCACAACATCTGCCAGCGCCACCGCGTAACGCCGCGCAATGGTCTGCAAGCTCAACGCCTGATCCCTCCCAGTTCCTCGACGTACTCGCTCATCAAACGCGTGTCATCCTCCGGACGAATGTCTCTGCGAATCATCTCCTCGGCGAGGAGCACGCTCTGCTCGGCGGCGTAAACGCGCAACTCAGCGCGAGCAGCCTTCGATGCACTTTCGATCTCTCGCTGCGCCTGCTCGCGCAGCTTGCGGGCATCCTCTTCCGTCGTGCGCTCAATGCGCGCGCGCTCGTCGGCGGCCTCCTTCCGGGCCTGCACCCGAATCGCTTCGACTTCCGCATCGAGCTGAGACAAACGCCCCTCAACCTCCTCCAACTTCGCGAGCGCCGCGTTCCGCTCTTCCTGCGCGCGCACCAGTTCAGCACGAATCCCCTCGCGGCGCGCGCGGAAGGCTTCACCGAGGGGGCGGCGCAGAAAATAAGACAGAACTCCGACGAACAGAAGGAGGTTGACGACTCTAGCCAGCGTGCTCATCGGCACGAACTCCTGCCATCCCGGCCCTTCGGCCTGCAGAAACGCTGCCAGAATAATTGTCCGGACTAAAACCAAGAGCATAATTGTTGTCTAAAACTATAGAACAGCTAAGGTTTGTCCGAGAGAAATCTCACGCAGATCGCCCAAGAATTTGTGCGCTGATACTAGCGGCTACCCGCCTCGCGTCGCCTTCCAGAGTCGCGCGCGCACTATCAGCCTGCGCCTGAATTTCTCTCTTCTGACCCTCTATCAAATCGCCCACTTCTTTTTTCACCTGACCTATCTTCTGCTGCCTGTCATTAGTCGCTTCGCCTTGTTGCCGCTCGAGCAGACGATAACTTTCTGCGCGCGCCTCTCGGAGCGACCTCTCATAACGCGACAAGCTCACCTCTACCCTCTGCAAAACCTCCCGCGCTTCGCCTGAACGCCCCACCGTGCGGCGCTCACGCTCTTCAATAACGCGATTGACGGGCCTGAATAACGTCCTGTTCAGGACAAAGATCATGAATAAAATAATCGCAATATGAAGAAAAAGCGTACCGTCCGGTACGAGCTGGATGAATTCAGCAAATGCTAGAAATGGCATAAGAGTCGGCACGTCTGCCTTAATGACAGAGGCTAAGCTTTGAATTAAATGGAGATACTAGTATTGCTAAAAGCTGGAGAGTCTATCATCTGGTTTTGCGGGGCGTCAAGGCGGTGATGGCGTGGAAATCAACTAACCGCGCAAAGTGAGGTTACTGATTCCTCAGTGGTTACTATGGGCAGCACGATTTTCAATTCAGATTTGATAGTTATCCTGTAAATTTCTCGACTACTTTTCACTTGGGTCTTAACTTCTCATCTAACTTTTGCCTCCCTTCCCATCTCGCTTTGGCCGCCTTTTTAGCGATCTCTTTTCGCTCCGCTGGAGACAGTTTTTCTGCGCGAGCCTTACCGCCTCTCAGCCCTCCTAGTCTTCCAGCATACTTAGGTGAGAGTTTTTGCTTTGCTCTCATCGCCCTAAAGACCCACACTGCTCAAGCATAAACTTCAATCATTGCTCAAATTAGCCATGAATACATCATACATGTACGTGCTGATTCAAGCGCAACTATGAAATATCCTGTCCGCCCATTATTATGTCGTAAACTCTGATCAAATCATTTTGGTCAAAAAATTCTATCTCGATTTTCCCACTTATATTCGTTTGATCCATAACTATTCTCACTTTTGAACTGAGTTTCCTTCGCAACTTATTCTCAGCAGCTTTAACATTTGCATCCTCTTTTGTAGTAACCCCTACATTCGATAAAACTGTGCTTTCCCTATTGATTAACCGCTTAATTGTTCGCTCAGTTTCCCGTACGGAAAGCCCATGATCTGTAACACTTTTAGCAACCTTCCTTTGTAACTCAGGATCATCAATACCAAGTAATGCCCGTGCATGACCCATTGAAAGCTTGTCACGCTCCACAAGTTGCTGAATGTCTTCGGGTAAACGTAAGAGCCTTAAGTAGTTAGTAATAAACGTCCGGTCTCTTCCAACTCTCTGCGCGACCATTTCCTGGGTCAAACCCAATGTCTCTATTAGTCTTTTATATGCATGAGCCTCTTCAATAGCATTTAACTCTTGCCGCTGAATATTCTCTATTAAGGCGAGCTCGAGGACTTTATCATCAGGAATTTCACGTACAACGCACGGCACACGTAACAACCCCGCACGTTGCGCGGCACGCCATCTTCTTTCTCCTGCAACTAATTGAAAGCGTCCCTCATCTTGCCTCCGCACAAGCAAAGGTTGGATTATGCCATTTGACTTAATGGACTGGGCGAGTTCTTCTAACCGTTCATCATCGAAATTGGTTCGGGGCTGGAGAGTGTTGGGTTCAATCAGATCAATATCAATTTCGATCATCTCTTCATTGGCTATCATGGGCCTGTCTGATAGCAGTGCGCTCAATCCCCGACCTAGAACTCTTCTTGTCATGAGCCATTATCTCCTTTGCAAGCTGAAGATAGCTTTCAGCACCTTTTGACCGTATGTCATAAAGAATAATTGGCTTACCGTAACTCGGCGCTTCCGCCAAGCGAACATTGCGTGGTATCACAGCCTCAAACACTTGACGACCATAAAAATCCCTTAAATCTGCAGCAACCGCTGAGGACAGATTGGTTCGTTCGTCAAACATTGTGAGCAGTAAACCTTCGATTGTAAGGTCTGGATTTAAAGAACGCCTGATTCGTGCAAGGGTATCAAACAACTCGGTTACCCCTTCAAGCGCATAATATTCGCATTGGATTGGAACTAGCAGTGAGTCAGCCGCAGTCAAAGCATTTAAAGTTAATTGGCCGAGAGATGGAGGGCAATCAATTATTATAAAATCATAATCTTCCTGAATGCTTGAGAGAGACTCCTTTAGTCTAAATTCACGCCGCTCAAAATCAACTAACTCTACTTCTGCTCCAATCAAGTTTTTGTCTGAAGGAAGAATCTTTAAGAGTGGAAGTTCTGTATCCTTGATAACATTTTGTATGGGTTCATCTAAAACAATAACGTGATATAAACTGCGCCTTAAAGTACCTCGTTGTATTCCGACACCTGAACTTGCATTTGCCTGGGGATCTGTATCTATTAATAAGACCCGCATTTCGGCAACCGCCAGAGCAGCAGCTAGATTTACAGATGTAGTAGTTTTACCCACCCCGCCTTTTTGATTCGTTACCGCGATAATCTTTGCCATGTTTCGTTCCTTTATTTCGCGGTCCTAAATGAGCGCAGATAAACTAGCACAAAGAGTCCATCCTTGCCATAGCATTAAACACGGAGCTAGATTTGTTATGTGTTCGTTGAGAGGACATATCCTATCCAGGAGAGAGCGTTTACGATGATTTAATACGTGCTGTCAAGCGGAAACGCAAATCAATCGTAAATATCTAATATATCCCCTCTTTGCTGACAATCTTTGTTGTATTACTACCTGAGTCCCTAAACAACCCTGTAACAATTTGACATTGTGCAAATTGAGTATTTTTAAGAGAACTGGATTTTATATGTGGATGTGGACTGAAGAAAGAGATTCGTTATTATGTTTCACGTGCCACAAACTGCTATGTGACACGTGAAACATAAATTGACTAAGCAGCTTTTGCTCGCTTTAATTGAAAAAGTAGCAGGCATATAGCAGCCGGAGTGATTCCTGAAATCTGTCGTGCTTGTCCAAAGGTTTGAGGCTGTGCGCGCTGGAGGCGTTCAACCATCTCATTGGAAAGTCCACCGATAAGGCTATAGTTAAAGCTCTGCGGAATATTTAAGCCATCATACTGATAAATGCGTTCAACGTTAGAACGCTGGGATTGAATATACCCGCTATAAAGAATGTTTGCCAAAGCAGTTTCAAGATCGTCAAATGTATAAGCGACCCCCACATTTTCTGGCAGAAACCTGAAAATTAGATCATTGTCGATATTCGGATATTGTGAAAGATGTGCCAGCGAAATAGAGTCACCCAAATCTTTACCCAACATGTTGGATAGCGCATAATACTGACTATCTGAACGTTTGAAACGAGTTTCCTCCAATAAAACTCTTAATTTTGCGAGCCGCTCATAACGTTGATTGAAACGATCCCAGGTTGAATCACCAACCAGTCCGAGGTCGCGCCCGTATGCCGAGAGACGTGTATCAGCTGTATCATGCCTCAGTGAGAGCCGATGCTCTGCTCGGGAAGTGAACATTCGATATGGCTCATCAACTCCATGGTTGATCAGGTCATCTATCAAAACACCTATGTAAGCTTCTTCTCGCCTTAGCCTAAAGCCTTCACGCCCCTGAACGAAAAGTGCAGCATTAACACCTGTCATAAATCCCTGACACGCGGCCTCTTCATATCCGGTTGTGCCATTTATCTGACCTGCAAAGAAGAGACCATGAATTTTAACTGTCTGGAGAAATGGCGTAAGCCCTCTGGGATCAACAAAATCATATTCGATGGCATAACCGGGGCGAATTATCCTAGCCTGTTCGAGACCGGGGATTTTGTGGACGATATCTTGTTGAAGCTCGGAAGGAAGGGAAGTCGAGAAACCATTGAGATAAACTTCATAAGTGTCATGCCCTTCGGGTTCAAGAAACAACTGGTGCCGCGACTTATCAGGGAACTTCACGACTTTATCTTCAATTGAAGGACAATAGCGTGGACCGACCCCTTTTATCTGCCCTGAATAGAGGGGAGATTCACTAATGTTAGAACGAATTGAGTGGTGAACGACTTCGTTTGTATATCCGATGAAACAAGTAATCTGTGGCTGCTCGATTTGTTCGGTCGAAAAAGAGAAAGGGACAGGCCGTTCGTCAGCAGGTTGTGGGATAAAAGCATCCCAGTCAATAGTCCGTCCATCGAGGCGTGGAGGGGTGCCTGTTTTCAGGCGTCCGACAGGAAAACCGAGATGTTTTAAGCTTTCTGCGAGTTCAATAGAGGCCGGTTCTCCAGCGCGGCCCGCAGTGTAAGTCCTGCGACCAGTATGAATTAAGCCATTCAAAAAAGTTCCCGTGGCTACTACAACGGCGTTGGCGCGGAGTCGCCTCGTGTCCTGTAGTTCGACTCCAATGGTGCAGCCATCCTCAATAATGAAATCAATAACCAGGCCCTGACGAAGATGTAAATTAGGCGTGGCTTCAAGTGTGCGGCGCATCTCTGTGCGATATAAAGCACGGTCAGCTTGAGCACGAGGTGCTTGAACAGCAGGCCCGCGGGAGCGATTGAGCAAGCGAAACTGGATGCCGGTGCGGTCTATGACACGTCCCATGATACCGCCAAGAGCATCAATTTCGCGAACAAGGTGTCCCTTTGCAATGCCGCCAACCGCGGGGTTACAGGACATTTGCCCGATCATATCTAAGTTGAGAGTAACTAGAGCCGTCTGCGAGCCTATACGCGCGGAGGCTGAAGCGGCTTCACAACCGGCATGTCCTGCTCCGATTACAATCACATCAAAAGTTTCGTCAAAACTCATTCTTACTTACCTATACAGAAAGTTGAGAAAATCTGTGTCAGAACATCCTCGGGAGTCGTTTCACCCGTCACATTCCCTAAGAAACGCAAGGCATCATACAATCCGACAAGGACTAGTTCCTCACTAGCATGTCGGGATAATAAATTCTGTGAAGAAAGAATAGCATTTTCCGTTCGACACAAGAGATCGTAATGCCGTGCGTTGGTGATAATAAAATTGCTTTCAAATATTTCATTTGCCGAAAACGGCTCGATTATAGCAGTGCAAAGAGAATCAAGACCCGACCCGGTTTTGGCCGAGACTGAGCTGATGGGTGCGCTGTTGCTCAACTCGTGAATAGACTCAAGGTCATTGACCGGTAGATCATTTTTGTTAAGAGCAATGATAAAGCGGCTTTGAGCAGCATCTTCAATAACCCTCAAATCTTCAACACCGAGCGGCTGTGAACCGTCAATGACGACAACAATCATATCAGCATCCACTATAGCGCGCTGAGTGCGTTCAACCCCTAACTGTTCGATTCTATCTGACGAAGTCCTGACGCCGGCAGTATCCGTAATAAGAACCGGAATCCCTTTAATATCAATGACTTCACTTAAAGTATCACGGGTTGTACCGGGAATGTCCGTGACGATAGCTCTCTCTGATTGAAGTAAACTATTGAAAAGACTAGACTTACCAACATTCGGGCGCCCGGCGAAAGTAACACGAAGGCCTTCCTTTAACAGTCTTCCTTTCCGAAAAGTATCGGCTAGAGCTTTTAATGTATTCGCGAGCACTAGAAGCTTATGTGAAACAAGCTCGGATATATCTTGAGGTAGATCGTCTTCGACAAATTCAAGAGATGACTCTAAAGGCACAATAACGTCCAACAAAGAACTCTTTAGAGGCTGTAGTCGAGCAGAAAGCTCTCCGCCCAACTGCCGCGCAGCTTGCCGCACAGCGGCATGCGTCTGTGCGTCAATTAGGTCACGGATTGCCTCTGCCTGAGTTAGATTGAGACGTCCGTTGATGAGGCCACGCATCGTGAATTCACCCGGATCAGCCGTTCTTGCTCCCAAGTAAAGTAGTGTGTCAATGATAGTTAAGAGGAGGGGGGGTGAGCCGTGACAACTGAGTTCGACGATATCCTCTCCGGTAAAAGAGTGAGGGGATTTGAAGTAAGTTACTAGCGCGTGGTCTAAAATATCCCCACCATTGGGCTCGCGGAGGGGCCTTAGAGAAGCGCGCTGAGGCTCCGGGTTAAAGTTTTCGTCTTGAAGGAGGGAACGAGTCAGGGCGAGGGCAGATGTGCCGCTGATGCGAATGACGCCAATGCCGCTTCGCCCCGGAGGTGTTGAGAGAGCAACGATGGTTGTTGCTTGCACTTGCGAAAAGAAAAAGGGCGGCCTTGATGAATCATCAAGTGCTCACCCTATCCAAAGACTTTAATTAACCGCTGACTTTTTCAAACTGACCTTCAGCCGACGCGCATTACCCTCACCGACAGATTCCGTAAACAGTTTTTCATCATCGGCGAGTGCGAGATGTATCACCCGACGCTCGTTTGCGTTCATCGGCGCGAAGGTGAAAGGGACGCCCGAAGAGGATACTCTCTCAGCGGCGTGGCGTGCCATCGCGCGTAGTTCGGTCTCACGCATCGCGCGGAAATTATCCACGTCGAGGACGTAACGCTCGCCGGGCGGGAGAGCACGCGCGAACGACTGATTGACAAAATGCTCCAGAGCGTCGAGTAACTCACCACCTTCACTCCGCAGCAAAGAGGCGTCCAAGCCGTCAATGTCCAAAGTGCATCCTGATGGCGAATCAATAGCTTTCGCCTGAAGATCGAATCCGGCATGAGTGAAGATGTCGTTAAGAAATTTCTCGGCTTGTTGATTAACTTCGCTCATGGCAAATAGACTCAAAACATTCAGATAGAACCACTTACGTCCCTAACTTAAGCTTGCGAGGGACGTGCTTCACCCAGTTTTTTTTTCGGACGCGAGTCGGCTTTACCTTTCTCCGGGGGCTGTGGCTCCTCGTCATCCTGTGATTTCAAGAGGCGATTAATCAGCATTTGCTGACCGAACCCGACAAGGTTTCCAACGAGCCAGTAGACGAGCAAACCCGCAGGCGCACTCCACAAAATGTAAAGCATCATGATGGGCATGATGACCGCCATCATCTTCCGCTGAAGTGGGTCGGCGGAGGGTGCCGGCGTGATCAACTGCAAGACGAGCATCGAGCCTGCCATCAAAATCGGGAGGAGGCGAATGGGGTCGGCGGCTGAGAGGTCAGTTAGCCAAAGGAATGGCGACTGACGGAAATCAATCGAGATCGTAATCGCGATGTATAGGGAAATCAGGAAAGGCATTTGAATCAGAAGCGGCAGACACCCCCCGAGCGGATTGCCCTCCTTCATCAAACGAAGTTGCTCCATCTGCAAATCTTTAAGACGCGGATCATTCTGCTTCAGCCCCTTAATCTTCTCTTGCAGTTCTTTCATCCGCGGCGCAAGCTTCTGGGCCTTCCTCATCGACTTGGAAGAGCGCCATTTGAGCGGGAAGAAGAGCATATAAATGATGATCGTGAAGATAATGATCGCGATGCCATAGCTTCCCGTCAGTCTGTTCAGATGCTTTATTGACCAGAGAATCGGGGCTGCCAGAGGTTTTGTGATACGCCCCGTCCAACCGTAGTCTATTAACTTCCCGAGGTCTACCTGATGACCTAAGCTGCTGCTGATCTGAGCCGCGGTCGCTTCGAGTTGATCATGGTCCTTGGGGCCTACAAACAGGTACGTCGGCGAACCGTCGGCGGGAATCGGCACGTAGCCGGTGATTAAGAGCCTGTCCTCAATTTTCCCTTCAACTTGGTGTGAATACTTCTCCGTCCTGTACTCCAGTCCGGGGATTGGCTGCGGCAGCACTAGAGTCATCGCAAAATACGTGTCTCCAACCCCGGCCCACTGCACCGGGCCGTTGACGGCTTTTACATGCGGGCTCTCTTTGTTCCCTTCAACTTCCGTCGCCTGAATCCTAGTGACGCTATCTCCGACGGCGGCAACTCCTTCCGGTGCAACGGAATAGAAGGTGTATTCAGAAACCCCTTGGTCACCGATGTTGGGGCCGACAACCATCTTCGCGCTATTTAAAGATTGACCGGCCTGCGAAAGCTTAGTCTCGATTTTGACGATGTAGCGATCCGCATCAAAGGTCAGTTTCTTCAATACCTCGACGCCGCTCGCGGCTTCCACCATCGTAAACTCGACTGTTTTTTTCTCCCCCGGATTCAACAAAAGGTTTGGATTCGGGGCGCTATCCTCGACCCCTCCAAGCTGATAATTTCTGGAAGAGAGTGCGGCGTCGAGATCAGCCCGGCCTGTGATAATTCTCAGAGGGGCCTGTCCCTGCTCAAGTCCTTTGGGCGAAATAAGTTGAAGCGGCTGGCGATCAGCTTTAGTGCTGGCTATTGAATAGAGAGGTTTCCCCTCACTACCTTCTTCCTTGTTCTGTTTAATGATCCAGCTTTTAGCGATGGCGCCGCGGCTATCAAGAACAATCTCAAAAAGGGGTGTTGAGACGGTAAGAAGACGTTGAGAGACATTATCAGGAGCCGCCGTGGAAGCTTCGCCCTGTCCGCCGGCAGGGGCCGTTTGGACGGTTTCCACAGGTGTTGGCGTGCTGGCGGCCGGTGCTTGAGGATTAGTGTTTTGTTGTTGAGGAGGGGAAGGAGGAAACAAATAGCTCCATCCGAAGAGAATGACAGCCGAAAGTACGAAAGCTAGTAAAAGGCGCTTCTGTTCCATTTAGTTCGTATTTATGAGCACTCAAAAAGACTTAACGACGGCAGAAAGTATGTTCTCTAGTGGTGTTTAATTGACCGGATCATAACCACCCGGATGGAAAGGATGACACTTCAAAAGACGGCGAACTCCCATCCAGCCCCCACGCAAGGCTCCGTACTTTTCAACCGCCTCAAGAGTATATTCCGAACAAGTCGGAACGAATCGACAAGCGGGCGGGAGCAGCGGCGAGATATTCGCCTTATAAAACCTTAAAATCCCCGCAAAAATTACCTTCACCGCTCATTTACCAAATGCCGTTAATCACTTAATTTCATCGCTCTTTACTTGAGCGACGATTCTCCGGAATTCCTCAAGGACCAATGGTACTTTCACAGAAAGCAGCGACCGGCGCGCATTAATGACCCAGTCATATCTGCTCTGAAGCACATCCAACTCGGCCTGACTCATGCGGAATGTCTCCCTGATGAGTCGTTTGGCCCGATTACGCCCGACCGCCCTCAGAGACATTTTGCGGGATGCAGTAATCCCGATCCGGTGTTGAGCCATCCCGTTGCTTAAAATGAACACCGAGATCAGACGCCCGTCGTAGCGCCTCCCATTACCATAGACCGTGCGAAATTCTGCGGAACTACGTAACAGTGCTCGCTCAGACAAAGTAGCTCCAGCTTAGTAATGTGACGGGGTCAGACGCTTACGTCCTTTGGCCCGGCGTCTTTTGATCACCAGACGACCGTTTTTTGTAGCCATACGCGCCCGAAAACCATGTGTCTTGGCCCGGCGGCGGTTGTTGGGTTGAAATGTTCGCTTTGGCATAACTGTCTATCTTCTCCTCAAACGAAAACATTAAGATTATCTTTTGGCACACTTTCTGTCAAGCAACGCGAAGGCTCATGGACACACTAAAATCTCAAAACTTATTGTTAAATAGCGTTGAATTTTCTGCCTCAAAACATTACATCAATAACCCTTGTGGATAATGCTTGGCATTATAATCATATCTATAATATGGGATTCTGGGGGCTCGAAAAATTTTCCCTTTACCAGCCATTGAGAATAGAATTTGGAGCGATATCCTCCAAGCGGTTGAGAAGCGGCTGAATCGCCAAAGTTTTGATACATGGATTCGCCCCATCCATTTCGAGCGTTGCGACGAGTTCGATCATGTGCTTCATCTGCGCGCGCCCAATCATGTGGTTAAGGATTGGGTCAGTTCTAACTATTCGGATGTCTTGGACGCCTCCCTGGCTGAGCTTAATCTTTCGGAATATCAACTTGATTGGACCGTCGAAGAAGAATCGCAAGCTGCCAATTTAATCAACGGAAAAGAGGATGGTGAGATTGACGTTCTTGATTTAGAGGAAAAAGGGTCTTCGAGAACTAACAAAAAAAACGGGTCGAGTCTCTTTTCACTTCTGGAAGCGGCTCAGTCAGATGGGCTCACGCCCGGCGCGACTACGTTCGTGGATATTGAGCCACTGGAAAATTCCCTTAACCCGAAATGCTCATTTCAGACCTTCGTCGTCGGGTCATGCAACCAGTTTGCTCATGCCGCATCACTGGCGGTGGCCGAAGCTCCGGGGAAAACATATAACCCTTTGTACATTTACGGCGGCGTGGGGCTTGGCAAAACTCATCTGGTGCATGCCATCGGGCACGCGATTAAAGAGCGCAATCGTTACCTTCGGCTGTCTTACATTTCAGCCGAGAGGTTCATGAATGAGTTGATTAACGCCATCCGCTACGATAAAACGCAGACGTTTCGTGAGAAATATCGCTCGATTGATATTTTGCTCATGGACGATATTCAATTCATGGCCGGTAAGGAGCGAACTCAAGAGGAGTTTTTCCACACATTCAATGCTCTCTATGACGGGCAGAAGCAGATCGTCATCACGTCTGACTGTCCGCCGCGAGAAATCCCGACTTTGGAGGAGAGGCTGCACTCGCGCTTTGAGTGGGGATTGATTGCGGATATCGAGCCGCCTGATCTGGAAACGAAAGTCGCAATTCTAAAACGCAAGGCTGATCTTGACGGCGTCACGCTTCCGGATGACGTCGCGTTCTTTATCGCCGGCAAGGTCAAGAGCAATATCCGTGAACTCGAAGGGTCACTGGTGCGGTTGGTGGCGATCTCATCCTTACGTGGCCTCCCGATCTCCAAGATGCTCGCACAGGATGCGATTCGTAATATTGCCGAAGACGACCAGCCAGCCGGAATAACCATCGAGCAAATTCAGAGGGCGGTGGCAACTCACTATCGAATGCGGGTTGACGATCTGAAATCTAAAAATAATTCGCGGCAGATTGCTGTGCCTCGTCAGGTCGCGATGTACCTGTGTAAGCGCCTGACGAAACATAGTTTCCCGGAGATCGGAAGGGAGTTCGGAGGCAAACATCACACGACCGTTATCCACTCCGTCGATAAGATTGATGCACTGGTTTCCAAGGATCAGAATTTCCACAGGGTTGTGAGCGACCTTATGGATAACCTTTGCAAGTAGTTAGCTCATTTTCTGGGTGAAAAATTTTCCACAGCCCGCTTTACTGCTTAGTTCTTTAACAAGTTACACTTAAGTAAAAGTTTTCCACATTTCCACAGGCACACCTCTAAAAGCACCTGTGGAAATCTGAAAAACTCTTGTTGTGTTCTCTTTTTCCACAATGAAGGCAAGATTTCCACAGCGATTTCCACAGCCCCTGTGGAAATCAACTCTTTTATTTACAACATTAAAGTGGCTTTTCCACATTTCCACAGGCCCTACTACTACTACTAGATATAAATATAAGATATTTAATTAGGATTAGTAGTACAAAGGGAGGTTGTATATATTTGAGCAAATGCCTTTAATGGTTATGCAAAAATAATAGTCCAGAGGAGTTCACATAATGGAATTTACTATCAGCAAGAACGCTCTCCAGAAAGAGTTGGGTTTTGTCCAAGGCACGGTCGAGAAGAAGAACACCATTCCAGCGCTCTCGAACATCCTCATCGAATCAGTAGGCGAAGGCACGATTCGTCTCATTGGAACCGATCTGGATGTTACGCTTCGCTGCGAGGCTGAGGCCGAGATTAAAACTCCCGGCTCGATGTGTGTGAGCGCGCGTAAACTCTTCGAGATCGCGCGCGTACTCCCGGACGCGCCAGTAAGTTTTCGACGCGAGGAGAACAACTGGGTGACCGTGAAGTGCGAGCGCTCGAATTTCCGTCTGGCGGGAGTAGAGCGCGAGAGCTTCCCGGATGTGCCGAGCTTTAAGTCTGCCTCAGTGAAATTGTCGGCGAACATTTTCAAGACCTTGATTGATCGGACGATCTTCGCCATCACGTTGGAAGAGTCTCGCTACACACTCTCGGGCGCGAAGTTCGTCCTGGGCAAACATGGGGCGAGGATGGTCACTACGGACGGGCACCGCCTGGCATTCATCGAGCGAAAAGAAATTGGCACCAGTGTCCCGGAGGAAATTGACATCCTCATTCCGCGCAAGACTCTCTCCGAGTTGACAAAGTTGATGGCTTCCCACGAAGGGGAGATTGGTCTGGGCGCAGACGAGAACCACATCTATTTCGAGGTTGGGCCGCGTCTGCTTATCTCTCGCACGCTCACCGGACAGTTCCCTAACTACGAGATGGTGATGCCGAAAGGCAACGACAAAAGCGCCGATTTCGACTCTACTCTTCTCGGGCAGGCGATACGTCGCGTCGCACTCATGGCCGATGATCGCTCACACGCAATCCGTTTTCATCTCACGCCCGGCAGCTTGCACATCAGCTCGCAGACCGCCGAAGAGGGAGAGGCGCGCGAGACTGTCAGCACGGAGTACGCGGGGGAAGAGACCGAGATCGGCTTCAACGCCGCTTATCTACAGGATTTCTTGAATGTCATGAACGGTGGCGGACTGACCTTCGAGTTCAAGGACGGAAACTCGCAGGCGCAATTGCGGCCCACCTCCGATGAAGATTACGACTACAAATATGTCGTCATGCCGATGCGAATCTGATATTTCTACGTACCGGAAAAGCCATCTGATTCGGGATATTAAAGTCTGCAACTAACAAATAAAGTCTGCAACTGACAATCAAAGTGTGCAACTTTAATTCCTAATCAAATAGGCCATCGCAGCATGTAAGGGTGGCGGTTGGTTTTGAAACCAACCGCCACCCTTATTTTTCTAAAGCTCAAAGGTGGATGATTATGGCAGATACGCCTCCGCCGCCCACTCGCGCTCAGTTGAAGAAACTGCTCGACATACTGCTCCCGCCCGACGAGGAGATGGACGTGATGTCGTCGGCCATCATTCTTGAAGAGTACGGCATAGATCGGGAGACGCTGGCCGATGACTTGAGGACCAGGCTGGAGCGTGAAGCTCAGGGGTTAAGGGGGAAAGGCGAAAGCGTCCCGCCGCTGCTGATGGAAGCTCTGGCAAGTCTCAACTCCGCTAGGCCTTCAACCGATTAGGTTAATTATCCGCACCGTTTGTTCCCCGACGCTTTCAAAGGGCAAGACGGAACGTCTGGCGCGGTGATTACGTAAAAGAACGGTAGCGACCATCGCTCTCCCGAACCGCAGGTTGAAAAGCCGGAGGAGATTTGATGCTGTGCCCCACCTGCCATTCGGACGTTGACTTTTGCCCCTTCTGCGGCAGCCCTCTTCGGGAAGACCACTCCCCGACCGACATAATCGCCGCGCTCGTGGTCTCAAGCCCCGCACACGACGTCCAGACCTCGTTCCCCATTAGGAAAGAAAACTACGTGATCGGCAGGCGCGACCCTTATAGGGGGAATTTCCCGGACATCGACCTCGGCCCGTTCGACGATGACACTCACGTGTCCCGCTGCCACGCGCGCATCTACCGTCAGGCCGATCAGTTTTTTGTGGAAGACCTCGAGAGCGTCAACTGCACTTTCGTAACCGACGGCGAAGAGGAGTCGAGGGTCACCCCGAAAGAGCCGCGCCTTCGTGACGTCGAGGCTCGACCCTTCCTCGGCGTTCGAGTGAGACTCGAAGATCAGGCACAGCCCGTCGTCGACGATCCACCACGGGTCGGGCGCGCCGGGTGTCTCCCTGTTCCCCGCCTCAAAGCCCAGGAGCTCGCCGAGATGCACCTGGGCGGCCTCAAACTTTGTGTGCTCGCGCTCCGCTAAGTTTTTGAGGATGAAGCCCTCCTCCTGGGCGTATCGCTGATCGTTCAGCATGCCCAGATCGTCGAGCGCAGTCTCAAGGCGCTCGACGAGCGTATAGACGGAAGAGTCTTGCCCCGCCGAGGAAGCGTCGGGCAGTTCCACCCGGGCGCTGCCTTCAATCCTTGAAAGCCCGATGAGCCAGCGGGCGCCCACGCCTTCCTGTTCGCCCAGCCAGGCGGCGCTTCCCGCGAGGTAGTTCCACAGAGCCCGGTAGCCCCTCAGGTCCGAATCCTTCAGCTCGGTCAAAACCTTCCGGCAGGCTTCGAGCGCCGAGGCGAAATCACCCTGCCACATCGCGTACTGGTAGTCGATCTCGTGAGGCACCGCTGCCTGCAAGTCTACGGTGCCGGGCAGCCGCTTCTGTTCGGCCCTCTCCCTCAGCGCGACGATCTCGTTGTCGGCCCCGCTCCATTCTTCGCCCTGCTCGAAGAAGATTCTCAGGTTGTCGAGAAAGTCCGCGGCGCTCATGTCTCTGGACTGGTCGATGCCGAACTGCAACTCGGCCTGCAACTCAGGGTGCAGGAACTCGCGCCTCTCCTTCTTGAGCAGGTAGGTAAACAATTCCTCGCCGGAGATCACGACCGCGGCGTAGTCGGTCGCCGCGCGGGTGCAGCGCCCGAAGGCCTGCTGGATACGCGTCAGGATGCGGTCGTTTAAGAGGGCAACTGCCCCCATTTTGGAAATGATGAACCGCTCCTGCAAGTTGGTCGCGCGCGGCACCCCCTCGACAATTAAGAGGCGACATTCGTCGTGGGGGAAATCAATCCCGTCGTAGCGGTTGGCGACCACCGCGACCGCCTGCTCGGTCGAGACGAACGGCGCTTTCGACTTCTCGATCTGGTGTGCGTCGTAAGTGGGAAAGCCGATCCCCTCATGAATGATCTCCCTTACGCCCGCCGCCGTTCGCTCGTCCGGGACGATGACCATCGAGCGGCCCGCCCCCTTCATCATCTCCAGGACGAGGGCTTGTGAGTCGTCCTCGCTCAGCGAGCGCCCCGGGAAAAAGAAGAGCCTCCGTCCGATGCTCTGCCGTTCCCAGCCGGCGGGCAGGTGCAGTCGCGTGATCTTCTTCCGGCCGGTCAGTCGTTCGAGGTCGCCGCCCTCGCCGAGCGTGGCCGACATATAAACACGCTGACGCGCGCCCGCGAACGGCTGGTGCGTGTTCGTCAGCGGGATCAGCGGGCGGATTAAAATTTCCCGGGAGCCGATGTAGAGATGGCAGGCGTGCAGGTGATCGCGGACGAGTCCCCAGCTAAACCGCAGATCCGAATCCCCCACGTGCGCGTCCACGGTGCTGACCAGTTCGGCGCTGAGCGCGGCGAGCGTCGGGGTCGGGATCTTATCGACCCAAGCTCTATCCCACGCATCGCCGCCGTGCCCGGTTAGCCTCTGGTAGTCGGTCGCGGGCAGCACGCCCCGCAGCATGGCGACCAGCGCGGAAAAGAGGGCCGCGTG
>JAIVJM010000158.1 GCA_020199995.1 Acidobacteriota bacterium | reverse complement strand
CAACACCTACAGCGGCGTGAACCTGCAATTCGACGACAGGGAGAAGGCCGAACGGATGGCGCGGGTCTTGCAGCACGCCATCAAACTCTGCGCCGGCCGCGCCGCGCCCTAGAAGCTGTGTGAAAAAGCCCATTTCAGGGGCTCGCGGAGTATCTAGCTCTCAAAGCTGTTTGGCCCCGAGGCCAGCGAGAAATTTTTCCACCTCGGCGCGAGACCGCAGCCGGATGATCTTCTTGCCGCGCGAGTTCTCGCCGAGCAACCGCAACACTTTCGGCCTCGCCCGCTGCGGGTAATTCCAGACCCAGCTTAAGAAGTCGAGGCTGAATTTCTCGGGGCACCCCTCGGCCATGTCCGGCCTGCTCCTGCGCCAGTTTAAAAGCAGTCTCTTCAACACGCGCCAGAGGCAGACCGTGCGCGGGAGGTCGAGAAAAATCACCGTGTCGCAAACCCCGAGCCTGTGTTCGAGCGTGCCCGAGTAATTGCCGTCCATGATCCACGCGTCCCGCCGCAGAAGCTCTTCGACCGTCTCCAGCCATTCATCCTTCGGCGTCTCGACCCACCCCGCACGCCAGTAGTGCGAATCGAGGTGGATGACGGCGATTCGGAGGCGCTCGCCCAGTCTTCCGGCGAATGTGGACTTGCCCGCGCCGCCCGAGCCGATTACCAGCACCTTCTTCATCTCGCTCTGCGAATCGTCTTCACTTCAAATTCTTTCGCAGGAACGCGAGCGCGCGCGCCCATGCGTCTCTGGCCGCCTCGGCGTTGTAGCGTTCGCCCGTGTCGTTAAAGAAGGCGTGGCCCGCGCCCGCATAGATTTTATACTCGAACCGCTTGCCCGCCTTCTTTAACGCCGCCGCCACTTCGGGCACGCGTGCGGTGATGCGCTCGTCAGTCGCGCCGTAGAGACCGAGCACGGGGCTGCGCACCCGCGCCAGTGTCTCCGGCGGCGGCGCGCTTCCGTAGAAGACGACCGCCGCCCGCAGTCGGGGCTCTTCGGCGGCGAGCATGAAGGAACGCGCGCCGCCCCAGCAGAAGCCGACCGAGCCGCGCCGCCCGCGCTTCACCTTCGCGTGCCGGTCGAGGTAGGCGAGCCCCGCCCGCAGGTCGCCCATCGCCTCTTCGGCGGGAATCGAGGAGATGGCCTCGCGTGCCTTATCGGGCGAAGCCATCGAGCCCGTCCCTCCTTTGCGCGCGAGGATGTCCGGCGCGAGCGCCACGAAGCCTTCGGCGGCGAAGCGTCGCGCCACATCGCGCGTGTGGTCATTGAGCCCGCGATTTTCGTGAATCACGACGAGCGCCGGAAACTTCCCCTTGCCCTGCGGCGTGCTCAGATACCCGCCCACTTCGACGCCGTCCGCACCCTTGTACTTAACGTCCTCAGACGACACCTTCAACTGCTTCGACTCGCGCTCGGAAACCAGCGTCCCCGCCAGCCCGCTCGTCTCCAACAGCAGGTGCGCCGCGGCCATGCTGCCCGTCAAGGCGATCAAACGCGCCATGAAAGCGCGCCGGTCGAGCGCGCCCTCCTCGTAAGCGTCAATAACGGTTTTAATCCCTTCGGTCATCAACCCATCTCCCTTTCTTCAGAATGCAGAGACCGAGTACTTACACGCCGGTCAGGAACTCATGCTCGCCCGAGCCCGCCTGCCCACCCCTCACTTTCTCAGAGCGACCGATTCTATCTCAACGAGCATGCGATCCGGGTGTTTTCTGTTTAAGAGTGGTCCGGGTGCTTCGTGTGTCGCGCCTTGCGCGGGCCGGGCGACGACAGAAACGTCCGCTTACGTGAAGATTTAATTTTCAACTGCCGACGAAACATGGTCGGGGGAGCTGCGATTCAATTTCGGCAATTTAATGTTCAGTTTTTCCGATAAGGCAATCTAATTTTTCATCACTAATATTATTTATTGAATTCTAATCCTCGACTGTTCGGGGAGCCTTACCAAGCGGCGGACTCAACACGGGTCCGCCGCGCTTTTTTTATGGAAGAGGTCTTTCCGGATAGTTGTGCATGGAGACTCTCTGAACCGTCATCCTGTTTTTCCTCCAACTGTGTAAAGTTGAAGCGGATGATGCGGTTCGCCGTTGAGTTACTCCAGCGCTCGTCGCTCGCTTTGCGGAAGCGTGAGCAAGGTTTTCGCAAGCGTGAGCAGGTTTTTCGGAAACCGGTGAAATCTGCTCACGCTGAAACCGAAATCTTTGCTCACGTTGTCAAAATCCTTGCTCACGATTGTTCACGCCTCGATGAGTGTTAACGCCTCGCGAAGGCATAAGAAATAACCTGTCAGCAGTAGAGGTTCAACCGTGGGCTTGAATTGACGCGTCTTGACTGGCGGTTGGAGAATTTTTAATTGACACGGGCGACCGATGCGGCTACGCTTCGCTCGTTCTACATTCGTGGCGGGTGCATCTTTCCTCCATGACCTTTGCCTCACGTAAAAAGTGCTGTCAATGTGAACGCGTTGGGCGTTCGCCGGTTTGACGTGATCTTATCCGCTCAAGCTGAAGACGTTTGCCGTTTTGGGAAGACGGGCTGCACCGGCTGGTATTAGGTGTCAATGGGCGTCTTTACCGGATGCCTCACAACACTCCCGAAGAACTCAAACTCTACGCAGGTGGTCATTGTGCCCGTATTAACCGCAATGACTCTTTCACCCACCGAAATGAGTCGGGCCGACTCTCAGGCCCGTCGCACATCTGTCGCGCAGAGCCCGGAGGGAAACATGGACAGAAGAGTGCAAAAAATAATTCTGTTGATGGAAGAAGACATCCGCAAGAGCCTCACTCTCGACGAAATGGCTCAGGTCGTCAACCTCTCGCCCTCACATCTCTACCACCTCTTCAAGTCGGAGACCGGCGAATCGCCGCGTCGCTACCTGAAGACGCTCAGGATGAGGCGGGCGAAGGAGTTGCTGGAAACGACCTTCATGAGCATCAAGGAGATCGTCGCGGTGACAGGCACCAATGACGGGAGTCATTTCGTGAGAGATTTTAAGAGTACAGGATGACCCCGACGCAGTACCGCCGCGCCCTTTCGAGAAGCGTCTAGTGCGTCCTCGCATCGCGGGCCGGAAGCGTGTTCGGCTAATAGATAGCGGGAATGGCAAATGCTTAACGAGTCCCGCCAAGAAACAGCGTCATCGGCCAATTGATTTCGCTTGCCAAGACGCGCCCCGGAATCTATCTTGCGCTGGTACGCCGAAGCGAGCCGTTGAATTCTCTTCATCGAGGAGCGAAACCGGAAGCGGTTGATAGCTCAGGGGAGCACTTTATTATGCGGTCCCCGACGGAGCGGATTTCATCCCGGCTCATTTTTTGACACGGCTGCTACGCCTCATTAAGTCGAACACACGACCGACCCCTCTCACCTTTCCAAGCCCCGGCGGTCGAACCACCCGGCAGCGCGTAGCCTCCGTGACTGACGTTACAGTTGAAGGGACACTCTCTGAACCAGCTCTCCTCTGAATAACAGCAAAGCCTAATCCGGCGGCGGTCGTATTGGCCGACGCGAGGAAGTCGTCTATTCGTAAGAAGAAGTTGTCTTTGTTATCAGCGGGGTACATCTATCTCAAATCGCCGACCGGGGCGGACGCATTCTTCGGAGACGCCGCGCTCGAGCAATCAGCTCCCATGCAGGTTTGATAATTAGCTCTAAGCGCACCCGCCGCAAACAGTATTGAATACCGCACAGCCTCCGCCCGCTGTCCGACCAGCGGGCGGAGTAGCCGGAGGTGACGACCTGAGAGTTGACCCCGTAGGAAAGGAGGAAGTTCCCAATGAACGAATTTGATCGTGATGCATCGTTCGAGATCGAGACGCTGCAAGATTGGCATCTCGAAGCCGGAGCGAACGCCGAGCCTGTGGAGACCGGCGCTTCGAACAGCAACTCGTCCAACAACTCCGCCACCGAGCCGTAAGACCCTTAAAGGTCTTTCCATGTTCCTGACCATGTG
This sequence comes from Acidobacteriota bacterium, assembly GCA_020199995.1. Lineage (GTDB taxonomy): Bacteria > Acidobacteriota > Blastocatellia > Pyrinomonadales > Pyrinomonadaceae > JAIVJM01. The sequence continues at coordinate 1,139 of JAIVJM010000158.1, read as the reverse complement.
ACGTTGTGCGGAACCCCGTTCTCAGGTCGTCGCCTCAACATCATAAGTCGGGTCTTACTAAAGTAAAAGTCTCGGAAACGGCAGGACGGCGGCCTTCAGCACGCCGCGCTTCGTCCTGCCGCAGCGATGACAGCCCGCGGTTTCATCCCTTGATTTCGACTGCTCCGCAGCCGACCAAGCGGCGCTCGGCTGACGTTCGTGACATCATGAATCCCACAGGAGGGCGGCCCGCACATGATCCAGAAACCAAAGCTTAAAACGTACTTAACGGTCTTCCCGATCTCCGCCACCACGTGGGGCTTGCGCGGCGGCTCCGAGGAACTCTGGCGCATCAAGTTGCGTGACGAGTCCGCGATCCGCACCTTCAGCGGCCTGTTGCCTTATCTGAACGGGCAGCACGAGGTCGCGGACATTCTCGTCAAGGTCGGCGAGCAGGGGCTCGATGCCGCCACGGCGCAGAAGTTGTTGGAGCACTTCGAGTCCACCTCGCTCATCGAGGAGGCCGACTCGACTGAGCTGTCCCCCGAAGACGCCGACCGCTACGAAGACCAGATCACCTTCTTCTCGCGCTTCTCCTCGGAGGGTGGCGCAAAGTTTCAGCAACTCTTGCGGCAGGCGAGGGTCGCGGTGGTGGGCGACGGCGGTCTGAGCCGGAGCGTCCACCGCCACCTCGGCGAGGCGGGCTTCGGCGAAGTCATCGCGCTGCGAGGCGGTTCGCCCACCGCAGGGCACGCGGGCAACGGGAACGGGGCGGCGTCGCCGGGCCGCGTCGCGGCGTCGCGCGTCGTCGCGCTGAACCGTGAGGACATCTGGCCCGAAGGCGAGGACGGAGAGTTGCCGCAGGTCTTCATCCTTCCGCAGGAGGCGCACGACCCACAGTTGCTCGAAGCGATGGACGCCCTCTCGAAGAAGCGCGGCGTGCCGTGGCTGCTCGTGCGCAGCATGGACCCGCGCGAAGGCTGGGTCGGCCCGCTCTTCATCCCCGGCGAGACGGCCTCTTACGTGAGCCTTGAGGCGCGGCTGCGCGGCAACGCGCCCCACTTCGAGGAGTACCAAGCGTTCGACAATTACCTGCGGTCATCGGGCCAGCCGTCGCCCGCGTGCGGCGGCCTGCACACCTTCCACGACCTGCTCAGCGG
>JAIVJM010000042.1 GCA_020199995.1 Acidobacteriota bacterium | reverse complement strand
GTTTGAGAAGCATCGCCGCTCTGGCGATCAACGTTTTGCTCGCGGCGTCCCTCGCGTCCGCGCAAAGCGCCTCGGGAACCATCGCGGGCAGCGTGCGCGACCCGAACGGCGCGGGCGTGGCCGGAGCGACGGTCGAGGTGACGAATAACAGCACGGGCGAGAAGCGCTCCGTCACGACCAACGACGAGGGCGGCTACACCGTCCCGAACGCGCCGGTCGGCGTCTACACCGTCACCGCCACTGCCTCCGGCTTCTCGCTCAGTAAAGCGCAGGACGTCAAGGTCTCGGTCTCGTTCACGACCGAGGCCGACCTCGCGCTGAGCCCGGCGGGCGCGTCCGAGACTGTCACCGTGGTCGGCGGCGACTCGCAGACCACCGTCAACACCACCGACCAGCAGCTCTCGACGCTGATTGACAACAAGAAGATACTCGACCTCCCGCTGCTTTCACGCGACCCCAACTCGCTCATCCTCCTCGCACCCGGGACGACGACCAGCGATTCGCGCCTCGGCGGCTTCGTCGTCAACGGCCAGCGCGAGCGCAGCAACAATTTTACGGTGGACGGCATTGACAACAACGACACCGAGGTTCCCGGCGGGCGCGGTGGTGCGGCCACCCCGAACATCGACGCGACGCAGGAGTTCCGCGTCATCACCAGTAACTTCAACGCCGAGTTCGGGCGCAGCACCGGCGCGCTCATCAACGTCGTGACGCGCGGCGGGACCAACGAGTTCCACGGCAATGCCTACATCTACTACCGCTCCGACGCCTTCTCGGCGCGCGACTTCTTCGACGTCTCGGGTGAGTCTGACCCGCTCCAGCGCCGCCAGTACGGGGCCTCGATCGGCGGCCCCATCAAGAAAGACCGCGCCTTCTTTTTCTTCAACTACGAGCGCGACAAGTTCGACGTGGGCCAGCAGGTCTTCCGCGTCGTCCCCTCGGCGCTCGCGCGTCAGGGCATCCTCCAGACCGGCTCCGATCTCTTCGGGACGCTCGATATCCGCGCCGGCGGCGCGAACAACCTGAGCGGCCCGGTCTTCGACTTCCTCTTCGGCGCGCCCGACGGCACGTTCTCGAACTTCGGCCTCAACCCCGCCATCACCGCGCTCATCAACCGCGTCTACCCGCTTGGCAACAGCCCCGGCGAGTCGCCTCTGCCCGGAGTCTTCGACGCCTTCCGCTTCTCTGACGTGGCGAGCCAGCAGTCGCACCAGATTTCCACGCGCGCCGACGTGCGCCTCACCGGAAAGCATAACCTCGCCGGGAGCTTCAACTTCAACAAGGGCGACTTCGACGTGCTCACCGAGAGCTTTCCGGGCTTTAACGACGGCGGCATCGCGCCCTTCCGCAGCTTCGGGCTCTCGCTCAACCTGACCTCGATCTTCACCCCGAACCTCATCAACGAGCTGCGCTTCGGCGGCAACCGCATCGAAGTCAACTTCAACCTCCCCGGCACGGGCGGTGCGCCCACCGGCGCTTACGGCGAAGTCATCAGCGCCTTCAATTCCAACGGCGTGCCCCAGCGCGGGCAGAGCTTCGGCGGCGAGAACGGCGGGCTCATTGACCTCCTCAACACCGGCATCACCTCGCTCAACACCATCGGCATTGACTCGCAGTTCCGCTACACGGGCACGACCAACCTCGCCGACTCGTTCACGTGGATCAAGGGCAACCACAACTACAAGTTCGGGGCCGAGACGCGCTTCATCTACGAGAACGGCGCGTCCAACTTCTTCCGCAAGGAATTCCTCGACTTCGACCTCACGCAGTTCGGCTTCGGCGTCGTCGCCGACAATGAGGGCAATCTGATCCCGACGACAGGCATCGGCGCTTCCATCAACGACTACGCGACCTTCCTCTATGGGCTCGTCTTCAACCAGCAGCAGACGCAGTATTACGACAAGGACGCGAACCGCGTCGATCAGGACTATCGCGGCTTCCGCGTCCGCGACCTCGACCTCTTCTTTCAGGACACGTGGAAGGTGCGGCCCAACCTCTCCTTGAACTACGGCGTGCGCTGGGAGTACAAGGCCGTGCCCTACGAGATCAACGGCCAGCTCTCGAACCTCGTCGGACAGGACCCGAGCCGGGCCGCGCCCGCGGGCGGCTTCCGTTTCCAGACCGTCGGCAGGAATTCCGACAACCCCTCGACGCCGCTCTACAACGAGGACTACAACAACTTCGCCCCGCGCGTCGGCTTCGCCTACAGTCCCGACTTCAAAGACGGCTTGCTCGCACACCTCACGGGCGGCCCCGGCAGGACGTCCGTCCGCGGCGGCTACGGCGTCTTCTACGACCGCATCTTCGGCAACCTCTACCGCAACTCTTCGGCGAACCCGCCGTTCTCGAACACCTACAACGAATTCCCGTTCGCCCCGCTTCAGGAGATCGCGCGCCCGACCACGCTCGGCCCCATCACCGCCGTCGGGAACGGCGCGGAGCTGGCCGTCAACCTTTTCCCGAACCCCGGCAACAACATGTTCAAGCAGGGCTGGGCCACGCCCTACACGCAGAGCTGGAACTTCGGCTTCCAGCGCCAGCTCGGCGAGACCTTCCTCGTCGAGGCCGACTACATCGGCTCGAAGGCGACGAGCCTCATTCGCGCCGTGGACGCGCAGGCGACGAGCGTCCTGCGCGCCAACGCGCTGCTCGGGCGCAACCGCGCCATCAATCCGACCAACACCCGCGCGAACTACCTCAACGGCACGCTCAACACGGCGTTCGCTCAAGGGTCGGCGATTCTCAATATCCCCGTCGGCTTCTCGAACTACAACGCGCTGGCCTTGCGTGCGACCAAGAGGCTCGCGCGCACCTTCCTCGGCGAGGGGCAGTTTCAGGCGGCCTACACGTGGAGCCACTCGATTGACAACGCCCCCGACCCGCTCGACCCGGGCCGCGGGGGCCGCGTCGTCCCGCGCGACTCGTCAGGCTTTGGCGGCGGCCTCGGGGCCGAGCGCGGCAACTCCGACTTCGACACGCGCCACCGCTTCGTCGCCAACTTCATCTACGACCTGCCGTTCCGCTCCTCGAACTCGTTCGTCAACAAAGTCGTCGGCGACTGGACGGTCTCAGGCATCGTGACGCTGCAATCGGGGACGCCCTTCTCGGTCTTCAGCTCGCGCGACTCGGTGGGGGCGGGACTCTCGCAGCGCGCCTCCTACGCCGCGCCGGGGCAGGGCCTCGCGCCGACGACCTCCGAGATCGCGCGCGCGCGCACGCAGGTCGGCCCGTCGCGCTCTCTGTTCCGCCAGCCCGTGGTCGGCGAGATCGGCAACGTGCAGCGCAACTCCTTCTACGGCGACGGCTACACGAACACCGACATCTCAGTCATCAAGCGGTTCACACTGAGGGAGGGCGTCCGCTTCCGCGTTCAGGCTGACCTCTTCAACCTCTTCAACAACGTGAACCTCCAGAACCCCAGCAACGCGCTCGGGCAGAACAGCATCGGCAGCACAACCTTCGGCCAGTCCACGTCGGCCTTCCCGGCCCGCCGCATGCAGTTCGCCGCGCGCCTCGAGTTTTAGACTCGTCTCGGCGCCAAAAGGCATCCGACACTACACGGCGGCGCCCACCAAGTGGACGCCGCCGCTTTTTTTTAAGTCCGCGAAGAGTTAATGGCAAACCGTCCGCTGTTGCCTTCACGACGCTCTTTCGTTCACACTGCACTCGTTAAGCCAGCCCGGCGGCGAGAGACACACGCGATGCCTTTGACTTCGACGACAGGTTACACTCCGGCGCGGACTTCCATGTTTGCCGCGCGGTTCCTGTCTTACGCGCTCATCGCCTGCGCGCTGACACTCGCGGGCTGCCAGAGGCAGGGCCATGCGGAGGGACGCGTCAACACCGCCGCCACCGCGCCCGCCGCGCCCGCCGCGACGCCCGACCGCGAGCAGGAGAGCGTGCGCGCCGCAGAGGACGCCGCCAACCGGAGACCGATGAAACTCCCTCTCGTCAATCCGCAGATCGTGGTCGAGAAAGGCGCGCGCCGCCTCAGGCTCTTCGCGGGCGGCGAGGAGGTGCGGACATACCGCGTGGTGCTCGGCTTCGCGCCCGAGGGCGACAAGGAGAAGCAGGGCGACGGGCGCACGCCCGAGGGCACTTTCTACGTCTGCGTCAAGAACGACAAGAGCGCCTTCTATCTCTCGCTCGGCCTGAGCTACCCGAACGAGGAGGACGCCGCGCGCGGCCTGCGCGACGGGCTCATTACGCGCCGGCAGTCCGAGACAATCGCGCGCGCCATCAAACGCCGGGGCCGCCCGCCGTGGGACACCGCGCTCGGCGGCGAAATCTTCATCCACGGCGGCGGCACGAACAACGACTGGACGAGCGGCTGCGTCGCGTTGGAGAACGAGCAGATCAAGGAACTCTTCGATGTCGTACCTCTGGGCACGATTGTCCGTATCGAGCCTTGAAACGGTCGTACCTTCCGCCTCGCCGGACTTCCTATCGAATTTGAACCGGGGATTTTTTTGAGCAGGTATGTCAACGAGAAAAGCTTCCACGTCGCCGCACGTCTCCCTCCTTCTACTCTTAACTCTCATCTTCGGCGCAGCGCCCGCGCCCGCGCGCGCCGCGCAAACGACACAGCGCGAGCGCCGCGTCACGACCACGCCGCGCCCCACACCGACCCCGACGACGACGCCCGCGCGTGCGACCCCGACCCCGACTCCGCAGCGTCCCGCGGCAACTCCGGCACAGACCCCCGCGCCGACTCCGACTGCGACCCCAACTCCGACCGCCACGCCAACGCCAGTCGCCGCGCCGCAGACGCTCGAAGAGTTGCGCGCGCGCATCCGCGAGATTACGAGCCGCCCCGAGTTCGCCTCTTCGCACCTCGCCGTCAAGGTCGCCTCGCTCGACACGGGGCGCGTCGTCTACGAGGAGAACGCGGACAAGTGGTTGCAGCCCGCCTCGAACATGAAGCTCTACACGGTGGCCGCCGCGCTCGACCGCTTCGGCCCCGACTATCGCTTCGTGACCTCGGTCTACGCGCCCGCGCGCCCCGACACTTCGGGCACACTCCGCGGCGACCTCATCATCTACGGGCGCGGCGACCCGACCTACGCGACGCGCTTTAACGGCGACTCGACGGGTGACTACTACCGCGCATTTGACGAGCTGGCCTCGCGCATCAGTGCGGCGGGCGTGCGGAGAGTCGAAGGCGATCTGGTCGGCGACGAGAGCTACTTCGCGGGCGGGCCGCTCGCGCCCGGCTGGGAGTGGGACGACCTCCAGTGGTGGTACGGCGCGGAGGTGAGCGCGCTCACCGTCAACGACAACTCGGTAGATTTGCGCGTCAAGCCCGGCACGCGCGTCGGCGACCCCGCCATCATCACCGTCGGCCCTTCGACGCCCCTCGTCACCGTCTTAGACCGCACGACCACCGCCGCGCGCGGCACGCGGCGTGAGCTGCGTGTGCACCGCCCGCTCGGCCAGAACGTCATCGAAGTCGGCGGAACTATTCCGCTCGACGACGCGGGCTACTCGGCCAGCGTCGCCATCTCCCGGCCCGCGATGATGTTCGCGACGATGCTGCGCACCTCGCTCGAACGCCACGGCGTCGTCTTCACGGGGCGCACGCGGACGATTGACGCGCAAGGGCGTGCCGACGGCGCTCCGCTTCAGGTCTCCGCGCTCGTCGAGTTAGCCACGCGGCAGTCGCCGCCCCTCTCCGTCATCGCCGCGCAGACCATGAAGCCCAGCCAGAATCTCTACACCGAGCTTTTGCTGCGCGCGCTCGGCAAGGCCGGCGAGGTCGCCGACCCGCGACAGACGAGCGCGGAGGCCGGCATCAAGGCCGTCAAAGACTTCCTGCGCGCCGCCGGGGCCGACGACTCGAGGCTCAACATGCTCGACGGCTCGGGGCTCTCGCGCGGCAACCTCGTGACGGCGGAGACGACCGTCCGCCTCCTCGTCCATATGAACCGCCACCGCTACGGTGCGGTCTTCCGCGACTCGCTCCCCATCGCGGGCGTGGACGGCACGCTGCGCAACCGCATGAAGGGAACCGCCGCCGCCAACAACGTCCGCGCCAAGACCGGCACGCTCAGCAGCGCCACCTCGCTCTCCGGCTATCTCTTTACCGCCGCGGGCGAGCGGCTTGTCTTCTCGCTGATGATTAACAATCCCCCGCGAGACCTCAGCCCGACCGCCCGCTTCACCGACGCCGTCGCGCTCCTGCTCGCGTCCTTCACGGGACGATCTTAAAAGCGGAGGCTAGAGGTCAGAGTCTGGAGGCTGGTCAAAGCATTCAGTCTTTAACAAGTCTCCAGCCTCCAGACTCTAACCTCTGATTCTTATGCGCTTCACCAAATTCCACGGTTACGGCAACGATTATCTGGTCTTCGAGGCCGCGGAACTCGCGCCGGTCGGCTTGACGGGCGGCTTCGAGCGCCACGTTGAGGGAGGACCGTTTCTCGATTTCGTGCGGCGCGTCTGCGACCGCCACTTCGGCGCGGGCTCGGACGGCATCGCCGTCGTCGAGCCTCTGGCGGCGGCTGAGGGGGGCGGCGGCGGCGGGGCCGATTTTCGCCTGCGTATCTTCAACCCGGACGGCGGCGAGGCGGCGATGTCGGGCAACGGCTCGCGCTGCGCCGCCGCGTACCTCCATCAACGGGGGCTGTGGGAGGCGGACGAGTTCAGTTTCCTGACGCGCGCCGGGGTCAAGCGCTACCACTTGCGCGAGCGGCTCGGCGGCGGAGCCTTCAGCTTCGAGGCCGAGATCGGAAGGCCGCTTTTCGAGAGCGCCTCGATCCCGATGCTGACGCCGGAGGCCCTCGACGAAGTGCGCGGCTACCCGCTCGCGCTCGCCGGCGGCGAGACCGTGAGCGTGACCGCCTTGCAGATGTGCAACCCGAACTGCTGCGTCTTCGTGGACGACTTCGAGCGGGCGGACTGGCGGCGCGTGGGCCGCACGCTCGAATCGCACGCGGCCTTCCCCGAACGGACCAACGTCGAGTTCGTCCGCGTACGCGCGCGCGCTCACATCGAGGTGCGCGTCTGGGAGCGCGGCGCGGGCGAGACGCTCTCGTCGGGGACGGGCGCGTGCGCCGCCGCAGTCGCCTCAATCGTCAATGGCCACGCAGACCGGCGCGTCCGCGTCGAGATGCCCGGCGGCCTCCTCGAAGTCTTCTGGCGCGACGACGGCGAGGTCCTCCTCACCGGCGCGGCGGAACTCGTCTACCGAGGCGAATGGCTTAAAGAGGCGATGAGGGCAGAGGGATGAAGGATGATCTAAGAGAAAGAGTTTAAGGGGGCGGGCTTTCATCCCCCTGCCCTCATCCGTGCCTTCGGCGGTTGGACAAGTTTCACGAAACTGTGTTAAGTTCTGTGACATGGCAAGCGGACATCAAGTTCGCTTGTTTTTCTTTTTAGAGACACTACTTTCAGCGTTCCGCATCAAGGATGCGAAAGCCCCCACTCCGGCTGACAAATCGTCAACTCCTAGAGCCGGAGGTCGAGTCAGGGTCAGAGTTCACCACACTCGCGCGTCGCTGAAAGGCTTAAACATCGGGAGGAGAACCGAATGAGCAAACCCCTTTTCGGGGGAAGTGTGGCTGCCATTGCACTTCTTTCCGTCACTTTGATCTTTAACGCAGTCCCTTCAGTGGCAGAACCCCTCGCCCTAACCTCGCCGGAAATAACGACCTTGCCGGAAATAACGGAAGTACCGGAACCACAAAAGAGCGACGCTTCGAGAGCCAAAGCTCCGGGCGCAGCCGTCTCGACAAGGGCCGGAAAGGTCATTGCCGACGTTTCCCCGACCGAGTTGCCCACCACCTACACGGCCACCGCTTACTCCTTGCGCGGGCGCACGGCGAGCGGGAGGATGGTGAGTCGCGGCCTGATTGCCGCCGACCGCAGAGTCCTGCCGCTTGGGACGCGCGTGCGTCTTCAGGCCGGTTCCTACAGCGGCGAGTACCTCGTGGCCGACACCGGCGGCGCGGTACGCGGGCGCCTAATCGACATTTGGATGCCGAGCACGAGCGAGGCCATGCGCTTCGGACGCCGCCCCATCAAGCTCACCGTCCTTTCGCGCGTCAGGCCACGCGTAACCGCCCCGCGCCGGCGCAGATAGCACAATCGAATAACATTCCGTGCGTTTCCGAACGCCGGAATCGAGGCCGCCGACTCCCTGAGGGTCGGCGGCCTTTTCATTTCAGAGGTCGGGACGGTAAAATCTCCGCCGGTCAAACCTTTCACTTATGAATAAAGAAGATCAAAGGTCGAACATCCCTCGGCCCGCGCCGCTCGTGGAAGTCAGGCGCGGCCCCGTCGTCGAATCGCGTCACAGGGGGCATGTCGTCGCCTCGGACAGCGACGGGCGAATCCGGGCCCGGCTCGGCGAGCCCGAGACCGTCACCTACCTGCGCTCCTCGTCCAAGCCGCATCAGGCCGTCCCGCTCGTCGCCTCCGGCGCGGCTGAACGCTTCGGCTTCACGCCGCGCGAGGTCGCCGTCGTCTGCGGCTCGCACAGTGGACAGGACGTTCACGCCGAGACGGTCGCCGGGATGCTCCTTAAAATTGGGCTCGACGAGCACTCTCTCAGGTGCGGCGTCCACGAGCCTTTCGACCAGGAGACGGCGCTCGGCTTGCGCGAACGCGGCGAGCGCCCGGGTATTCTCCGCAACAACTGTTCGGGCAAGCACACGGGGATGCTCGCGCTCGCGCTCCAACTGGGCGCGCCCACCGAAACTTACGATCACCCCGAAAACCCCGTCCAGCGTGCCATCCTGCGCACCGTCGCGCAGTTCTCCGCCGTCTCTGCCGAAGAGATCGTCCTCGGCACGGACGGCTGCGGCGTCCCCGTCTTCGGGATGCCCGTGCGCTCGATGGCACTCATGTACGCGCGCCTCGTCGCGCCCCCCGCGGATTTTGACGAGCCGACGCGGAAAGCCTGCGGACGGATTGTGGCCGCGATGACGGCACACCCGGAGATGGTCGGGGGGACGCGTGAGCGCTTTGACACCGAAGTCATACGCGCGACGGGCGGGCGTGTCATCTCGAAGGTGGGCGCGGAAGGGGTCTACACGGCTGGCGTCCTGCCGTGTGAGAAGTGGCCGGAGGGGCTGGGTCTGGCCTTCAAGATTGAGGATGGCGAAGACCGTCGGGCACGTCCGACCGTCGCCATCGAAGCGCTACGGCAGCTCGCTGTACTAAATGCTGACGCGCTCGAAGCCCTCGCGCCCTATGCAAGTTTTCCCGTGCGTAATCACCGTGGCGATTTTGTGGGAGAAATTCGTGCTTCCTTCGAGCTGACGGAGATTTGAAACGGCGCGTGGCTTTCAGTTTGAAGCGGCAGTGTAATGTAATATTACTCTTACCCGCGGCAAAGCATTGAAGGAATACACTTTTCTGCATCTAGCTTGTATTCAGTGAAGAACGGCCTGATGGAAGCAGCTCAGAAAATCACCCGCTTGTTTACTGGCTTAAATGTTTGAAGCGTCTCTTCCCCGAAGCTCTTAGACACATCGTGGCATGGTCGTTGCAATCAGGGGAAATTAGTTAAAAAGTAGGGTAAAAATTGACTTATCGGGTCAGGCTCGGAGACGGCTGGTGATTGAAAACTTTGGGGGAGGTTTTCTCTCACGTTCGTTGACAACTAACCCTTCGGGGGAACGGGGTAGTGGTCAACAGAGCGGTCGAAGGGCATCATCTAGCGGGTTACTGATTCCGTTTCTGTAGGGGCTTTGGGGGAACTCCGCAGTAAGTATCAGTAACCCGTATATTTTTTGACCCGGTGGCACGCAATAAATAAAGCGCCGTGAGTGACAAACTCACGGCGCTTTATTTATTTGCTGACCCTTGAGGCGGACGGAGACTTCACTCTTCGGCCCGTCCGATGAGCTTCGTCGAGGCGTGCGTCGCATTCAAATCTTCGAGATCGAGGCGGAGCATGCCGCCCGCGTCCGAGTAGGATTCCTGTGCGGTCGTCTGGGCGCGCCGGTGGAGAAAGATAGCGCCGCCGATGATTCCCCCGACGCTCAGACAGAGAAGGATGGCCAGCCCCGACGCGATGAGCGTGTTGAGAATCACGCCGCCCATCGTCGAGGTGATGTGCCTCCTCCCGATCTCTTCGGCATGTGGATTCCTGCCGAGCCAGCGCACATCCTTCTCGTACTTGACGCCGGAGATCAACTGCTCTGCCGCCGCGTCCGGGGCGTCGAAGACGAAGACTGAATAATTACCCTCGCGCCTGTACTGTGTGGGGACGGGCTGGCCCCCGGCGCGCAACTGCGCGATCCGTTCGTTGATGCGGGCGTCACTCTCGACCGAATGTTGGGGCGTCGCGAATTCTACGACGACGAGACGGGCGTCGCCGTATCTGGCGGTAACGGCCTCCGTCGTCCCGTCCTCGAAGGAGAGGACGTCGAGCGCGGGCCTGTTCCCGGCTACTGCTTGCAGCGCGGGTAGCGTGACGGCGTAGCCGATCTCCTCTCTGACTTTCTTCTCCCATTCCGGCAGGTGCATCACGAGGACGGGCAGCTCGCCCGCCTCGCCTTCCAGCGTCTCGGCGAAGAGCTTGGCGAAGGCGCGCAGAGCTTCGGGCTTCTTCACCTCGGGGCTCGCGTCCCGGAGGTCGATGAAAGCGTCGCCCTTAATGAAGCGCAGGCGCGTGGGCTCGTCGATGCCGTAGACGCCGAGTCCTTCTATCAACGCGACCCGGCGCGGAGTCTCAACGCGCGCAATATCCCACAGGAGCGAATAGGCAGCTGACGACGAGCGGGTTTTAATCAGGCCGACCAAAAATTCTTCGCCGTTCGTCCCCGCGTAGTTGCGCCCGGCACTGGCCGTGACCGCGAAAACGTCGCCCGTGCCAGACTGCGTGGAGACGCCGAAGGAAGAGAGGCTCGGTGCGACACCGCTACCCGTTCCCCTCAAGTCGCCCACCCGCTCGGGCAGCAACTTCTCTGCATTTCTGACGCGCTCCTGCGCCGCCACAGGCACAAACATAAGCGCTGGCAGACAGACAGCTAAGAGTAGTTTCGGCAAATTCGGCATGCGCACGGTAAAACCTTTCAGTCTAAGGGAGCGACACCGGTGCTGTCCGGAGTTGACTTGGTTCTCAGTAGAACTTTAGATGTCCTTAGACACCGGGGCCGTTGTGTGAGTTCCGCCGTGCCGATGATAAAGGCTTGAGCCGCGCTAGCGCCAGCGGCGGAGTTCCCGCAGCAGGAGGTCAGCGTGGCGGCGCGGGTCGGGGATGTTGCGCAGGGTCGTGATCGCGCCCTCGGCCCCGGCGTTGTCGTGGGGCGAACGGTGAAGATGACCTGCTCGGCTTCCTCGGGATAGTCGCGCCGCGCGGGCGGGTTCGGGGGCGCGAGTGGCCGCACGGGCTGCGGCGGCTGTTGGCCCGCCCAGGGGCGCGCCGCCGCAACCCGCGTCTCTTCCGAAGCGAGACGCGTCTCCTCGTTCGCCGCGCCGCGCGGATCAGGGGAAGCGACCCGCGTCTCCTCCGACTCGGCTGCCGCGCCGCACGCCGCGCAGAAACGTGCGCCGCGGTTCAGCAGCGCCCCACACTTGATGCAGTTGTCCATCTTTGAAGTCCTCACTCAAGGCCGGCGATGCCGCGGAGCGCGTCGAGCAACTCCACCGGATCATAAGGCAGTTTGACGACCCGACCGGCACCCGCCCCGAGCGCCTCGCCGAGTAGATTTTCGGCCCCCGCAGGCAGCAGCAGCAGAGCAGGCGGCGGTGGGCTCCCGCCCGACTGTTTGGACAGACGCCTGAGCATCTCGATGCCGTCCATCCCTTGCAGCTCATAATCAACGAGCAGCAGGTCGGGCCGGTCAATCCGCAAAAGGTTCAGCGCGTGCTGCGCGTCGAACGCCGCACGCACTTCGTAGCCCGCCGAGCGCATCAGGAGGTTGATCTGCGCCATGCGCGACGCGTCAGAGACGGTCAACAGCAGGCGGCGCGACTTGAGCGCCCCATGCCCCGCACGCTGCTCCCCACTCCGCGCATGCCCTTCGGAGGCGGCGGCCCCGCTCGGCAATGTCGCGGCCTTCCCGACTTCCGCACGCGCCTCCCGCCCCCGTGACTTCGCCGGGACGCGCCGCGCGCCGCCTTCCGCGTAAACGAGGATGTGGGCCGGGGAGTTCGGCGCGCGCGCCGCGCCGAGCGCCGACTCGGCCTTTTCGATGAGCTTCTCCACTTCGCCGCCGTCCTCCGGAAACGAGGCGATGCCGGCGACGAGGTCGGCGTCCGGGCGCGCCTCGATGAACTCTTCCCTCAGATGCGTGAGCGCCGCTTGCGCCGCGCGCGAGTCCATGCGCGGCAGGTGCGCCAGAAGAATCGTCGGGCCGTAGAAGGCGACCGAATCAACGCGGCGCAGGTTGAGCTTGAGGAACCCGTGCGCCGCTGCGAGTGCTGACTCCGCGTCTCCCTCAAGCGGCGCCCCCCCCGTGCCCGCCACGACGAGCGCCACCGCACCCATCTCGCCGCGCCGCGCGTCCGCGCTCACAGCGTCGAGGAGAAACATGAAGTTGTCTATCTCGGAGCGCTGCTCGCCGACGACGGGCGCGGCTCGCCTCCCGGCTTCACCGCGCCAGAACAGCGAGTCGAGTCGCGCCCGCATCTCTGCCGGGGGCGTTGCTTGCGCGAAATAGTCGTCCACGCCGAGGTGGAGCGCCGCGCTTCGCAGCGTCCGCTCGTCGGTGCGGTAAAGAAAGACGACGGGCAGCGCGAAGGTCGAGGGCTCGGCCCGCAAGCGCCTTGCCAGCCCGACGAGGGCGCTCTCGCCCTCGCGCTCGCCGAAGGCGATGAGCACGAGCGAAGGCATGTTTCCGTCCAGTGCGGGCGCGGTTTCTTCCGCCTTCAAGCAGGTGATGTCGAGTCCGGCGGCGGAGAGTCGCGCCGACAGTTCATCGCACGCTTCGCCGGCCACGAGGAGCGCACTACGGTGTGCGCGCGCCTCTCCTCCGGCGTCCGGCGTTGATTCAGAGGTAGTCGCTTCCGGCATGTCGAGCGAATCCGTCCTGCGAGCTGTCGCAAACGCTTCCGACGAGGCTTCGGTCGTGCTGCTCTCTCTTGCCTCTTAATCATACCGCGAGAGAGCGTCCCGCAAAAAAGAAAAAGGGACGGAAGCTTCCGTCCCTTTGAATGCCTGCGCGAAAGTTCGTGCAGTCGTTACTGGCTGACGAGCCGGAGTTTTCCGTCCGGCATCCGCACGGCGAAGACGTTCTGCTCGTAGACGGGCGCGGGCTGCCCGGCGTCCCTGATCTTCGCGATCTGCGTGCGCGTCGCGACGGGCGCGCGCCTCGCCGTCTGCGGGTCGCGCATCAAGGCGTAGCGTTGCGTGATGCGGCGCACATACTCCTGCGTCTCGCTGTAGGGGGGGACGCGCCGCCCGTACTTCAGAACCGCGCCCTCGCCGGCGTTATACCCGGCCAGCGCGAGCGGCACGCTGCCGTCGAACATGTTGAGGAGGATGCGCATGTAGCGAGCGCCGCCATCAATGTTCTGGCGCGGGTCCCAGATGTTGCTGACGCCGAAGCGCCGCGCTGTCCCCGGCATTAACTGCATCAGGCCGCTCGCGCCCTTGTTCGAGAGAGCGCGCTTCTTGAAGGATGACTCGCGGTGCATGATCGAATAGAGCAGCACCGGGTCTACCCCGTGGCGCGTGCCCGACTCGACGATCAGAGCGTCCACGCTCGCGTCGCCCGTCGAAAACCCGTCGAGCGATTTGCCGACGGCCATCGCCATGTCGCTCGGGCGCGCGTCTGAAATCAGAGAAGCCGTCACTCTGGAAGTGCGTGCTTGCTCGACGCTGCGCGCCGTCAACTTCAGACGCTTCGAGGGCTTCGGACGCACGGCGGGCGGGGCGGGGACTTCGACATGCACGCCTTCCCGCGTATCGAAATTATCGAAGCGGTAGCGCCCCCCCACCTGGGCTGCGGCGGTGAAAGAAAAGGAGAGCAGAAGGGCACAGAGCAGGGAGAATTTCTTAATCATGGTTACCAAGTCCGAGCGTCTTTTGAAAATCCGGAAAAGCCGTCGCCCAGAATCCTTGTTCATGTGGTGGGGCGCTATTTTGAGAAAAGCTGAGGGTGAAACCAACCGCATGGTCTTTAAAAACATGCGGCGATACGCGAAAGGAAGCATAACATAGTTGTCAACCATGTTCAACAAGATTTACGTCACTGTTTAACTGGGTTGACAGGGCGTGTATGATAATGCGGCTTCACCCTATCGACCCGCGCGCTTACCCGCCGCGCGACTCAACCGAGCAGGAGACAAAAATGAAAAGAACACTTGTCGCCGTCCTCACGGCTGTGCTCTGCCTTGCCGGCGCGGCCTCCGCGCAAAACACCAACTCGTCCACGACCGGCGGGAAGAGGAACGCCGCCGCGGGCGTGCCGAAAAAGCGCGGCCCCATCTTCCGCGCGACTAAAGAGCAGATCAAACTGGTGCAAGGGATTTTGAAGCAGAGGGGATTCTACGCGGGCGAGGCCATCGGCAAGCTCGACACCGACACGCGCGGCGGGCTCAGGAAGTACCAGGAGGTCGAGGGGCTCAAGATCACGGGCACGCTCAACCGCGCCACGCTGGAGAAGATGAACGTCGCCCTCACGGACAAGCAGAAGGCGATTCCGGCGGCGGGGAATTAAAAGAGGCTCAAGCCATCATGGCCGCAGGCCCGACCGTGAGGGAGCGCCGTCTCAAGGGTAAGCCGCAAAGCGGTGAGCAGTAAGCAGTCAAGGCTGACCGAGCCTTTCTGCTTACTGCTCACCGCTTTGCGGCTCACTATCGCGGACGGCGCTCCCTCACGGTCGGGCCTGCGGCCACGATCCGTGCGCAATCCGCTCAAGCGACTGCGCCCTGCTCGCCAAGCAATCTTTCTACGACTTGGTAGCTCGCCTCCAATGCTTCCGCAAGTTTCTGCGTCTCGGGGCCGCCGCCTTCGGCCATGTCTGGCTTGCCGCCGCCGCGCCCGCCGATGATCGGCGCTAACTCTTTGATGACCGTCCCGGCGGGGGCTCGCTTCAGAAGGTCCGGCGAGGTGCGGACGATGAGCGAGGCTTTGCCGTCGGCGCGACGCCCGAGGACGACGACGCCGGATTTGATTTGCGAAAGCAGCGTGTCGGAGAGCTGGCGGAGCGCCGGCGCGTCGAGGTCGCTCGCCTCGCGCGCCAGCACGAAGACGCCCCCGGCAATCTCGCGCGCATCCGCCGCACCGCCGCCGTTGCCGGAAGACTCGGCCCCGCCGAGCGCGATCTTGAGGCGCAGCTCGTCGGCCTCGCGGCGTGCCTTCTTCAAGTCTTCTTGCAGCTTCTCGATGGCCGCGGGGAGGCTCCCGCGCGCCGTGCGCAGCTCGGAGGCGAGCTGATCCATGAGTCCTTCCGTCTCCTGAAAGCGGATGAAGGCGTCCCTCCCCGTCACGGCGCGGATGCGGCGCGTGCCCGAGGCGATTGACTCGTCGCTCACGATCTTGAAGAGGCCGATGTCGCCCGTCGCGCGAACGTGCGTGCCGCCGCACAATTCTTTGGAGAAGCCCGGCACGGTCAGCACTCTCACGCGCTCGGCGTACTTCTCGCCGAAGAGCGCCATCGCGCCCGAGCGCATCGCCTCGTCGAGCGTCAGGAGGTCGGTCTGCACCGACTCGTTGCGCAGTATCTGGTAGTTGACGAGCCGCTCGATCTCGGCCACTTCGTCGCGTGTCACCGGCTGGAAGTGCGAGAAGTCGAAGCGCAGGTAGTTCGGCGCGACGACCGAGCCCGCCTGCTTGACGTGCGTGCCGAGGACTTCACGAAGCGCGGCGTGCATGAGGTGCGTGGCGGTGTGGTTGCGGCGCGTCGAGTCGCGCTTCTCGGCATCCACCTGCGCGGTGAACGTGTCGCCGACGCGCACGCGCCCGCGCTCTGCGGTGACGCGGTGGACGATCATACCGCCCGCGGGCGCGGTCGGTGTGTCGTTGACGGTGAGGTGCGTGTCGCCGCGGACGAGGACGCCGGTGTCGCCGACCTGCCCGCCCGACTCGGCATAGAAGGGCGTGCGGTCGAGGACGACTTCGCCCTCCTCGCCTTCGACCAATTCTTCGACTTCCTCTTCGCCGCGCACCAGCGCGACGACGCGCGCGGGGTCGGTGCGCGTCTCTTCGTAGCCGGTGAATTCACTCCTCCCCACGCGTTCGGCGAGGCGCGCATAAACCGGATTGGTCTTGGAGGCGCGGCCCGCCTTCTCTTCCTTCGCGCCCGCGCTCTGGAGTTCGCGCAGGGCGCGGTCGAAGGCTTCGTTGTACGCGTCCTCTTCGAGTTTGAAGCCGCGTTCTTCCATCCCGACGCGAATCAGGTCGCGCGGCGTGCCGAAGGTGTCGTAGAGCCGTGCGAGTTCGCGGTAGTCGGGCATCTCGCCTTCGGGCGTGGTGGCGAAGAGCGCGTCGAGCTTCTGCAAGCCCATCGTTAAGGTCGTCCCGAAGCGCTCCTCTTCGAGTCGGACCATGCGCTCGATGAATTCGCGGGCGGCTTCGAGTTCGGGGTAAGCGCCGCGCATCTGCTCGACGACGAAGTCCGTGACGCGATGGAAGAACAGGCCGTCGAACCCGAGCGCGTGGCGACCGTGGTAGATGGCGCGGCGCATGATCTTGCGCAGCACGTAGTTGCGTCCCTCGTTGCCGGGCAGGATGTTATCGGCGATGGAGAAGGCCGCGGCGCGCGCGTGATCCGTGACGACGCGCATGGCGTGGCCCTCCTTGGTGTCCGAGACGTATTCGCGGCCCGAGAACTGCGCGACGAATTCGACAATCGGGCGCATGAGGTCTGTGTCGTAGATGTTGTCGGCGCCCTGCATCACTGAGGTGATGCGCTCAAGCCCCGCGCCCGTGTCCACGGAGGGCTTCGGCAGCGGCGTGAGCGTCCCGTCCTCCGCACGGTCGTACTGCATGAAGACGAGATTCCAAATCTCGACCGTCGGGCTGCCGTCCCGGTTCACGTACTCGGCGCGGTTGTGCGCGGGGTCTTCCGGGTGCGGGCCGGTATAGAAGCTGACCTCGCTGTTCGGCCCGCAGGGGCCGGTGTCGCCCATCTGCCAGAAGTTGTCCTTGTCGCCGAACTTGAGCACGCGCTCGCGCGGCGCGCCAGCCTCGACCCACAGCTCGATTGACTCGTCGTCCGTCTCGTGGACGGTGAACCACAGGCGCTCCAGAGGCATCTTGAAACCATCGAGGAGCAGGTCGAGCGCGAATTGAATCGCCTCGCGCTTGTAGTAGTCGCCGAACGAGAAGTTGCCGAGCATCTCGAAGAAGGTGTTGTGCGTCTTGTCGCCCACGTCGTCGAGGTCGTTGTGCTTGCCGCCCGCGCGCAGGCACTTCTGCGACGAGCAGGCACGCGCGTAGTCGCGCCGCTCTGCGCCGAGGAAGACGTCCTTGAACTGGTTCATCCCGGCGTTGGCGAACAAAAGCGTCGGGTCGTTTGCGGGAAGCAGCGGGCTCGACGCGACGCGCCGGTGGCCGTGCTTCTCGAAATAGCTCAGAAATTTCTCTCGAATCTCGTTCCCGGTCATTGTCATATGGCTACAGTCCTGAATTCTGCCCACAATCGAAAAGGGAATTTTAACACGCGCGCGGAGGAGGGCGAAATTGGCCGGGGAGCCGGTGGTTATTCGGAATCGGCGGGGTCTTCAAGAGCCGCGTCGGCGGAATCTTCGTCAACGGCTCCGTCTTCTTCGAGGCCGGCGGCGGAAGCTTCGCGGACTTTGCGGATGATGAGGTCGTAGGGAAAGCCGAGGCGGAGGAGGTGTTCGTAGAGGCTCTTGGTCTGCTGGCGGGTCGAGGGACGACCGCGCAGCCGGATTCGTTTTTCGATGGCGCGCGCGATCAGTTCCTCCTCGGGCGTCTCTTCGTAGACGAGGTCGAGGGCCGCGTCCACTGTCTCGCGCGGGACAGTTTCACCGCGCGCTGGAGCGTCCGCTCGCGCGCCTTCTCCGCGTCCACGGGTCGGACGGGCCGCGCCTTCTTCTTCTCCTCTTCGAGATCGCTGTTAATCTGCCTCTCAGACTTCGACGGCCTCGGCCTGTATTTGCTGCGCTTCTCCATCTCACCCTTACTTTAACAAGAGGACGGCGGTACTGACCAACTCGGCCACGGCTGTTCAGATGAGGGTGTCGAGATTTAAGATTCCGCACATGGACGGCATCATCATCATTGATAAGCCTGCGGGGTGGACTTCGCACGACGTGGTGGCGCGGGCGCGGCGCATCCTGCGCGAGAAGCGCATCGGGCACACGGGTACGCTCGACCCGTTCGCGACGGGCGTGCTCGTCCTGCTCGTCGGGCGCGCGACGCGGCTGGCGCAGTTCCTCGCGGGCGCGGAGAAGGAGTACGAGGCGACGATCCGGCTGGGGTTCGCGACCGACACGGGAGACCTGACGGGGGCGCGGCTCGCGCGCGCGCCCGCCGCCGCCGCGGTCGCCGACTGCACCGCGCTCGACGCCGAGAAAATCGAAGCGGCGCTCGCGGCCTTGCGCGGCGAGATCGAGCAAGTGCCGCCGATGTACTCGGCCAAGAAGGTCGGGGGGCGAAAGCTCTACGAGCTGGCGCGGCGCGGCGAGGAGGTCGAGCGTAAGGCCGTCGGCGTCCGCGTCGGCGCGTTTGAAGTCATGCCCCGCGAGGACGGCGCGCTCCTGCGGCGTCACGAAGATGGGACGTGCGACCTCGACGCGCGCGTCGTCTGCTCGGCGGGGACTTACATACGCGCGCTGGCCGAATCGGTCGGCGAAAGCCTCTCGACGGGCGCGCATCTCTCAGCGCTCAGGCGCACGCGCGCGGGCGACTTTTCTCTCGGCGCGGCGCTCGGCCTCGAAAAGTTGCAGGCGCTCGGGGACGAAAGCGCGGCGGGCAAAATTCTTATTTCGATGGGGACGGCGCTCTCGCGATTCCCCGAAGTGCATCTAACGGCTGAAGAGGCCCGCCGCGCGCGTCACGGGGCCGCCGTGGGGGCCGCCGGAGCCTCGCGCGAGTTGACGGACGGCGAGCACGTCCGCGTGCTTGACGAGGCTGGAGAACTCCTCGCGGTGGGTGTTTACGACGCGGGCGCCGGGATGTTTCGGCCACGCGTGATGTTGGCTGTCGAAGAAAAATAAGTGTTGACGGGCCGGGTCGAGTGCTGTGCTATACTTGCCTTAACAGACAGGGTCGAGCACAAATTTGGCTTGGCCGAGTCAGAAGTGAAAAGCTTCCTTTCCCCGTTTTGAAAATTCTAGCTCATTGAAGTGCCGAAAAGTTTCGACGGTGCGGCGAACGCTCCCCGCGCGAGTGCCGCTGTAATGGTGCGCATCGAGACTGTTTCCGGGTGCGACTGTCCGAGCCCGCGTGAGAATACAGCGCGCGCCGTCACGGACGGTTCGGCGGTCGTTTCCTCAACCGAAGGGCGTGACATCCAGCACGCCGTCCACGCGCGCGAAGCCTAACGAGAGGTTTTAACGAGGCTATGCAAGAGCAGGATGGCAGCAAATTCGACATCAGCAAGCGGCTCGAAGAGCTGCGCCGCGACCACGAGGCGTTGCAGTGGGAGGGCACCTTCCGCGACTACTTCGAGCTGGTCACGCAGAACCCACGCCTCGCCGAGCTTTCGCACGCGCGCATCAACGACATGGTTCACGCGGCGGGCGTCGAGCGCCTCAACGAGGGCACGCGCGACGAGGTCGCCCGCTACAACTTCTTCTCCACCGAGCTTTTCGGCATCGAAGAGCCCATCGCGCGCATCGTCGAATACTTCAAATCCGCCGCGCAGCGCCTCGAAGTCCGCAAGCGCATCCTGCTTTTGATGGGGCCGGTGGGCGGCGGCAAGTCAACCATCGTCACGATGCTCAAGCGCGGGCTCGAAGAGTGGACGGGCGCGGAGGCGGGCGCGGTCTACGCCATCAAGGACTGCCCGATGCACGAGGAGCCGCTGCACCTCATCCCGCGCGAGCTGCGCGCCGAGGTCGAGAAGCATTACGGCATCTATATCGAAGGCGACCTCTGCCCGCAGTGTCGCTACGCGCTCGAGCACACCTACGGCGGACGCCACGAAGACGTGCGTGTCCACCGCATCCTCTTCTCCGAAAAGAGTCGCGTCGGCATCGGCACGTTCGCGCCCTCCGACCCGAAATCGCAGGACATCACCGAGCTGACGGGTTCGATTGACCTTTCGACCATCGGCGAGGTCGGCGTCGAATCGGACCCGCGCGCCTACCGCTTCGACGGCGAGCTGAACATCGCCAACCGCGGCTTGATGGAGTTCGTCGAGATGCTCAAGGTGGACGAGAAGTTTCTCTACTCGCTCCTCACGCTCTCGCAGGAGCAGAGCATCAAGACGGGCCGCTTCGCGATGATCTACGCCGACGAGGTGATTCTTTCGCACACCAACGAGAACGAGTACGTCTCGTTTGCGGGCAACCGCAAGAGTGAGGCCCTCCAAGACCGCATCATCCTCGTGCGCGTGCCCTACAACCTGCGCGTCTCGCAGGAGGAGCGCATCTACGACAAGCTCCTCAAGCAGTCCGAAATCCTCCGCAACGTCCATATCGCGCCGAACACCCTGCGGGTCGCGGCGATGTTCGCCGTCATGACCCGCCTCGAAGAACCGAAGCGCGCCAACGTGGACATTCCCAAGAAGATGAAGCTCTACGACGGCGAGGACGTGGAAGGCTACAAGTCGAAGGACGTGCGCGAGCTTAAAGACGAGACCGTGCGCGAGGGGATGGACGGCATCTCCCCGCGCTACGTCATCAACCGTCTCTCGTCGGCGCTCGTCCGTGATGGTGTCACGTGCATCAACCCGATTGACGCCTTGCGCACGATCAAGAGCGGCTTCGAGCAACACACCGGCATCACTGCGGAGCAGCGCGAGCGCTACCTCAATTTCATCTCGGCGGCGCGCAAGGAGTACGACGAGCTGGCGAAGACCGAGGTGCAGCGCGCCTTCGTCTACTCGTTCGAGGAGATGGCGCGCACGATGTGCAACAACTACCTCGACAACGTCGAAGCCTACTGCAACAAGGAGCGGATCAAGGACCCGATCACCGAGGAGGAGGTCGAGCCCGACGAGCAGCTGATGCGCTCCATCGAAGAGCAGATCGGTATTAGTGAGAACGCCAAGAATACCTTCCGGCAGGAGATTCTGATCCGCATCAGTTCTTACGCGCGAAAAGGTCGGGCCTTCGAGTACACCTCACACGAGCGCCTCAAGGAGGCCATCGAGAAAAAGATTTTCGCCGACCTCAAGGACGTCGTGAAGATCACGACCTCGGCCAAGACGCCCGACCCCGACCAACTGCGCCGCATCAACGAGGTCATTGATCGCCTCGTCCGTGACGGCGGCTACTGTCCCGTCTGCGCCAACGAACTCCTGACCTACGTCGGCACCCTCCTCTCGCGCTGACCGAGGCGCGGGCGGCAACCGGCATGTGTGAAGCAGCGACGCCCGCCCTTTAAGCCGGAGGTGCGGGCGTCGCGCATTTCAGACCCGCAGTTGCAAACGAAAGGAGTCGCCGTCGTGAGCGAGGAAAAAGACAGAGAGCCAGAGGACGCAAAAGATTTGCTGCGGTGGGCCAAAGAGACGCAGCGCAACATCGACTTCATCGTCAATCAGCAGGCGCAGTTCTCCGCCGACCTGCAACGATCACAGGAGAGCTTCGACGAGAGGTGGCTGCGCGCTGACGAGAAGTGGGTGCGCACGGAGGAGAGCATCCGCGCTCTGCTCGCGGTCGCCGAACTTCACGCGCAGGAGATTGAGGCGCTAAGGGAGTCACAAAGGGAGTCGCAGGCGCGGACGGACAGGCAGATAGCCGAGACGGGTAAGCAGATGGCGGAGACGGACGAGCGGCTCAACGCCTTGATAAACTTTGTCGAGAGGCGTGCCAGCGGGGAGAGAAACGGCGGGACGGACGCGAGAGAGGTTTGAAGTGATAGACGACTCACAGGTTTCGGGGACGATTCAGCGCAACGACTGGTCTTTGCAGCGCAAGGGCATTATTGACCAGGACCGGCACAAGGAGCGCGTCAAGGAGGCGATTCGCAAGAATCTCGGCTCCATCGTCTCGAACGAGGCGATCATCCTCTCGGACGGCAGGCGCACGGTCAAAGTCCCGATCCGCTCGCTCGACGAATACAAGTTCCGCTTCGACCACCGCAAGCGCCGCCACGTCGGGCAGGGCGACGGCAAGACCAGAGTCGGCGATGTGCTCGGGCGCGAAGGGCAGACGGGGCAGGGGCAGGGCCGCGGCGCGGGGCCGGCGGGACAGGACCCCGGCGCCGACTACTACGATGCCGAGGTGGACATCGACGAGCTGGCCGCGCTCATCTTCGAAGACCTCCAGCTCCCCTTCCTCGAAGAGAAGGCCAAAAAGGCCATGCCCGCCAAGACGACGCGCTTTAATGAAATCCGCCGCACGGGCGTCATGGCGAACCTCGACAAGCGCCGCATGATCCTCGAAAACATCAAGCGCAACGCGCGCCAGGCTAGAGACGCGCGCTTCGGCAACGTCCGCAAGGAAGACCTCCGCTTCAAGTCGTGGGAGGAAGACAAGCGCTACGAGTCGAACGCCGTGGTGCTGGCGATCATGGATGTCTCGGGCTCGATGGGCGAATTCAAGAAGTACATCGCGCGCTCTTTCTTCTTCTGGATGGTTCGGTTCCTGCGCACCAAGTACGACAACGTGGAGATCGTCTTCATCTCGCACCACACGGAGGCCAGAGAAGTCACCGAAGAGCAGTTCTTCACGCAGGGCGAATCGGGCGGCACCGTCGTCTCTTCGGCCTATCAGCTCGCGCTCGACGTCATCGGCGCGCGTTACCGCCCCACCGACTGGAACATCTACCCGTTTCACTTCTCGGACGGCGACAACTACTACTCGGACAACGAGGAGGCCGTGCGCCTCGCCGACGATCTGATCTCGACGTGCAACCTCTTCGGCTACGGCGAGATCGGCGAGGAGGGAGGCGCGGGCTACCGGCGCTCTTCGGGCGCGCTGCTCTCGATCTTCTCCGACCGCCTCAAGCACAAGGAGCGCTTCATCGGCGTGCGGATTGACGACAAAGAGGACGTCTACCCGGCGCTCAAACAGTTCTTCGGGCGGCGCGGCATCGAAGTCTGAGGCGGGCGCGACGTCCGACGCCGGGGGCTCACGGCACAACCACGCCCGACTTCATAACCCTCTCGCCCGCGCTTCTCCAAAAATCCCCGCCCACACGCCACCCCAACCGCTCCCCGCTCACTCGAAGAGCCCCATCGCCCGCTCTCGTCCGACCTCGTCCGTGAGGGCGCGCATCCTTACGCGCTACAAAAAAATGGATTAAATTCAGAATATCCGGATTAAAGTTGACGCCTGCGCCCGCGCCGGGGGCGCGCGCCCGAGATTAAAACTCAAGTATTTCAGGACTTAGCTTCGTGCGCCCGGCGCCACCGGACGTTGGAATAAGTTTTGCTGTTTTTAGTTACAAGTCAGCGATCAAGTCAAGCAGGTTCTCAAAGTCTTTTCCGACAAGCCCGACACAGTTGGCGCGGTCACTGAAACACACTGCGTGCGAATTCCACAACGCATTTCGATCAAGCGGTCTTCAAGGTAGTCGGCTCAACCCCACCTCGCGATTTCTTCGGGTGCGCCGGGTAAAGCATTTCGGCAAAGCGGCGGCCTCAATTGACACGACCGACAATCTCTTTCCTGGCCAACGGGCCGGGGTTTTCGGCGTCGAAGGCGGCTACTGCGATCATCCCTTTGAAAGCAACCCCATGAGGAGGTCTTCCGATGAAAAGCGGTAAAGTGAAAAGGGCGTTTTCGTCCGTGCTGAGCGCCGTCCTGCTGGCGCTGACGCTGGTTGTGCCCGCGTCCGCGCAGACTGCGAGCACGGGCGTCATCACCGGCACGGTGCAGAACGAGAAGGGCGAGGTAGTCGCGGGCGCGACCGTAAGGGCGGTCAACGTCGGGACCAACGCCGTCCGCGAAACCACTTCGAGCGGCGACGGCGCGTACGAGATTTCGCAGCTCGCGCCCGGCACCTATCGCCTCGAAACCGAGGCGCAGGGGTTCTCCAAGCTGGTGCAGGACAACGTCGTCGTCAACGTGCTCCAGCGCACGACTATCAACCCCGATTTGAGGGTCGGCGCGGTCACTGAGGTGGTCAACGTCACGGCCGAGAACGCCCCGCTCGTCGAGACGACGAAGACGGACGTGGGCGGTGTCGTCGATCAGCGGCGGCTGGAAAACCTCCCCGTCAACGGGCGCTCGTTCGCCTCGCTCGCGATCCTCATCCCGGGCGCGACCTTGCAGCCATCGTTCGACCCGACGAAGGCGCGCGTCGGCACATTTAGCGTCGGCGGCTCGACCGGAAGAAATCTGAACATCACCGTCGATGGCGGCGACAACAAGGACAACGCCGTCGGCGGCATCCTCCAGAATTTCTCGATGGAGGGCATTCAGGAGTTCGCGCTCTCCACCCAACGCTTCTCCGCCGCTAACGGTCGCTCGGGCGGCGCGCTCCTTTCGGTCATCTCGAAATCGGGCTCGAACAGTTTCCACGGCTCGCTCTTCGGCTTCTTCCGCGACGACGCGCTGAACTCCAACGCGCCCGCGCTGCTGGCCAAGGCAAACCCCGGACTGTTCCCGGACGCGGGCGACGCCGTCAAGCCGCCCTTCAGCCGCCAGCAGTTCGGCGGGTCAATCGGCGGCCCCATCAAGAAGGACAAGGCCTTCTTCTTCGGCACCGCCGAGCGCACGCGCGAGCGCGGCAACTCCATCGTCCCCGGCGTTGACCAAGCGGCAATCCGCCCCCTCGAGCCTCTCGGCTATAAGGCCGTGCGGTTCCTCGAGCAGCCCTTCAACGACTGGCAGTACACGATCAAGGGCGACTTCAACCTCAACAGCAAGAACACGCTCGTGACGCGCTTCTCCGGCCAGAACAACGACGCGCTCAACGATCAGGCCGGCTTCCTTATCGTCCGCACGGACGCATCAGGCGGCAACGAAAGCTTGAACACGCTCTACAGCTTTCTGGCGAACGAGACGTGGGTGGTGAACCAGCGGACGGTCAACCAATTCACCTACCAGTACTCGACCTTCGACAACCGCATCAATGCGACCACCGACCTCAATAACCTCGCGTTCCCGAACGGCATCGTCGTGGGGCGCAACGGCAACGTCCCGCAGCAGACCATCCAGAAGAAGCACCAGTTCCGCGACGACCTCTCGTACAACCGCGGCAACCACGGCTTCAAGTTCGGCGCGGACTTCGTCTACGAGCCGACGCTCGGCGGCATCTTCGCCTTCACCTCGTCGCCTTCCTACTCGTTCTTCTTCGACGCCGCGGACATCGCGAATAATCCGGGGCAGTTCCCGCAGGGCTTCCGCACGCGTCAGGTTTTGCCCGGCCCGATCACCTGCGCGACGCTGGCCGATCCGGGCTGCTCGGCGGCTGACCTCGCCGGCTTCGGCGTCGTCGCACAGATTGACCTTGCGGGCGGCGACCCCTCCTTCAACCTCCGCGACGGCGCGAAGCAGTTCGCCTTCTACGTGCAGGACGACTGGAAGATCACGCCGCGTTTTACCTTGAATATCGGCGCGCGCTACGACATTGATATCGGTTTTGTGGACGCGGGCCACGCGGCGGAGAACCGCGCCTTCCGCGCTCTCAAGATCATCGGCAGCCCGTTTGCGCAGCACACGCCCAAAGACGACAGGAACAACATCAGCCCGCGCATCGGGTTCGCGTGGGACTTGCGCGGCGACTCGCGCTCGGTGCTGAGGGCCGGTTACGGCATCTACTACGACCAGTCGTTCTTGAACGTGCCGCTCTTCGCGGTGCAACAGGCGAATCCGGAAATCTACGCCAACTTTACGAACGACAATGAGAACCTCGCCATTGACTCGGCTCCGCCGGCGATACCGCGCCCGCTCACGAACCCGCGGCCGGGCTCACGCGGTCGCATGCTCGATCAGGACTTCGAGTCGCCCTACTCGCAGCAGTGGAACATGGGTTACGCGCAGGAACTCGGGAGCAACATGTCCGTGGAGTTCGACTATGTCCACATCCTCGGCCTGCACGAGTTCACGGCGCTCGACATCAACCCGCGCGTCGGGCCGCTGCGCAACGCGCAGCGCTCGCAGTCGGCCAGCTCGTTCCCGCGCCTTCTGGCTCCGCAGTTTGCCGCGCACGCGGCTGAGCTGACGGCGGCCTTCGGCACGGCCTCGCCGTTCGGGCGCATCACCGTGGCGCAATCCGACGGGCGCTCGCGCTACGACGCCTTCACCGTGTCGTTCCGCAAGCGGTACGCGAACAAGTACCAGTTGAACGCGCACTACACGCTCTCGAAGTCGCAGGCATGGTTCGGCCAGACCGGCGACTTCGGCAATCAGGGGCAGAACGTCTTCAACAAATGGGACCCGACCGAGAACTTCGGCCCGTCTGACGCCGACGAGCGCCACCGGTTCGTCATCTCGGGCATCTTCGATTTGCCCGCGGGCTTCCAGCTCGCGCCGATCTTCCAGTTGGCGTCGGCCCGGCCCTACAGCGTCTTCCCGTCCTGCGGCTGCGACATCAACCGCGACGGCGTCAACGTTGACCGCGATTCGCGCGACGGCAACGACCAGCATCACCTGCCGCCGAACACGCAGCGCGGCGACAACTTCCAGCAGTTGAACGTCCGCGTCTCGAAGTTCTTCAACTTCGGCGAGACCCAAAAGCTCGGGCTCTTCTTTGAAGCCTTCAACGTCTTCAACACGGCGAACTTCGGGCGCGAGTTCCAGAACGTGACAGGCTCTGCGGACTTCGGCAAGCCGGTCAACTTCTTCGGCGCGACGGGCTTCTCCGAGACTTTCGCGTGGAAGGTGAGCCGGATGCGAGTTAAAGCTTCACGCCACGCCACATTCAGGACTTTCAGTCCGTTACAGGGAAACCACCACCTTTGAGGTGGTGGAGGTTACGCTCATTTCTTCTTGAATCCTCCGGGGCCGTTCTATGATAAAGCCGGCTGACGGGGGACGGACGAACATGAACAAGCGGCTCCTCGGCACTGCCTTCGCCGCGTGCCTTCTTGTGCTCCTCTTGAACGTGCAGGCGCGCGCGCAAGGGGCGCACACGCTCGAAGGACGGGTCGCGCTGCCGAACGGCGCGCCGCCCGTCCAGCCCGTCCGCGTCACGCTGACTTTGAGCGGCAGGCGGCTCTTCGAGACCTTCACCGACCTCAGCGGGCGGTTCGCCTTCACCGGACTGCGCGCGGGCAACTACCAGCTCACCGCCGCGGGCGACGACCGGACGTTCGAGACGACGAGCGTTACGGCTTCGGTCTCCTCCTTCGGCTCCGCGCCGCAGAGCTTCACGCAGAACATCCAGCTCAGGCTCAAAGCAGGCAAGGCGGACGGGCCGGCGGCGACCGTCTCCGCCGAAGAGCTCGACCCCGAAGCGCCGGAGCGAGCGCGTGAGAAGTACCGGCAGGCCGTCAAGAGCGCCGCCGAAGAGAAACCCGTGCAGGCCATCAAGCTCTTCGAGGAGGCCACGAAGGCGCACCCGGCCTTCTACGCCGCACACCTCGCGCTCGCCGAGCAGCTCGCCAAACAGCAGCGCTACGACGAGGCGCTCGCCGCCTACCGGCGCGCGGGCGAACTCAAGCCGGATCGCGCCGAGCCTTATGTCGGCATCGGCGTCACGCTCGTCAGCCAGAAGAAGTACGAAGAGGGAATCCGCATGCTGCGCGGCGTCGTGGAAGTTGACCGCGAGATCGTCGCGCCTTACCTTTCGCTCGGCTACGCCGAGATGATGCTGGGCGACTACAAGGCGGCGGAAGAGCACCTGCGCCGCGCCGCCGCGCCGGGCAAGCAGCCCGTCGCGCACATCTATCTCGCCAACGTCTACGAGCAGCTCGGCGAGACGGCGAAGGCCGTCGAGCACCTCGAAGCCTATCTCAAAGAGAGTCCGCAGTCGTCGAACGCCGCGTCGGTGCGCGGGGCCGCGGAGAAGCTGCGCAAAAAGCTCAGGGGCGGAAAATGAAGCGGGGGCGGCGAGATCGACCTGATGTGCTAGAATCCCGATTCTTAGCCACATTCTGTCGGTTTCCGAGTGCTCCCCGAACAGTTTCAATTGACACGGAGGTTGGTATGAAGAGATGCGTACATTTGCTGCTCGGCCTTGCCGCCGGCGTCAGCGTCGCGCAGGGCCGGGAGTTGGCGGTGGGCGCGGGCGCGGTGTGGGAGGGGCGCGCGGCGGCGACGGCGACGACGGCGTTCACCCCCCCCCGGCCAGCAGATCAGGAGGAACAGCATCAGCGGCCACGTCTTCGGCGATTCGCGCCGCCCGCTCTCCGACGTGTTCGTGGAGCTGCTCGACGACTTGGGCGTGACTGTAAACCGCACGAGGACGACCCCCTCCGGTCGCTACGAGTTCGCGGCCCTGCCCGAGGGCCGCTTCAAAGTGAGGGTGCTGCCCTACGGAACGGACTACGGGGAGCAGGTGCAGGAGGTCATCATCTCGAACGTCTCGGCGCTCGGCGGCGGGACCGGGGGCGAGATTCAGCAGCGCGATTTCTACCTCAACGTGAGGGCCGATCTGAACTCCGGCCCGTTTGCCGCGCCCGGCACGGTCTTCGCGCAGGAGGTTCCCGAAGCGGCCAGAAAACTCTATGAGAAGGCGTCCGGCGAGTTGCGCGCGAAGAAAGAGAAGGAGGGCTTCGAGAGCCTGAGAAATTCGCTCGACGTATTCCCCGACTACTTTCTGGCGCTCGACCGTTTGGGCACCGAGTACGCCGTGCGCGGCAACTCCAACGCGGCCTACTTCGAGGCGGCGCGCGTCCTCCTCATGAAGGCCGTCAAAGTGAACCCGGCCAGCTTCTCCAGCACCTTCGGGCTCGGCTTCGCGCAGTATCATCTGGGGTGGACAAACGAGGCCGTCGAGACCTTGCAGCGCGCCGTCAAGCTGTACGGCAAATCGGTCAACGGCCACCTCTGGCTCGGGATAGCGCTGAAGAAGGCGGGCAAGCTCTCGGAGGCCGAAGTGTCTCTCAACCGCGCCAACAAGGTGGGCGACGGGAAAGTGGCCGAGGTTCACCTGCGGCTCGCCGAGTTGTACAGCGAGCAGAAGCGTTACAAGGAGTCGGCGGACGCGCTGGAGCTTTACCTGAAGAACCAGAAGGACGCACGCGACGCGGAAAAGATCAGGCAGTTGATCGCACAGTTGAGGCAAAAGGCGAGCGCGAAGTAGAGCCTCGACCCAGCAGGCGGATTCATTGAGTAACGCCCTCGACATGCGGGCGAAAAAAAAGAGGCCCATCCGGCGAACCGGATGGGCCTTTGAGTTGGCGGCAGTGTTGCCGAAGTTAGAAGATGAAGCGGAAGCCGAGGCGAACGTTGCGCCCGCCCTGGAAAGTGGTGGGCAGCCCGAAGGCCTCATCGTTGCCGTTGCCGCAAGGCCGAGTCTCTGTCGGAGTGCACAGCCTGTTGATGACGGTCAGGATCGTATCGCGAGTCGGCTGTCGTTGGAACTGCGCCTCAGCCGCCGACGAATTCGACGAAAGGCCGAGAGCAGTGCCCGAGAAGTTAAGGCTATTGATGTTGTCGAAGATCGCCAACACGTTGCTCTCGTTGAAGAGGTTGAGGAGGTCCACCTCGAACACCATCAGCAAACGCTCGTTGCTGCCGAAGCGATACTTGTGACGGACGGCTAGGTCCGTCTGTGTGAACTTCTCGGTGCGACCCAAGTCGCCACGACCGTTCAGGATTGAGTTGTCAATGCTGAAGGCGGTGAAGCGCGTCGTGAGTGGCGTACCGCTCTGCGCCGTCGTGAAGGCCGAAAACTCTGTTGAGTTGCCGCTGCCGAGTCCGAACTGATCGTTGTAGTCCAGCGTGTACGCGCCGTAGAATTTGAACACGTGCGGTCGGTCGGTCGGGAGGCGACCGTTGTCGGGCACGCCGAGGGCGGTGAATCCGACGATGGGCAGATCGAAGTTGCGGTTCACGTTCGGGCTTGTGCGCCCGTCCTCGTCAGAGCTGGCGAGGCCGGAGTAGTTGCCGAACAGCCGGCTCAGCGTGTAGCTGGCATTGAAGTAGTAGCGCTTGGTCGAATACTTGTCGAGACGAATCTCGAAAGCGTCGTACTTACGCTCGGCCTCCAGCGGGATGAAGCCGAATTCCTTGCCTATCTCCGCGGCCAGACCGCGACCGGGGTTGCCGATGATGTAAGCCTCGCTGCCCGACGGGCTGGAGAATCCGATGTCCTCGACGGCGCGGTCAACCTGCTTGTGCGTGAAGCGCCCGCTCATGAGATAGCCGCCGCCCAGATCGCGCTCCGCGCCGACCGTGATTTCGCTCTGGCGGAAGGGATCGAGGTTCGGGTCAATCGCGCCGAACTCGATGCCGAGACCGGCATTGGACGGGATGCGGAAATCGAGCTGGCAACGGCTGCGGCCCGTGCTGCCCGGGATCGGGCAGCGCCCGCCGACGACATCAGGGTTGCTGCCGATGATGCGTTGCGTGGTGAAGCTCGTGAACGGCCCGTCGCCCGGGAAGATTTCGAAATAATCGTTCCGGAAGAAGTCACCGCCGAAAGAGCCGCGCGGCAGCTCGTACTTAAAGCGGTCGTAGAACCAGCCGTAGCTCGCGAAGAGCTTCGTCTTGCCGTCGCCGGTCAGGTCGAAGGCCACGCCGAGGCGCGGGGCGATCTTGTCGCGGAAGCCGAACACGATGCTCTCCTGTCCCGGCGTGAAGCTCGGAGCCTCTTCGCGCTCGGTGCGGATGCCGAGGTTCAGCGTGAGACGGCTCGTCGGCTGCCAGCTATCCTGGAAGTAGACCGCTTGGTTCTGGCTGCTCGCGTTACCCTTGGTGCTGAACCGCTGGATGAGTCCCGACCCAATGGCACCGGGCGTCGGCGGTAGGATTGAGGGGTCAATGCCAGAGGTGAAATTGATGCTGCGCCCGTAGCGGACCGAGACCTGGTCAATGAAGGTATTGAACACGTCGTTGGACAGGGCGTTGAGCTGGTAGCCGCCCTTGAAGAGGTGGCGACCTCCGAAATTGCTCACGTAGTAACTGGCGTCGGCGTCGAACGTCCTGCGGCGTGAAACGTCAAACAGGAGCTGCTGGGCAAACGGACGGTTCGACGAACCGCGCACGCCCCCCGCCTCAGCCGGAATGGCGCTGGCGACGCTCAGGCCGCTGATGAAAATGCGGGCGCTCCCGACGACGTTCGGGGTGCCGTATGACCCGATGGCCTCGTTGAGGAAGCTGTAGCCGCCGCGAGCGGTAATCACCATCTTGCTGTTCGGCGTGAAGGTGAGCTGCCCCGAAACGTTCTGCGAGTTCTGGCGGCCACCCTGTTGGTTGATGAGGTTGGCACCGGTACGGAAGCCGATGGGTGCCCCGAAATTAACGGAGGGGATGACGCCGCCAAGTCCGTCGCCGAACCCGGGCAGGATGCCTTCCTGGTCAATCGGGTTATAAGTGTAGGTTCCGGAGAAGCGCAGATTGTCGAAGACGTTGGCGTCCACGCGCGCGAAGTCGTACCAGTCAACGCGTCTCTGAACGTAGCGCTCCGTGCCGATGGCGGCCCCGGTCCCCGTGTTGATGTAGTTGATATTGCGGATGTTCCGGCGGTACTGCGGCGAGTGGCTGAGGAAGAACCACGCGTGGTCGCGGATGATCGGGCCGCTGAAGTTGAGGGTCGGGAAGACGTCCGTGCCCTCGTCGCGCACCGGCTGGAAGAAACGCGCGTCGCCGAATGATTTGGTCAGGAAGCGGAGCGGCCCCGCTTGCAGGCTCTGCGGGCGGAAAGACATGCACAGCTC
>JAIVJM010000325.1 GCA_020199995.1 Acidobacteriota bacterium | reverse complement strand
GCGTGTTGAGCAGCGCCCAGTAGCCCCACAGGGCAAGCCCCAGGTACAGGACGAGGACAAGCCCCCGGTTACGCATGGACAGTTCTATGAGCCGGTGAATCATACTTCAAAGCCTCACTGCACATTCACCGGAATCGAAGTTTTCCCCGCCCCGGCAGAGCCTTCGAAAGTGATTTGCGCCTGCCACTCACCAGTCATTTCTATGTTGGCTTTGCCGCGATATGTGCCGGGCGTGTTCGTCGTGGTGAAGGTCGTCGGGTTGTTCATCACAGGCATCGTGCCCATGCCGGGCATGTAGAAGTTAAGCGCAACGGCTCCGACATCTACGGGCTTACCTGCCTGGTCGGTAAACGAGAGGAAGAATTCATCTCCGCCGTGCTTTAGTTGCCCTGAAGGGCTTGAAAGCGTGACGGTGAGGCTGTTGACCTGAGCGCTCTTTAGGACTTTACCCGTGTCCTGCTTGGCGCTGCCGCCGGTTGTATCCCCGGATTTAGGGTCGCAGGCAATAGCGAGAACCAGTAAAGCGACTGCACTGATAGCGATAAGTAGTTTTTTCATCGGTTTTACTCCTTTGAGCTTAGAAATAGACAAAGATGTTCCTTGGCTTTTCTGTGAAAAGACGCAGAAAAACCAAAGAGTTATTCGCCGCTACCCCGTAAAGTAACGGCAACTAGACACACTAATCCCCGGAGGGTCTTAGATCAGGAGCGCCGAGTGTCTTATGTAGGTTGGCTGTGTTGGTTGCGGGCGCGGGTGCGCCTGATGGTATCTGGGGAAAAGATTTGCGAGCGTCTGCCTTAGCTCTGCTGCCGTCGCGTAAAGAGTGGTTGAGCTGGAGGGATCCTTTACCTGAATCTTCGGAGTTGTGCCCGGCGTGCCGGAGTGAGGGCAGTTGACGACACAGCACACTTTAGCCGCCTGCACTTCAGGGCTTTGGTTGCCCATCCGTGCTTTAGCGCAGCAATCCATGCCGTGCATCCCGCTCATCGGACATCCCTTTTCCTCTGCATGCAGAGGCATCCCGGCAAGCGTGGAGCTTGCCAAGATGAGTAAGAGAGCCAATGACGCGAGCTTGGAAAACATAAGTAATATTAACTTTACTAAGCTGATTCGATGTATGTCAATGGTTCTTTGGTTGCAGTGAAGAGGCGAACGAAGCATGAATAAGAGTTTTGTCACTTGGCATGATAGAACTTACTTACGACAACAGGTTCAGAGCTTCGAATACGTGAGCCCCGTCTGTCCCTGATACTTGCCGCCGCGGTCTTTGTAGGAGACGTCGCAGTCTTCGTCTGATTCGAGAAAGACGACCTGACCGATGCCTTCGTTGACGTAGACGCGCAAGGGGAGGTCGGCGAGGTTGGCAGCTTCAATGGAGATGATCTCATCCCAAATTATGTCAGACTCAAGATGCTGCGCCAGTTTACTTTCGGGATGCAGGGCAATGAACTTCTGCAATTCGAGATAGGTGACATCCTTGCGGTTACGCACATGGAGGCCGGAGGCGTAGAGGGTGGTGTGTAAGGCTTGAGCTTCCGCTTTCAACATTGTCCAGAACTTTGCGGGGATGGTGTCGTAAAGCCGTCGCTGATTGCGCAGGCGCGTCTCAAGGATTGGCCGGATGATGTTTCTCGCTTTGAGGTCTTTGACCGAGTCAGGCAAGAAACCGATTTCATCAAGAAATATTTTGATGTCCGCGCTGCGCAAGACTTGCACGATAAAGGTCGGAGACTTTGGCGTCGCCTTCTCTCGCAGTTTGCTGACGATGCCGAACCTGAGCAGTAGATGTTGCACATCCCGCGCCAGCCGTTCAGAACTGCTGCAATACTCCAACCCGACCTGAATCTGCGACCGGTTGCTGTTCAGCAAGTAAATGCTGCCGTCTCCCGAAAACAAAGCGCTGAGGAACAACGCTACGCCGCGCTTCGGTGCGCGGAAAACACATGACGGCACAAACTTGTGCAGCGACCCGACATTGAGGCCATGCCCTTTGAGCCATTGTGCCGCACGGTTCCTGGTGGCAATGCCTCCGCGTCCGACCCGGTTCGCCAGACGATAGCCGTAGCGTCCCTTATATGTCAGCACGCCCCCGATGCCGGCCTGCACACATTGCCTCAACGCTTCGGCCAGCGCCTCATCTGCGGTCGTGAAGCAAGGCGATGAGCCGGGGGTATCGCACTGCCCTTCGGCGATCATCAAACCCAGCATCGTCGCTTCCCAATCCGGCAACTCGTTGCTGCCGAAGAAAGGGATGCTCCGCGCCGCCGCGATGCGACTACCGACCGATAGCTCTTGCAATTCGCTCCAGCCAGTGATGGTAAGTAACGGATGGTTGCTCGTCGCTTTAATGGTGTGGCCGAGTCTGGTCTTGACGACAAAAACCTGCTTCTTGCCTTGACTAACGACGCCCACAGCCTGCTGCTTGCAAAGTCGCCCATCCTTGTATGCCAGGACTTCTCCATCCGCCGCGAAATCGGCGATAGAGATTAAATCTCCGGTCGCGGCATCAATGATGCGCGCATCCCTTGTGAGACACTTCCCCATCGCGATGCCGGTGACGCCGCGCGGCATGTTGAAAGTCTCGACCGTGACGCCGAGGGCGTAGGCGTGCGGGGCCATGAGGTAATACTTCGAGCCGTCGCCGGCGTCGCGCAGGGGCGGCTCGACGAGCGAGGATTCGTCGAAGTGTTTGGGGTCTATCTCGCGCCCGTGGATGGGGGAGAAGACGCGGAAGCCATCGTCGGCAAGCCGCATGTCGTAGCCGTAAGAGGAGGCCCCGGCGGAGATGATGCGGCGGCCCTCCACCTCGCGCACGAGATGGGCGTCGAAGGGCTGGATGAGCTGATGCTCTTCGACCATGCGCCGAATCCAGCGGTCAGACTTGACGGTCATTAGATGCTTACTGCTTACTGCCTTCTTGTTTTATGCGGAGCGTGCCGCTGCCGACGGTGAAGGAGAGTGTCGCGCCGCCCTGACCGGCGCGGCCTTCCAGAAGGCGTTCGGTCGGCTTCGTGCGCTCGCGTGGGGCGAGCCCGGTGAAGGTGTTTTCGACGCGCCCGGCGCTCAACACCTGCGCGTCTATGTCGCCGCTGAAGTTGGCGGGCAGCTCGACGGTGAGGTCGCCAATCGCGAGGCGCAGGTTCATGCCGCGCCCGCGCCAGTTGCGCATGGGAACGCGCACGTTGACGGGGCCGCCCCCGACGGTCGCCTCGACGTCGCCGCCCGCGAGCGTGAATGTCGCGCCGGTGGCGGTCGGGGCATAGAGCCGAATCGCGCCCTCGACGCCGGCTATTGCGAGCGGGCCGCGCCCGCCGTAAATCTCGAGGTCAACGGCGGCGGGAACCTTCAGCCTGTAGTCCACCTTCCACGGCATCGCGATCAGCTTCTTCGGCAGGTCGCGCGCGACGCGCTTGAGGTACTTGCGGTCGTGCGTCCCCGTGGTGACGACGCGGATGTGGTTATAGTCTTCGTCAATGACGAAGCCGTTGATCGCGGCCAGCCGCGACAGCTCCTCCTCGGTCTCGGCGCTCAGCTCGACGTCGGTGGTGATTTCGACTTCGCTCCGCGACCACGCCTCGACGGTGATCGAGCCCTCGGGCGCGCCGTAGATGGTCACGGAACCGCCGTACCCGAGGCGTCTGACTTCACTCCGCGTGGTGGTGCGCTTCAGAAGCGCGGGCTGTGGCGTGATTGCGGGCGCGGGCTTTTTCGCGGCGGGCGGACGGGCGCTCTGCGGGCGCGCGCCGGAGTCAGTGGGAAGGAGGAAGATGAGCGCGGACGCCGCGAGCAGGAAGGAAAAGATTGGGGCGCGGCGTAAAGCGGAAAAGTTTTCGGTGTGGGTCAAGGCGTCTCTCGCTCAGACAAGGTGAAGGACGCTCCCGTCTGAAGCAGAGTCAGCCGGCGGGAACGTCCGCTTCCGTCAAAAAATTTACTGCGGCGGAGTTCAGCGCGGCATG
Organism: Acidobacteriota bacterium; assembly: GCA_020199995.1. Taxonomy (GTDB): domain Bacteria; phylum Acidobacteriota; class Blastocatellia; order Pyrinomonadales; family Pyrinomonadaceae; genus JAIVJM01. The sequence goes on along the minus strand of JAIVJM010000325.1, from coordinate 2,013 downwards.
AAGACTATCGAGCCGCGACCGTTGGTGGTGCTGAGGGCCGCGCCCCCGTCGCCGACTTTGCCGACGACCTTGCGCTTGTCGTTGAAGTACTCGAACTGCCCCTGCTGCGCGAAGCTGTTAAGCTCGATGTTGCGCGTGCGCGGCGCGGTCGCCATGAGGCGGAAGCCGGCCTCGGCGGTGATTCGCAGCTGGATGTCTCCCTGCGTCGAGTTGAGCACGTAAGTGCCGCCGCGCAGCAATTCGGCGTCGAAGAGGATGTTGCCGACCGTGTTCTCGGCCATCACGGTGAGGGCGCGAATTCCCGTCAACTCGATGTCGCCCTCGCTCGAGACGTGCGCGCGCACCATCTGGCCGCGGACGTTGCGAATGGTGATGTTGCCGCGCATCGTGTTGATGTCAACCGTCGAGGTCTCGGGGACCTGAATCCTGAAGTTGATGTCGCCGACGTCCTCACGATTCTCGCGCAGGACGTCAATGCGGAGCCCGTCGCCGTCCACCTCGGGCGTGACGCGCGCCGACTTCGACTCCATCGTCGCCGTCACCTTGATGACGTTCTTCTTCCATGCCAGAACCTCGATGGTGCCGGAACGGTTGTGGAGATGGAGGCGGATGTTCGACTGCGCCGGATACTCTTTGTTGAAGCTCCTCTGCGCGGAAGCATGAGGGGCGAAGAGGAAACCGAGCGTGATGAAGACCGCCAGCGAGAGAGACGCGCGGAGCGCGGCAGTCGCGTGCGACCGGCGCGGGCCGGACGTGTGGGGGGGGGTTGGTGTGTCTCTCATCAATCTCTGAATGACGTCCATCGGAAGGAGCTTCGCGTCGAAGCGCCCGCGCTCCATGTATGCGGAGTCGCGGGCGGAAAAGCTTGCCGCGGGGCGGCGCGGGAGGAGCCTCACTGCTCGCCGAACTCCCTGAGCAACTCGATCTTATTGTGCAGCGCGGAGTTTAGCATCTGCTCGGCCACCTCATCGTACGGGTTCTGCTCCAGATCGCTGAGCGATTCGCTGACCGTCTGGTCGAGCACCGTCACGCTGCGGTCGAACGATTCGCGCATGCGCGGGTTCCAGCTCGCCTTCCGCTGCTCGACGCGCCCTTGCCAGTACTGGAGGCTCGCCTGTCGCGGCTCAAGATAGCCCTGCTGGTAGAGCCCCCTCAGACTCTGCCCACGCTCGACCTCGGCCAGAGAGTTTCGACCCGCCGCCGCGCCGCCCGACGTGAGGTACTGCAAGCCGAGCGTGGTCACGAGCGAGACGACGACGGCGATCGCCGCGACCGCCGTCGCCATCTGCGGCAGTGTGAGTTCCCAGCGCCTGTTGAGAAGTCGCGCCCAGAAGCCTTCCGACTGAATAGAAGCGGAGCGGGCCGACGCCCGGCTCAGGCCGGCGTCGCTCTCGATGCTGTTACGGATACGCAGCCACAGCGCGTGCTCGTTCGGCGGCGCGACGAACTCCTCGCGCGAGGCGCGCGCGACGCTCAGGATCGCTTCAAACTCTTCGCGCGCATCCGCGCAGCTCAGGCACTCGTCCAGATGCACGTCGAGGCGCGCGCGGTCGCCGCCCTTGAGCGTACCGTCGAGGAAATCGCTGAGTAGTTCCTGACACTGATCGCAGTTCATTGCGTGTAACCTCTTCGCGCCCGACCGCCGCGCGTGCGGGCTTCGCCGATTTGTAGGGAGGTGAGCCCGTCCGGGAACATTACGCCTCCGCCTGAGGGGACGAGGGCGCACGCGGCGTGCTCTTTAAATTTCAAAATTTCCGTCACGCCTGACAGGGCCGGCCCGGCGTGTTCAACTGTTCGGTTCGTCGCCCGAATGGTTTCGAGATCGCGTCTGCCGCGAAGCAGGGCGACGTTGTTGGAAGCTATTGGGGCGGATTCTGTTGCCTCAATAGTCCCCTGAGTTTCATTCTGGCCTTGTGGAGCTGCGACTTCGAGGTCCCCACCGAGCAGCCCAATAATCTCGATATCTCCTCGTGCTCGTGCCCCTCCACGTCGTGCAGCACAAACACCGCACGG
>JAIVJM010000324.1 GCA_020199995.1 Acidobacteriota bacterium | reverse complement strand
ATCTCTTTTCCAGTAGTTCCTTTGGGTACTCTTCCAACTCATTAACTTCCGCCGCTCGCGTGGCTTTTATCTTTACACCCGGTCGCGGCTATTACCTCTGCTGCCCCTTCGAGACAGAAATTAGAAACGGAGTTGATAGCGCGCGGTGATGCTGCGTCCCGGCCCATCCACGCCCCAACTCGGAGCGCGATAAGTCTTGTCGCCGATATTCTCGAAGTCTAAAAAGATGTTTGAACGCTCGCCGACGCGGAAACCGCCGCGCACGTTGAAGAGACCGTAGCCGGGCAGCCCGGTGAAGAGCGGCACGGCGGCGCTGTCGTTTGCGATCAAGACGCCGTTGGCGACTGTGCCAAGCGGCAACTGCCGATCCTGCACCTGTCTGAGCGTCTCGCCCGTCGCCACCAGATGCAGCACACCGCCCGCATCAGGTTGGACGAGGCCGCGCACGCGTGCGCCGTTGTTGAAGAAATCACGGATGTCGTTGCGCGAGCGCGCCGCGCCCGTGCGACGGTCTGAGAGGTCGAGCGACGAGAGACGCGTCTGCCGGTTGGCCAGAGTCGAATACGCTTCGATAAAGTAACGCTTGCTCGCAGGTTCATAACGCAGGCGCAGGAAGGCGGTGGCGGGCGGCGTGCCGCCTTCGATGTTAGGCGGCAACCCCGTCGCTCTGCTGTAGGCGCGGATCATGGTGAAGTTGCCGCCGAACGTCAGAGCGCGCGTGAGGCGCGCATCGAGCGTGTATTCGAGGCCGTAGAGCCGCGCATCCTCGAAATTGGCGCGCACGAGCACGGGGTTGGTCGAGAGCGGAACGATGACCGCGCCGCTCGCGAGTTGGCGCGTGATCAATTGATCGCCGAGTTTGCGGCGAAAGTGGATGCCGCCGTCGAAGTTGTTGCTGTGCTCGGAGCGCAAGACGGCGGCGGGGCGTCCCGAAGCGACGGCGTCGCCGCCGGCGGTCGTTCCGATTTGGCCGCCGAGCGCAATGGCGCTGAGCGCGTCAACTTCAAAGCCGTTGCCGACGAGGCCGAGCGTGCCGAGGTCTGTGATGTTCGGTGCGCGGAAGCCGCGACTGTAGTTGAAACTCAGATTCAACCCGCGAGCCACAGTCGCCACCGCACCGATGCGACCGGAGAAATTATCTTCACGCAAACTATCGTCGGGAAACAATGGACGATTGTTGACGACAGGCGAGTTCGCTGCGCGCGAGCGATAGGATGCGACGTTGTAACGCAAGGCCATGCTCAGGCGCAGGCGTTCGGGCAACACGTCGTACACGTCCTGCGCGTAGACGCCGGAGGTGATGTAACGCGCGCCGTCGGGGATTCGCGGGCGCGAGATGGTCGTGCTGCCGGAGACAGGGTTGACGGTGAAAGCAGGCGTGCGGACGGTCTCGCGGTAAAAGTCCGCGCCGAGGAGGAACGTGTTGTACTTTGTCAACTGCTTGTCGAGCGAGCCATTCAGGCCGAAGACTTTTGTGCGCTCGTACTGGTGCGTGATGTTGCCGCGCGCGTTGCCGCGCCCGCCCTGATTGACGCGCTCCTCGCGTTGCGTGTTGTAAGAAGCGGTGATTGAGCCGTTGTCGAAGAAGCCGATACCCTGTTTGAGATAACGCACGTAGCCGAAATCGAGCATCAGGTTGCGCAGGTCGGCTTGCAGATTGCCGTCGCCGCCAAGCGTCTGATCATAGCGTTTGCCGCCGTCCTGTTGCGCGCGTTGATAATGAAAGATGAATTGTTGATCGTCGGCGGGCGCGTAGTTGACGTGGAACGTGCTGCCGTATTGCGTGAATGCCGTGTCGGTTAGGCGGCTGCCGAGGATGTCCGAAGGGAGACCTAAGAAACGCGTGATGGACGAGTGAGAATCAATGCCTCCGGCGGGGCGCAAATTATTGGCGCGGCGCGCGTTGAGATTGGCGAGGAGGCCGAAGCGGCGCGTGCCGTAAGTCAGGAGCGTGTTGCCTCCGAACGAGAGATCGGCGCTCGTGAAGAAAGTGTTGAATTCGCCATGCGTCTCCGGCTCATCGCCGCCAAAGCCGGGCACGCGCGAGACGAGATTTACCGTGCCGCCGAGCGAGTCCTTATCCGCCGCCTGCCCGCTTTCTGCCGTCACCGTGATCTGCTCCTCGATGCGATTGACCTCAAGGACGACGGCCACGTCGGTCGTCTCGCGCGATGCGAGATTCACCGGGAGGCGGCGATTGTCAAAACCTCGATGAGTGACGCGCAGTTCGTATGTCCCGGCGGGCATCTCTGCGAACTGGAAACGCCCTTCGGAATCGCTCCTGGTGGTCTTCAAGACGGCCTGCTGGGTATTGATGAGATAGACCTGCGCGCCTGCGACGCTCGCTCCCGTCGTGTCCCTGACTGTTCCAGAGAGACCGCCACCACGCCCTCCCTGCGGCTGCTGCTGCGCGCGCACGTTTGTCAACGGACTGAGCAGGAGAATGCTAAAGAGGAGACTCAAGGCTCCTCTGGAAAACTTCTTCCAATTATTCATCACGAAAAATCCTTTACGCCCCGTCGAACACCTGAAACATATCTCGCCCGCTCTCCCGACATGCTTGCCGACGGCGATTTGCACAATTCAGATTATGAGAACTGAAGATGACGCATGATAGCGCGGATGGGTTGTGCAAGTTAAGCGCGACGCGGGCGCGGCGAAAAAGTTCGGCGGCGACGCTAAAGCGGGGGAAAAGTTGGAGAGCTATGATTCAGCCGCGCGGCGCGAAAGAAGCAGGTCCGAAGCCCTGAGAGGTGAAAGATTATCGCCTTTGCAAGAGCGTTGCCGGCCCGATCTCACGGGCGGGTAAACTTTGAAAGAGCTTGAGCACGCTGCGCGCGATCTTCGATTCCGGCGCGAGGAGGTTGCGCGGGTTGTTTGTCGTGGGCTGGGTTTCGGTGTTGAAAACGAGCAGGCTCGCCGTGCGCGTGCGCGGGCAGAGACTGAGGAATGACTTGAAACCGTTTTGGTCGCCGTTGTGGCCGACGTAGCGTTGCCCCTCAATGTCGTCTATAAAAAACGAGAGACCGACCGACGTGTTCTCGTTCATCCACCCTTGCGTGTAATCGCGCGCGGCGGTGAGTTGCGGTTGCCACATCTCTTCGAGCGTTGCGCGCCGCAACACCCCGTCATAAACCGCCTGTCGCTTCGGATCGCCCAGTAAAAAGTTGACGTACTTCAACATGTCCGGGAGCGGCGCGTTCAAGCCGCCGTTCGAGACCGTGATGCCGGTGGACGCATCGAAGCGCGCCGGGACTCGCTTGCCGTCGTCGCGCACGTAATAACTGTGCGAGCGAAATTTGAGCAGGTGATAAGGCGACGCGTCGAAGTAGCTGCGGTGCATTTCGAGCGGCTTGAAGATATTTTTATCAATGTAGACTTCGTAATCGTCGCCGGTCAAAAGTTCGATGATGCGCCCCAGATAAATGACGCCGGGATTCGAATAGCTGAAACGGCTACCCGGTTTGAACAGAACCTCGGTGTAAGGCATCATCGCCACGAGTTGTTCCCAATGCTGCGGCTCGAACGGCTGCCAGTCTTTATCGTCATCGCGCCACGTCCACGTCGGGTTGCGAAAGCCCGCGCTGTGCGTCAAGAGGTGTTTGATGGTGATCTCGCTCATGTCGCCGTAGGGGTTATGGACGGCTCTCAGTTCGGGCAGGTATTTGACTACGGGGTCGTCGAGTTTCAAACGCCCGCGATCCCTGAGCTGCATGATCGCAATGGCGGTGAACGTCTTGGTGATCGAAGCCCAGTGGTAAATCGTCTCTTCGTCCACCGCGCGATTTTCCTCGACGTGCGCCAGCCCGTAGTGTTCTCTGGCGACGACCTCGTTATCCCGCACGAAGTAGAAACTGCTCCCGGCGATGCCGTGTCGTCGCAACTCACGCGCGTAATTCGTTCTGAACTCCTGATATGCCCGCGCGAAGTCAGCGGAAGCGTTCGGAGCGGACTGGCCTCCGGCGGCGGTCACAAGCAGGCCGACCGAGAACACTCCCCACAGCAACGGGCGGAACAATTTAGACTTTCTCACGCTGTCACCTCCGTCGTGTCGCTGCTCAATCTTCTTTCACGAAAAAATTTGACGGCCAACGCCTGCTGAATACGCCCACCAATGTTAGTCAGGCCACATCTCAAGGGAAGACGATGAACGCCATGCTACCGGGCGGTCTGGCCGAACGGACTTGCCGGGCGCGGCACGCGCTCAGCCGATTTGGACTGTGAGCATTGAGACTGAGCCGCCATCTACTCCTTCCACAGGAAAACTGACTTGCTCGCCCGCTCGGCGCGCGGCGATCACATAGAGGAGCGGCAGATAATGTTCCGGCGTGGGGATGGAGAGCCGCGCATCACGCCCCAACTTTTCGTAAGCGACCAGCGGGGCGTCGTCGCCGCTGCGCAAAAATTCCCGCGCCTGTTGTTCAAATCGCACTGCCCAGTCGAATGGTTCGACCATGTGTCTGCCCCAAGCGTAGGTGTGCAGATTATGGACGATGTTGCCACTGCCGATAATTAACACGCCTTCGTCGCGCAAGGGCGCGAGGCGTTGACCCGTCTCGTAATGAAACTCCGGCGGCTGCGTCTCATCTATGCTGAGTTGCACGACGGGAATATCCGCCTGCGGGAAAACGTGACACAGCACCGACCACGTTCCGTGATCGAGTCCCCAACGCTCATCAAGTTCGACCGGGACGGGCGCGAGCAAACTTCGCACCCGCTCCGCCAGTTCGGGCGAGCCGGGCGCGGGATATTGGACTTGAGAGAGTTCTGGGGGAAAGCCACCGAAGTCATGAATCGTTCGCGGCGCGCGAGTGGCCGTGACTGCCGTCGCCGGGAGATACCAGTGCGCGGAGACGGCAAGCACGGCTGTGGGGCGCGGCAGTTGAGTCCCGATAGCCGCCCAAGCCTCCGTGTAAGCATTCTTCGACAGAGCGTTCATCGGATTACCGTGCCCGAAAAAAATGGCGGGCATAGGGTTGATCATACGCATAGCCTAACGTTTGAGTTCAGCGGCGCGCTTTAGCGCGTCCGCTGGAACGATTTGTTGAGCGGCGTTGCTACTATTTTGCTGGGCTCTCAACCGGCACTGCGTCCAACGGCGATTCAAAGGCAATGAAGAGGACACAGGGGACGGCGCTTGCGCAGAAGCCCTTGTGTG
>JAIVJM010000157.1 GCA_020199995.1 Acidobacteriota bacterium | reverse complement strand
ACTCGATCTCAGTCTGACTGTAACGACCTTTCATACACAGTACCGCGAGCAGTGACGACCGGGCGTGGATTCGGGTGTCGAGACCCGCTCGCGGTACTGTCCCGGCCCCGGCCCTCTCCACATTCTTCTTCCCTCACTTCCTCCGACTCAAACGATTCTGCACGATGACAACGGCGAGCAGGATGAGGCCGCGCAGGACGAGCTGCCACCACGGGCTGACGCGGCCTTCGAGATTGAAGATGTTGAAGATCACGCCGAGCAGGAGGACGCCGATGAGTGTCGAGCCGACGCCGCCCTGCCCGCCAGTCAAAAGAGTCCCGCCGACGACCACCGCCGCAATCGCGTCCAACTCCCACCCGACACCCGCCACGGGCTGCCCCGCGCCGAGTCGCGACGCCAGAGTCACGCCCGCCAAGCCCGCCAGAGTCCCGCTCAAGGCGTAGACGCCGAGCGTCACGCGCCCGACGTTGAGGCCCATCAGCCGCGCCGCCTCTTCGTTGTCGCCTATCGAATAGACGTGCCGACCGAAGCGCGTGTAGTTGAGCACTACCCAGCCAAGCGCGAAGGCGGCGGCGAGCATCAGCACCGGGTACGGGACGGAGAACGCGCCGAGGGCGAGCTTGCCGCGGCCCAGCTCAGTAAAGCCCAGCGCCTCGCGCCCGACGCGTACCGACTGCTCGCCCGTGTAGGCCAGAGCGAGCCCGCGCGCCGCGATCATCATCGCGAGGGTGACGATGAAGGGCTGGATGCGCGCCTTCGCGATGACCACGCCGTTCAGGAGCCCGAGCAGCGTCGTGCAGCCGACAGCCGCCGCGAGCGCCACGAAGAGGCCGCGCTCCGCGAGGCTCGCCGAGATGACGCCCGCCACCGCCAGGAGCGCGCCGACCGAGAGGTCAATGCCGCCCGTCAGGATGACGAACGTCATCCCGAGCGCGATGAGCCCCAGCATGCTGTTCTGCCGGAGCACGTTTGTCAGGTTCTCCTCCGTCAGGAAACGTTCGTAGCGCATCGTCGCGAAGACGCACACCAGCAGCAGCGCCACGAGCGCGCCCTGCCGCTGCACGAGCGCGGCGAAGCGCGCGCGCCACACCCGCCCGCGCACCGACCCGGCCTCGTCAACGGTCGTCGTCCCGGCCTCACTCATCTCAACCTCCGGCGAAGGAAGTCAGAAGTCGGAACGATGAACGATGAACTGAAATCATTTTGCCTTTCAGTTCATCGTTCATCGTTCCGACTTCTGCGTTTGTTTTCGATTCTCACCCAGTCGAATTTCGCCGCCGCGCCCGGCGCACCGCCGCCCGCCGTGAGCGCGACGCGCGCGCCCTCGATGTAGGAGCCGTCAACGGGGCCGCCCAACTCCTTCCACGCGCGCCCGTCAGCGCTGTAGGCGAAGCGGTAGCTCTCGCCGTCCGTCGCCGTCATGCGCAAATAGATAACGGGCGAGTTCGCGGGCACGTCAGCCGAGGCCACAGTCCGCTCGTCCTTCCCCTCGCGCCGCCACGCGAAGACGCGACCCCCGCCCGCCGAGACGCCCACGGCCCCGTCGCGCCAGCCGTAAGCCGAGAGGCCCGCGAGCGTGCCCGCCGTCATCCCGCGCACATCCACTAAAGTCGTCGCCGTGTAACTGCCCGAGACCGTCGCGCGTGCCACGACGGCGCTCGCCAGAGCGTCATTCTTCGGGTTCGCGGCGGGCGCGAGCACGAGGCGTCCGCCGCCCGAGGGCTCGACGCGCGCCGTCTGCTCGTTGGACATCGGCCAGCGCCAGCCCGCGTCGAGCGCCGCCGAGTTGAAGCCGTCAAAGAACTCCGCCTCGTCGTCCGATTCGGCCACGCCGAGCGGCGAAGATGCGACGCTCGTCGGGCCGCGCCCGCGGTTGATGGTGGGCCAGCCTTCCCCGGCGCCCGGCCACTGCACCTCGTCCAACAGCGCCTCGCGCCCGATGGCGAACGTGTCGCGGCGGCGGCGGTAAGAATGATAAAGCAGGAAGTCGCGCCCGTCCGGCGTCGTGATGATGCTGCCGTGCCCCGGACACTGCCAGTCGTCGTTGGCCGCGAGGATCGGGTTCGCGGGGTTCTTCTCCCACGGGCCGAGCAGCTTGCGCGCGCGCGCGACGCCCAATGCGTAGTCGCAGCCGCGACCGCAGCATGCGTTGCCCGAATAGAAGTGATAGAACCAGCCGCCGCGACGGATGATGAAAGAGCCTTCGGTGACGTGGCGCTCCCACTTCGCCGTGTTGCGCAGAATCTCCCTGCGCTTGCCCGCGAGCTTCGTCCCGTCTTCCGCAAGCCTCTGCGCGAAGATCGAAGTCGGCTGGTCGGGCTCGGCGTCGTTGCCGTCGGCCTTCCAGACGAGATAGGGCTGCCCCGCCTCGTCGCGCACGTAGAAGGCGTCAATCGAGCCGACGTCCTTCAGCTCGGGTATCTGGCAGACGAGCGGGCCGTGGTCGGTGTAAGGCCCGGCGGGCGCGTTCGCGGTCGCGACCGCCACGCACAGCGTCCCCGTCTTCCGCGGGCCGTCGTCGCGCCGCGCCGTGTAGTAGACGAAGAAGCGCCCGCGATCCTCGATGATTTCCGGAGCCCAGAAGTCGCTCTTGACCCACGCGGGCCGCTTCTGAAAGACGAAACCCGCGACGCGCCAGTTGACCAGATCGCGCGAGTGGAGCAGGGGGAAGTGCGGGGCCCACGTGCCCGAAGTCACCGTCGCCCAGTAGTCCTCGCCGACGCGGATGACCGAAGGGTCCGGGTAGTCGCCCGCGACGACCGGGTTCGTGTACGTCACCGCCCCCTGCCGCGCCTGCGCCGAGTCGGTCGCGACACACAGCAGGCCGAGCAGCGCGGCGAGAAGAAGTTGTTTGAATGACACTCTCATGGTCACGCGACCTTCGGGCGCTGAATGTAGACGGCGAAGATGATGATCGCGGCCTTGACGACGAGCGACCACGAATACTTGATGTCGTTCATGTTGAAGCTCACCGTGATGATCTGCATGATGAGCGCGCCGACGAGCGTGCCGAGCACTGTCGCCCGCCCGCCCGTCAGCGGCGTGCCGCCGACCACGGTGGCGGCGATGGCGTCGAGCTCGATATTGAGCCCGATGTTCGGCGCGTCGCT
>JAIVJM010000156.1 GCA_020199995.1 Acidobacteriota bacterium | reverse complement strand
GGTCCCGCCGTAAGTCGTTGAATCTTTTGGTGGAGCAGAGGAGGGTCGAACTCCTGACCTCCGCATTGCGAACGCGGCGCTCTGCCAAACTGAGCTACTGCCCCACACGGAAGTGAGATGATAGGAAGTCGGGTGGGGAAGTGTCAAGTCAAACTTAAGGCTCGTCCGAGAGCTTGCTCGCCGCCTGTTCGATTGCTTCGACGAGGAGGTCTGAGCGGCGACCTCCGCCCTGCGCCATGTCGGGGCGACCGCCGCCGCGTCCTTCGAGCATCTGACAGGCTTCGCGCATGAGCGCGTTCATATCGCCCGGTGCATCCGTGGCGCGTGCGAAGACGAGCCGGGCGTCCGCGCCCTCGCGCGAGCCGAGGAGCGCAACCGTGCCCGCGTGCTCGACGAGCGCGGACGCCAGACGCTTCAGCCCTTCGGCGTCGCGGGCTTCGAGCACTTGCGCGACGAGCCGCGCGCCCCCGCCCGGAGTGCCCGCGCCCGAAACCTGCATGGCCTCTTCCAGCAGCTCACGCGCCTCCGCGCGCGCCGCCGTCTCTCCGAGGGCGCGCGCGCGGCGCAGCAGAAGCTTGTTCTCTTCGAGCAGGCGCGCGACCGCCTCCGGCCCCTCGTCGCGCCCGGCGCTGAACAATGCGGCCACGGCGCGCGCCGTGCGGTTCGCGCGGCGGTAGTCCGCGAGGGCGCGCGCGCCCGCCACGAACGTGATGCGCGTGAGGCCCCTCGCGCGCTCCCATGAGCGCACGGCGACGAGGCCGACTTCGCCCGTGCGGTGCGCGTGAGTGCCGCCGCACGGGCTCATGTCGAAGCCCTCGATCTCGACGATGCGGAGCGCGCCCTCGCGCTCCGAGTCTTTGCGCAGGGGCATCCGCGCGGCCTCCTCCGCCGTGACGTGGTGGACGCGGACGGGGCGGTCGTCCCAGACGATCTCGTTGGCGCGGTTGACGGCCTCTTCTATCGCCGCGTCGCCGGGCGAGGCGAGTTCGAGGTCGATCTCGGAGGCCTCCGACATCATGCGAAAGCCGCGCGTCTCTGCGCCGTGCAGCTCGACGAAGGCTTGCGAGAGGATGTGCTGGCCGGTGTGCTGCTGGATGTGGTCGCGGCGGCGCGTCCAGTCCACCTCCCCTCGGACGAGCGCGCCGACCTCGGGCGCGTGCGCCGCCTCGACGAGGTGCAGCACGCCGCGCTCTTCTTCGTCCACGCACTCGAAGACGCGCGCCTCGTCGAGCGCGCCCGTGTCGGTCGGCTGCCCGCCGCCCGTCGGGTAAAAGGCCGTGCGGTCGAGCCTCACGGCGACGCGGCCTTCGACGCCGGCGTCCGAAACTGAGAGGACGCGCGCGTCGAACTTGGTGAGGTGCGAATCTTGATAGTAGAGTCGTTCGGTAGTGTCCATGTCGAAGTCCGGAGGCCGAAAGGCAGACGGGAATTCGGTGCGTTCGGGCACAAGCTAACGGAGCGGCGCGCGCGGCGTCAAGCCGGAGGTCTTGCGCTCTCTGCCGGCGTGCGCGGATAAACGCGCGGCTGTTATCATCTCGGTCTCGTTCTCAACTTTCAAATCCGGAGCCGCACGCATGTCGTCTGAAGTCAGTCGCTTAGTCCCTTTCGCCAAAGCCCGTCGCCTCTTCTCACTCGCGCTCTTCCTGTTCGCGCTCTGCTGCTGCGCGCCGCTCTGTGTCGCGCAGGAGGGGGCCGCCGCGCCGTCGTACCGCGTCGCCTACACGCTCTCGATGCCCCGGCCCGAGTCGCACCTCTTCGAGGTGCGGATTGACGTGGAGGGCGTGGTGGTGGTCGGCGGCCACGTGGATTTTCAGATGGCGCGCTGGTCGCCGGGCCGCTACGCCGTCTTCGACTTCGCGAAGAACGTGCAGGAGGCTCGCGCCGAGACTGCTTGCGCGCCATCGGACCTTTGCGAGCCGGTCAAGCTCGCGGTGTCGCGCAGAGACACGCAGACCTGGCGCGTCGCAGCCGCCTCAAAGTACCTGACCTTCAGATATAAGGTTTTCGCCGACGACCTCTCGGGCACTTTCTCGCAGCTCGACCGCCGGCACGCCAACTACAACGGCCACTCAGTCTTCATGTATGTCGTCGGCCACAAGCCCGACCCCGTCTCGCTCAAGATCGTCCCGCCCTCGGGCTGGAAGGCCGTCAACGGCTACACGAAGCGCGAGGGGCAGCTCGACTGGGAGTTCCCGAACTACGACCTGTTGGCCGACGCGCCGACCGAGATTGCGCCCGACTTCACCGTCCAGACCTTCAAGCTCGAAGGCAAGACTTACCGCGTCGTCGTCCACTCGTTCGGCGACGAGGGCGGGAGGCGCGACGCGCTGGTGAGGGATGTCGAAAGAATAGTGCGCGCCGAGACGGCGATGATGGGCACGCCCGAGTTCGAGGGCTATACCTTCCTCTTCCACTTCGACCCGACGGCGACGCGCGGCGATGGCATGGAGCATCTCACCTCGACGCAGATCGTCGAGACGGGCGCGCTCGCCAGCAAGGATATCTACGACGGCGCGGTCGCGACCGCCTCGCACGAGTTCTTCCACGTCTGGAACGTCAAACGGCTGAGGCCCGCCGGGCTGGGGCCGTGGGACTTCACGCGGCCCGTCGAGACCTGCGGCCTCTGGATCGCCGAGGGGTTTACGAACTACTACGGCACGCTCTTCCTGCGCCGCGCCGGGATCACCAACGACCAACAGCTCTTCGACGATTACGCCGGAACCATCAGCGGCATCGAGAACGCGCCGGGGAGCCGTTTGATGAGCGCCGAAGAGTCGTCGCTGCTTGCGCCCTTCCTCGACCGCGGCGCGAGCGAGCAGCGCACGAACCTCGGCAACACTTCGGTCAGCTACTACCCGAAGGGCGAGACGCTCGGCCTCGTCCTCGACCTCCTCATCCGGGGCCGCACGCGCGGTCGCGTCTCGCTCGACGACGTGATGCGCCGCGCCTACGAGGAGTTTTACCTGAAGAGCCCGAAGGAGAGTTACTACCTGCGCGGGCGCGGCTACACTGACGAGGAGTTCGCGCGCGTCGCTTCAGAGGTGGCCGGGTTCGACCTCTCGGACTTCTTCGCGCGGCACGTCCGCGGCGTCGAGCCGCCGCCCTACGCCGAGGCGCTC
>JAIVJM010000216.1 GCA_020199995.1 Acidobacteriota bacterium | reverse complement strand
CTCCTCGACGAAGTTCGAGCCGATGAAGGTCACGAAGTCTTTGCCCGCCTCGCCCTTCACTTCGCGGTCGATGAGGAAGACGGGGATCCCGGCCTCCTTCGCCGATTGCAGCGCCAGCTCGAAGCCCACGGCCTCGCGCGGCGCGAGGAAGATGGCGTCCACGCGCTGCGCGATTAAGTCCTCCACGTCCGAGACCTGCTTGGCGGTCTGCCCCTGCGCGTCGGTGACGATCAGCTCGAAGCGGTCTGCGCGCTTGGCCGCTTCGTCCTTCATGCTCTGCGACTCGGCGATGCGCCACGGGCCGCTGTGCTCCATCTGCGAGAAGCCGACGCGCAGCTTACCCGCAGTCTTACCGCCAGCCGTCGTGCCGCCGCCGCCCGTGCCGCCGCCTCCTCCGCCGCCGCCCTCTTTCCGGCATCCCGCCAGCGCGAGCGCCGAGAGTGCGACGACTAAAAGGAAGTAGAGAGTGAAGCGCCGACCGTTGATGTGCGATTTCATTTTGTTATCTCCGATTGTTTAGTTCGATTGATGAGAGACTCTCTCAGCGCGAAGGCTCAACGCGCAGGAAGCCGAAGCGGGCCGCGACGCCGCGCGCGCCGCCAGCCGTGAGCGCGACGCGCACGCCCCTGTCCCACGGCGGGAGGTAGCCGCCGTCAACCTCTTCGCCCACCTCCTGCCAGCTCCGCCCGTCGCGGCTCACGGCGAAGCGGTAACGCTGGCCGTCGCGCGCGCGCATCCGCAGGTGGAGCGTCGCCCCGGCGGGCGCGTCCACGCTCGCGACCGTCGTCTGCTCCGTCCTCTCGCCTTTCCTCTCGCGCCGCCACAGCATCACCTTGCCGCCGCCGACGCTCACCCCGAGCGCGTTCTCCATGTCGCCGAAGGCCGAGAGCCCCGCGCTCATGCCGCCCGCGAGCGTGCGCGTCTCCACTTCGGTCGTCGCCTCGTAATCGCCCGTCGTCGTCGAGCGCGCGACGACGCCCCCCACAGCACTCTCCGCCTGCCCCTCGGCGGGCGCGAGCGCGAGCCACCCCTGCCGCCTCGCTTCGACCGAGACGGAGGGCTCGTTGGCCGCGGGCCACTGCCAGCCGGGGCGGAGGCTCGCCGTGGTGAAATCGTCGAAGAAGCGGTGCGCGTCCGACGACACGGCGCGGACGCCCGCGGGCGAATCGGCGCGTGCGCTCGGCCCCCGGCCGTTGTTGATGGTGGGCCAGCCGTCGCGCCCCCACTTCACTTCGTCCAGAAGTCCCTGCCGCCCGACGTAGACGAAATCCTTCGAGTCCATGGCGTGGTACAGCATCCAGTCGCGCCCCTGCGCGTCCGCGACGATGGTGCCGTGCCCCGGACACTTCCAGTTCTCGTTCCCCGCCATGATCGGGTTCGACGGATTCTTCTCCCACGGCCCCAGCAGCTGGCGCGCCCTCGCCACGCCCACCATGTAGTTGCACTCGCGGGCGCAGCAGAAGTTGCCCGAATAGAACATGTAGAACCAGCCATTGCGGCGGACGACCGCCGGGCCTTCGATGAGATCGCCGTAAGGCAGGCTGGCGTGCTTCTCCCACGGCTCGGTGTTGCGCAGAATTTCTTTCCGCTCGCCAATCAACTTCGTGCCGTCAGCCGAAAGCCTCTGCGCCCAGATCGGCGTCGGCTTGCTGACGCTGTTGCCGTCCTCCTTCCAGAGCAGGTAGCGGCGGCCCCGCTCGTCGTCCACGGGGAAGCCGTCAATCGAGCCGACCTCCTGACAGACGAGCGGGCCGTGATCGGTGTACGGCCCCTCGGGCTTGCGCGCCGTGGCGACGGCAACGCAGAGCGACCCGCTCTTCTTGCGCGCCGCGTAGTAGATATAGAAGCGCCCCCGGTGCTGCGAGATTTCCGGAGCCCAATAGCTGCCCACAGACCACTCGGGACGCTTGCGGAAGACCGAGCCGACGACCTCCCAGTTGACCAGATCGCGCGAGTGGAGGATGGGAAACTCGGGCGCCCACTCCGAGGAGGTCGCCGCCGCCCAGTAGTCCGCGCCGACGCGGATCACTGACGGGTCCGGATAGTCGCCCGCGGCGACCGGGTTCCGGTAGGTGCCGCGCCGCTGCGCGGAGACGCCCACGGCGGAAGCCGCGACCAAGAGCATCAACAGTGCGAGCATGCGCCCCGCGCCCTTTGCCTTCGACTCCTGAGGCTGCGTGCCTTTAAACTCCGCGCGCGCGGCGCGAGGAGTGAACATGATTTTTCTCATCTCTTCTTTTTCCGTCCCTTGTCTTGTTTACAGCGGTGCGAATTTTCTTCGCCGCCCGCCGCCCGCGCCATTCGGTCAATCCAAACGCGCGGGGGCCGTCGAGCGGCGGATCACGAGGTATGTCTGGATGTTGATTTCGACGCCCTGCTGGTCGGGGCGCGCGATGGTCGCCAACACGGCCTCGACGGCGCGCCGCCCCAGCTCGATGCGCGGCAGGCAGACGGTCGTCAACTGCGGCTCGATGAGAGAGGCGAAGGCGATGTCGTCGAAGCCGATGATCGAGATGTCGCGCGGAATGTCGAGGCCCGCGGCGCGGAACTCGCCCATCGCGCCGAGCGCCATCATGTCGTTGGCGGCGACGACAGCCGTGGGCCGCCCCCGCCCCGCCATAATCTCGCACGCCGCACGCCGCCCGCCTTCCAACTTGAAGTCGCCGTGGTAGACGAGCACGGGCGCTTCGGGCAGGTGTCGGCGGAGCGAGCCGTGGAAGGCTTCGAGCCGCTTCTCCGCCGAAGGCAGAGACGCGGGGCCGCCGATGAAGGCGATGCGCCGGTGGCCGAGCGAGACGAGGTGCGAGATGGCCTCCTCGATTCCAGCATCGTAGTTGACGCACAGGTTGCTCATGTGGACGCCGGGCTTCCCCAAATCGAGGAAGACCACCGACACGTCGCGCCGCGCCAGCTCGCCGATGAGCGCCGTGTCCAGCTCCGAGGTCATCAGGACGACGCCCGCCACCTTGCGCTCGATGAAGCGCCGGACGTAGTGCGACGTGCGCTCCGGGTCATAGTTCGTGTTCGAGAGCATCACGTCGTAGCCGCGCTCGAAGGCCGCCGTCTCGATTGACTTGACCAGCTCGGGGAAGAACGGGTTGGCGATATCCGAGATGACGAGGCCGATGATCTGGCTGCGCCCCGAAGCGAGGCTCCGCGCGTGCGCGTTCGGATAGTACGCGCAATGCTCGACCGCCGCGACGACGCGCGCGCGTACCTCTTCAGAGACGTATCTCGTGTTGTTGATGACGTGCGAGACGGTCGCCGTCGAAACCCCCGCCTCGCGCGCCACTTCCCTGATGCTGCTCATAGAATCAAAGTCAGAAGTCCGCAACGATGAACGATGAACTAAATACAGTTTTCGGTTTTCGGTTTTCAGCAAAGACAAGAACTGAAAACTGAAGACTTCTTACAATTCATCGTTCAGCGTTCTGAGTTCTGCGTTATTTCCCCCGCTCCGTCGCCCGCGTCCGTGACATAGACGGCGGGGGCGAAGCCTTTGGCCTTTTGGTACTCGGTCGTGATCGTCCGCTCGAAGTCTTCCAGCGCCGCGCGGCGGACGAGGCTCACGGTCGAGCCGCCGAAGCCTCCGCCCGTCATGCGCGAGCCGACGACGCCCTCGCCGTAGCTCCACGCCGTCTCGGCCAGCAGGTCCAACTCCGCGCAGCTCACCTCGTAGTCGTCGCGCAGCGACTCGTGCGAGCGGCGCATCAGGCACCCCACCTCCGCGAGGTCGCCGCGGCGCAGGGCATCGGCGGCCCTGAGCGCGCGCTCGTTCTCTTGGACGACGTGCCGGCAGCGCCGCCTGATGGGCTCGGGCAGACGCGACTCGTACCGCTCGAACCCTTCGGCGCTCACGTCGCGCAACTGCGTGACGCCCGGCAGGTACTCGCTCAAAAGCTCGACGCCGCGCTCGCACTCGGCCCGGCGCGTGTTGTACTCCGAAGAGGACAGCTCGTGCTTGACGCGCGAGTCGCAGATGACGATGGCCGTCTCGCGCGTGTCTAAGGGCACGGGCGTGGCTTCGAGCGTGCGGCAGTCTATGAGGAGCGCGTGCCCCGCGCGCCCGAGCGAGACCACGAACTGATCCATGATGCCGCACATCGTCCCCACGTAGGTGTGCTCGGCCTGCTGGCCCGCGAGCACCAGCTCGACCCCGTCCACATGAGCCCCCGCAAGGGACGTGAGCGCGAGCCCCGCCGACACTTCGAGCGCCGCCGAAGAAGAGAGTCCGGCCCCCACCGGCACGTCCGAGAGGATCAGGAGTTCCGCTCCACGCAGGCGCGCGCCGCGCGATTCCAGAGAGCGCGCCATGCCCTCTACGTAGTCGAGCCAGATGCCGCGCCGCCCGCCGCCGCCCGGTTCATCCAGATCGAACCCGGCGCGCTCGTCGAGATTCAAAGAGTGCGCGACGATGCGGCGGTCTTCGCGCACTGCTGCGGCCACCAGTGTCTCGCGTTCAATTGCCAGCGGGAGGACGAACCCGCCGTTGTAGTCCGTGTGCTCGCCGATCAGGTTGACGCGGCCCGGCGCGCGAAACAGTCGCGGCTCGCGCCCGAAGAGTTCGTGGAAAGCCCGCCGCATGGTGCCGCGCTCGATCAACCCTGCCCTCCCCCCACTTGAGCCGAAGCCTCGAATCACGAACCCGAAATCTTTAACACTGAAGACTGGAAACTGAAAACTGTCCCCTTCACTTCGCCCGCGCCGCGTCCCAGTCGAGCCGGGGCGCGAACTCCGGCGAGGCCGCGTGCCGGATCATGGCGTCGAAGAGGCGCGTCGCGAAGGGGTCGCGCCCGTAGGCGTCGAAGCGCAGCGTCGTCGCCAGCATCTTACCCCCTCCCACCTTGACGCCCACCATGAGCGCCGCGTTATTGTTGATCCAGCCGTAGAAGACGCCTGAGAGAACATCCGCGTAGGCCTCGCCCGGCACGCCGCGGATGACGAAACGGGGGACGGCGGCGACGCCCTCGAAGCCGAGCAGTTCGCCCACCGCCGCGTCTCTGAAGGGCGCGGCGCTTTGACGCACCCAGTTGAAGTTCGTCACCCAGTTGCCGTCGAGGTCGCCTTCACGCGCCGCGACTTTAAACGGCGCGCCCGCGGGGAACGCCTCCTTCGAGTCCGCGAGGATGACGGCGCGACCGCCGCCGCGCAGGTGCTTCTCGACCTCCACGTCCAGAACGGGGGCGACGACGAGAGTTGTCGGCGTGACTTTCTTCCAATCTCCGACGACACTGTGCCCGCCGCGCGCTGCCTCCCGTTTGAGGGCGTTCCACTTCGCAAGTTCTTCAAGACCCTGCGGCGCGGCGTGAAAGAAGAGCGTACCCGTCCTCTTCGACGGCTGCGGGAAGATAAATACTTCGTAGCTGTTCTCGGCGACGAGCGCGCCGTCACGCGTGCTCGCCTTCATCCGCAGAACCTCACGGCGCGGTTTCTCCACCGCCGGCGCGACAAAGCGGACGGGCAGAAGTTTTGTGACGCTCCCGGGCGCTCCGACCTTTTCGTCCCCCGCCGCGGCGCCGCCCATGCCCGACTCGAACCGCATTTCCGTCTTGATGTTGCCGAGCGGCTTCGCGCCGTAGTGCGAGAAGTAGACTTCAAATTCGATGCTCTCGCCGCTCGTGAAGTTTCGTTTCGGGAGCCGCGCGAAGATCACGTCGGGCTGCTGAATCTTCGCCAGCTCCGCCGCGTAGGCTTTCGGATTGCGCCACATGTCGAGGAGGCCGTTCGCCTCCCAGTTGATGTCGGTGAACTCGGTGATGACGTACCCCTGAATCGAGGCGTGGCGGCGAATCTCCTCGATCTCGTGCTTGAGCGAGCGGAACTGGTGCCACTGCGTCGCCTCGGCCAGCGCGTCGTAGTCGCGGAAGACCGTATCGAGTTGGTACTTATGGAAGCGTTCCTGCACGCCCGCGGGCCGCGTCACCTCGCGCCCGCCGAAGTCGCGCGCGAACCACCAAGGCAACTCCGCGGGCAGCTTCGGCAAGCCCCAGTTGCCGAACTCCGAGACGACGAGCGGCTCGCCGCCCGTCCGCACCGCGTCGCCGTGCGGGCTGAACGACCAGCGCGGGCGCGCGGCGAAGTCCGCTACCCAACGGTCGAAGTCCGCGTGGTAGTCGGGAATCGAGTTGTAGCGGTGGAAGTCGTCAATGTCCGTCTTGACGTGGAAGTTATCGCAGCACGCGCTGTTGTCCACGACGAGGATGCCGCGCGCCTCGGTCAGATTCTTCGCGCGGTCGAAGGCCGCGGAAGACGTGCTCGCCGCGCTCCGCCGCCTTCGGCGAGAAGTGATTGAAGTCGTTCCAAGAGGGTATCTCGTACCAGACAAGCATCCCCACTTCGTCCGCGATTTTCAAATACGACGGCTCGCAGACCTTGATGTGGCAGCGCAGCAGGTTGAGGCCCAGACGCTTCGCCTTCAGCATCTGGTCGCGGATGTATCCTTCTGAGGGCGCGGTGTAAATCGTCTCCGGATAGAAGTCCTGATCGAGCGCCGCCAGCATGTAGTACGGCTCGCCGTTGAGGTAAAACTTGCCGTCGCGCGCCTCGAACGAGCGGAAGCCGAAGCGGTCGGTGTATGTGTCTTCGCCGAACTTAACCTCGACCGTGTAGAGCCTCGGATGGTCAGGACTCCATAGCTGCGGGTTCGGGATTTTGGTCGTGAAGTACGGGTTGCCGGTTCCCGGATCGGCGGGAGGAACAGTGATAGATGCGCCCTGCGGATCAATGACTCGCACCTCAATCCCGAGCTGAAGCGCACCGGCGGCATTGCGAAGCGCGGGGTCGGCAGGCTCGCCCTCGACGAACGAGATTTTCTTCGGGCCGGGTTCGATGGTGACGGTGCGCGGGACCATGTTGATGCGCGACCGGACGACGACCCCGACCGTGCCGTCAACTCGCGAGAAGACTTTAACGTCCGAGATGTAAACGCGCGGCTTCACTTCGAGCCACACGGGCTGCCAGATGCCGCCGGTCTGCACGTACCAGTTCTGTTTGCCGTGCGGAATCTCTTTGTAGAGCATCGAGGGGAAGCGCGCGAGATTTTCCTTCTCGTCCATCGGCGGGTCTGTGACGCGCACGAGCAGCTCGTTCGCTCCGGGCTTGAGTGAATCCGTCACGTCGAAATGGAAGGGCATATAGCCGCCTTCGTGCTCGCCCGCCTTTTTCCCGTTAACGTAGACCTCGGCGAAGTAATCAACCGCGCCGAAGCGTAGGAGTGCGCGCCGCCCGCCGCCGAGTTCCGGCGCGGCGAAGCGCGCGCGATACCACGCCACGCCCATGTAGTCGCGCAAGTCCTCGAACTGCGCGTTCCATGAGAGACCGACCCGCGCCGCGCGCCAGCCTTCCGCGCCCGCCGCGCTGCCGACCGTGAGCGAGGCGGTCTTATCAGGAAGAAACTCCCAGCCGCTTTCGAGCTTGACGGTCTGCGCGCGCGCCGAGCCGGCGGCGACGAGCAGAAAGAGAACGACGGCGACGGCGGGCGACGAGCCACGCCGCGCGCGTCGCGAAAGCCCCCGAGTCGTTTCGACGTGTGGTGAGGAAAGATTCATCTATTTCTTCACCCGGCGCTTCGCTCGCACTACGGGCGCGGGCCGCTCGGTCTTTGAAGGCGTGCCCGTCTCGATGCGCGGCCAGCCGTCGCGGTACTCGATGCGGTCGAGCAGCATCACGCGGCGCACGCCGCGGTCGCCGCTGACGGCGGCGTCGAGGTACGGCTTATTGACGTTGATGGCGTGGTAGGCGATCCAGTCCTGCCCGGCGTCGTCGGTGACGATGGAGTTGTGGCCGGGCGCGATCCACACGTCGTTGCGGCGCAGCACGGCGCTGTCCTTCGCCTTCGACGCCGCGGCGAGCGTCTCGAACGGCCCCACGGGGGAGCGCGAGCGCGCGACCAGCGCGGCGTACTTAATCTCCTGCAAAGGGCCGTGGCAGCAGTTCTCGCCGGAGTAGAAAAGATAATAGTAGCCGCCGCGATACGTCACCCACGCGCCTTCGACGAGCGTCTGGAAAGGGACGTTTTTGTCGGCTCGCACCAGCTCGATCGTTTTGCTTCCCTCTTTAAACCTCAGCCGGTCGTCCGTGAGTTCCTGCACCTTGATGGGCTGAAAGCCCGAGCCCCAGTAGAGGTACTTCCTGCCGGTCGCGGGGTCGTCGAAGGCCATCGGGTCGATGTTGACGAAAGAGAGGCCGCACTTGAGAGGCCGCTGGCTCGCGACGAACGGCCCCGCCGCCCTCCGCGAGGTGGCGACGCCGAGGCAGAAGACGCCCTCCTTGCTGTCGGGTTCGCCGGCCTCGCGTTTGAACTGCGCGGCGGGCGCGGGGTCGAGCCCGGCGCTGAAATACATGTAGAAGGTGCGCCCGCGCTGGTGCACGTCCGGAGCCCAGAAGAGCTGTGTGGTGCTCGCCCAGATGGGCTTTTCGGGCAGGGCGTCAGGCATCCGCTCCCAACCGACGAGGTCGCGCGAGCGCGCCAGCTGGATGTTATGCAGAGTCGCCCCGACCGGCCCCTGCGTGGCGTAGGCGTAGAACCATCCGTCGGTGGCGCGCACAACAGTCGGGTCGGGAAAGTCGGAGTCGAAGACCGGGTTCGCATAGACGCCCGCGCCGGCCAAGACGAAAGAGGAATTAAGCTGAATGGAGAGGATGAACAGGATGAAGACAAACGCGGAAGTCAGAACGCCGAACGATGAACTTAAAGACGAAAAGCTTTCTCTTTCATTCCGCGTTCTGCGTTCTGCGTTCATCGTTTCGTCTTTATCCTGTCTATCCTGTCCGGCCATGTTAATTGCTTTCCCGTCCCGGCGGATGCCCCGGTCGGCGGTCGCCCTCCGGTTTCCCGGACGCTACTTCATCGTCACGACGCGCACCGCGTCCCAGTTGTTTTCCGAGGACCCGAAGCCGTAGAGCATGACGTGGAAGGAGCGCGGCATGTTCTTGATCTTCTTCTTTAGTCCGACCTGCGCGTCCCCGGGCGGGCTGTCGGGGCCGTTGAGGACGAAGAGGAATTCGTCGCCGCGGCGGACGACGCCGATCAAGGGGTTCTTGATCTTCGTCCCGAGCTTGCGGTTGTCAATGCGCTCGCCGCGCCCGTCAACGACCTGCCACGCCTCGAACGTGCCCTCACTTGTCAGAATCCACTCGATGCGGTTGCGGCCCGAGCTGTCGAAGAGGATGGTGAGGCCGGCGAAGCCGAGCGGCGCGGCCTTCTGTCCCGGCTCGGGAATGGCCGGGCCGACCTTCGCGATTCGCGCCTCGACGCTGTAGCGGTCGCCCGCGAACGACTGCCGGGTGCGGATGCCGGAGCGCGTGCCGTTGCCGCTGCGAATCCGCACCTGCCCGTCTTTGACTTCGAGCTTGCCGCCGCCCGTCCCCTCGAAGGTGAAGCGCTCCCACTTCGACTCGTCCAGCTTGCCGCCGCCGAATTCGTCGCCCCACTCGTCGTAGCCGGGCGCGGCCTGCTGCGTTTGAGAACTGTTGGCGGACCGGGGCGGCGTCGGCGACTGCGCGTGTGCGTTCGACGCCGCACACGAGATTGAGACGGCCAGCGCCGCGACGGCTGAGAGTGAAGACTTCATGCCGGATACTCCTTGCTCGATTAGAAAAAATTTCAGAAGCGCACGCTGGCGAGGCGGCGGACCAGATCGCGCCGCTCGATCTCCTTCTGCTCCTTCTGCGTGTCGCTCAACTGCTTGAAGGTCGCCAGTTCCCTCTGCGCGTCCGCCGCCCGCTTGAGCCGCGTGTAGACGCGCCCGAGCTGGTAGTGCGCCTCGGCGCGGCCCGGTTCGAGTTGGACGACGCGCTCGAACTGCACGGCGGCCTCGGCCCAGCGCTCCGTGCGAACGTGGAGCTTGGCGAGCGCGAGGCGCGCGGCGGCGAACGAAGGGTCGAGCTCGACCGCGCGAACCAGATATTTCTCGGCGCGCGGCGCGTCCACCTCGGTCTGCCTGAGGAGCGTGTCGGCGGCGAGGTAGTAGGGCACGGCGAGCCGTCCGTCGTCGGCGGCGATGGCGCGCTCGTAGAACGAGACGGCCTCACTGTACTGCCCGCGCTCGGCGTGCGTCGTGCCGAGGTAGGCCAGAGCCGGGACGGAGCGCGGGTCGAGTTCGAGCGAGCGCGCGAAGGACCGGCGCGCGTCGTCGTTCTTCCCCATGTTGAGCTGCGCGATGCCGAGCGCGAGCCACAGCCGCGAGGAGCGCGGGAACTCTCGGAGCGCCTCCTCAAGGCGGATGATGGCGGCGGCGGGGGCCTTCGTGTCGGTCAAAAGCAGCCCGTAGCGGATTTGGTAATCCTCGTTCTTCGGGTCGCGCGCAATCGCGAGGCGCATCGCGGGGATGGCGTTCTCGACGTAGCCGCCCGCCTCGTAGACCTCAGCGAGCGCGGCGTAGACGGGCGCGACATCAAGGCCGCGCGCGACCGCCGCTTCGAGCGTGCGGCCCGCCGAGGGGATGTCCTTGCGCGAGAGGTGCGCGCGAGCGAGCGAGACGACCGCCCCGACGTTCGAGGGCTCGCGCTCGACGGCGGCGCCCAGCTCCACGGCGGCTTCGTCGAAGAGCCCGGCGACGAGCAGCCCCATGCCGAGTTCGGCGCGCGCCCCCACCGCGCTCGTCTTCGACTCTTCGCCCGCCGCGAGGTGCGCGGCGTATTCGCGGTAGCTCGACGCCGCCGCGTCTCTTTCACCGAGCCGCAGCGCAACGATCACGATGGCACGCGCGACCTCGCTCTCCGGCACGATGGCGTAGGCGCGCTCGAACAGAGAGCGCGCGGCGCGGAGGTCTTCGGGCTGGCCGCTCGCGAAGCGTATCTGCGCGAGGTTGACGAGCGCGTGCGGCTGGTTGCGGTCGAGCTTGAGCGAGGCCTCGAACTGCGCGGCGGCGAGCTGCGTGCGCCCCGTGCGCATGAGGATCGCGCCGTAGTTGTTGCGCGCTGAGGCGAGGAAAGGCGCGTTGATGGCGGCGGCGGCGAAGTGGCGCTCGGCCTCCTTCAAATCGCCCGCGCGGTCGGCCAGCGCGCCGAGGTACGTGTGGGCCGTCGCGTTGTCGGGGTCGGAGTTGAGAGCGCGCGCGAAGAGCGTCCGGGCCGCCGCCTCGTCGCCGCGCTTGATGGCCGCGATGCCCTCGGCGATGCTTGACTCGGCCTGCTGCTGCGGCGGCGACGCGCCCCGCGCAGGCTTCTGCGCGACGACGTCCCCCACCCCAGCCGACGAGCACCAGACGCAGGCGACGACGGTCGCCGCCGACACGCACAGTTTGAATCGTCTTCGCACAGGTCTCTCAAAAACAGACGGCGCGGGAAGAGTCTCGTTACAGCGGACTTCTCCCGCGCCTTGAAAGTCTGAAGGCAGTTTCCGAATCCGCCCGCTGCCGGCCAGTCCGGCTTAGAAGATGAGCCGCACGCGCGCCTGAATCTCGCGCGGGCGGTAGCCATTATCAACGCTGGAGAAGCCGAACTCGCCGGGGTTCGCAATATCGCTTCTCGGCTGGTCGAGGCGGTGCCGGTTGAAGATGTTGAAAGCCTCGGCACCGATTTCGAGCGCGACCGATTCGGTGAAGCGAAACTTCTTCAGGAGGCTCATGTTCTCGCTCAGGAACGGCAGGTCGCGCGCCTGATCAATGACCGGGGGCGCGTTGCCGAAGAACCTGTTCGGGTTCGAGTAGAAGGCGATGTAGGCCGGGTTCACCGACCCGTCACCCAGCCGCTGCGCGGGCGCTCCCTCGTTATAAACCGGCGGCGCGACGAACGCCGCGGGGTTGATGATGCGGACGCGCCCGCCCGTCCGCGGGTCGGTGGTCAGGATCGGCTGTCCCGTCAGGATGGGCCGCAAATCGGTGTTGAAGCCCGTCGTGTCGGGGCCGAAGGCGCTGGCCCGCGAGAAGCGGATGACGAGCGGTAATCCCGACTGGTAGCGGTGAATCCCGCCCAACTGCCAGCCGCCGAAGACCTTGTCCACGACCCCGCCCTCGTTCAGGAACCGGCGGCCCTTGCCGAACGGCAGTTCCAGAATGTAGTTGACGACGAAGACATGCGGGATGCTGTTGGGCGAGACCGTGCGCAGAGACTCGCGGTCGTAAGGGTTCTGCAGGAGGCTCCCGATGGGCGAAGCTCCGAGCAGGTCTTCCGAGGCGTCGGTGATGAGCTTGGCGAAGGTGTAGGACGCGCCGAACTGGATGCCGTTCGAGAAGCGCCGGTCGAGTTTGACCTGCATCGAGTTGTACCAGCTCCGCCCCTGACTTTCGAGCTGGTTGACGATGGTGCGGTACTGCGGGAAGCGGCGCAAAGACTGGCCGACCGTCCCGTTGAAGCCCGTGAAGACCGCATTATTGCTGGCCGGGAGCGGCACGCCGACGCTGGCGGCGAAGGCGCGCTCGGAGGCGTTGACTTGGCTCAAGGGACGGTTCAAGAGCTCCGCGCCGAGCTTGAGGCCGTTGAAGGGGATCGCGTTTAAGCGCTCGAAGTTCGAGTGCAGGCGCGTCGCGCGGTGGCCCACATAGCCGACCGAGAAGGCGAAGTTCCAGGGCAGCTCGCGCTGGAGGTCGAGGCTGTACTGGATGGTGCGCGAGGTCTTGAAGTCGGGGTCGAAGTAGTCAACGTCAGAGCCGAGGAATTGGCCGTTGGGGTCAATCGGCAGCACGTCGCGGTAGTTGCGCAGGAAGAGGTCGGGCACGCCGCCCACCCCGCCGTTGATGTTCGGCTGGACGGGAGTGTTGAAGCCGATGGTGCCGCCCGTCAGGTTGTTCTGCCCGCCCGAGCCGTAGACGATGGGCGCGTAGTAAATACCCGCGCCGCCGCGAACCACGGTGCGCTCGTTCCACGCGTAGGCAAAGCCGACGCGCGGCCCGATGTTCGTGCGGTCGGGTTTGGCCAGAGACCTCTGCGCGGCCTGCCCGCCCTGCCCGCCCGCGCCGACAATCGCGCCGAGACGACCGCCCGCCGCCGGGTTCGGCGCGAACGGGTCGAACCCGCGGAAGCGATCCTTCGACTCGGTGCGCAGGCCCGGCAGGTCGTAGCGCACGCCGAGGTTGACCGTCAGGTTTGGCCTCAGCTTGTAGTCGTCGTTGAAGAAGTAGGAGTGCGAGAACTGCCGCCAGCCGGGGTCAATCGTCTGCTCGCTGTTGAAGGAGAACTCGGTCGCGCCCGTGATGAGGCTGGCGATGGGCCAGCCCTCGTTGTCCCTGTCGCGGTTCGAGGTCTGGTTGTGGCGGAAGTTGAACTCGCCGCCGGGATGCACGAGCTGGCTCACGTTGAACTGCTGGATGCGGACGTCCGCCCCGAACTTCATCGTGTGGCTCCCGCCGACGTAGGTCATGAAGTCGCTCAGCTCGACGGCGTTGTCGCCCGACTGGTCGTGGAAGAAAGTCGAGCCTAAGCCCTGATAGGAGCGCGGGTCGCCGCGCGGGTCCGCCGGGTCGCTGTAGCCGGGGAAGCCGATGAGGGGGAACGCCTTGTTCTGCGTCGAGTTGGGCCTCAACCCAAGCGTCGTATTGTCGAAGCCGATGGTGAAATTCTTGTTCGCCACCTCGAAGCGCGTGAAGCCCGCGTTGAAGTGGTTCAAAAGCGTCGGGCTGATGGTGTAGTCGTGCTGCAGGCGCGCGAAGTGCGAGACGAAGAACTGGTTCCAGCGCCCCGCCGCGACAAAGGGCGCGGGGAAGCGCGGCGCGCCGCCCTGAATCGTGTCCTGCTTGCGGTACGAGTAGCTAAATCCCAGCCGCTGCATCGGCGTCAGGATGAAGTCCACCTTGCCGACGTACTGGTTCATCGTCAGCGGTCGCTGGGTGCTCGAACGATAATTCTGGAACACGCCGTCGCGCGTCGGCGCGGGGAAGAAGCCGAGGATGTTCCTGCCGACGGGGTCAATGATGGTGCGCCCGGTCGCCAACTGGTAGGCCGGGATGTTGTTGCCGGGGATCGCCGCGCGTGCGCCGAAGCCGCCCGAGGTCGGGTCGAAAATCTGCACGCCGCCGGGGCCGAAGCGCGCGAGCACCGCCGGGTCAGTGAACAGCTCGCCGAAGTCGCCCTGCCGCATCCTCAAGGTCGGCACGGTGAGGAAGACGTTCTCGGACTGCGCGAAGCGGTAGCCTTCGTAGTTGAAGAAGAAGAAGGCCTTGTCCTTGCCGCTCAGGTAGCTCTTACCGCCTTCGCCGAAACGCGGCGTGTAGATGGGGCCGCCGAGGTTGAAGCCGAAATTGTTCTGGTGGTCGCGCGGGCGCGGAAGAAGCGCCGTCCCGTTGCGGTCGCTGCCGGCGGCGTTGTTGTTGAAGCTGTTGGCGTTGAAAGCTTCGTTGCGATGGTACTCGTAGGCTTCGCCGTGGAACTGGTTGCCGCCCGACTTGATCGAGAAGTTGACGATGCCGCCCGAGGAGTTGCCGAACTCAGCCGAGTAGCTCGAAGTCGAGACGGTGAACTCCTGAAAGGCGTTCGGGCTCGGCGAGACCTCGGTGAAGAACGTGCCGTTCTGCGCGCGCCGCGTGGCCGCGCCGTCAATCAGAATCTCGGTGCCGAGCCCCTGACCCCCGCTCACACGGAAGTTCGTGGCGTTGGTGCCGTTGCCCGCGGCGGCGGTGACGTTGCTGTCGAGGAAGATGAAGGCGAGCGGCGAGCGCCCGGCGGTCTCGGAGCTGACCTGAAGCGGCAGCTCACGCACCTGCCGCTCGTTGATGTTGGTCTGGCGCACGGGCGTGTCGGTCTGAATCGCGCTGGTGGCGGCGTCAGCCGTCACGGTCACGACGTCCGAGACCGCGCCGACTTCGAGCTTGAAGTCGAGGCTGTGCGTTACCTGGACGGCGACCTTGACGCCCTCGTTCGACGCGGTCTTGAACCCTTGCGCCTCGACCGTGATCTTGTAGAGCCCGGCCTTCAGCTCGGGCAGCGTGTAGTTGCCCTCGTCCGAGGAGGTCACCTCGCGCACCTCGCCCGTGTCCTGACTGGTGGCGGTGACTTTGGCGTTGGCGATGACCGCGCCGCCGGGGTCTGAGACGGTGCCGGTGACGGTGCCGCGGTCGCTCTGCGCGAATGCGGGCGCGGCGGCCCCGACCAGCATCAAAGCCATCAACGCAAAAAAGGTCAGCCTGTGAGCTTTCATAAACCTCTCCCTACTCCCGTGTGTGTTTTGAGAAGCCGCGTCGGCAAAGAGTCGTCGCCAGCCGGTGTCCCGTCCTTGTAAGGCGCGCGCCACTTCTCGCAGTGTGCGCGCGCCGCTAAGGGCTGTGGAGGCCCGAAAACCCCCACCGGAACAGCGGCCTCACTTCCGGCCAGCGGCTCCGGCCCTGAAACTAAATTATTTAAGTCTGCTGCTTGGAAAGATAAATACCGGCCAGACCGGCGCACCACTCACGTAAACGGTTAACCGGATGTCCGGCTTATAGCAGGGCGCGCCGCCCGTTGTCAACATTTTTGTCGGGGACGGCTTGAAATCCCCTGACAAAGCACTTGCAAGACGGCCCCCGCTCAGGGGGGCACGCCCTTTATGAGTTCTGTCCGTCCTACTCAACCATCCAGACGGTCGGCGAGCTGGACGACGCGGTGGCCGTAAGAGGCGTTCTGCTCGGAGTGTGTGACCTGGATGATGGTCGTGCCCTCGTCGTTGAGGCGCTTGAACAAATCCATGATCTCTTTGCCCTGACTCGAATGGAGGTTGCCGGTGGGTTCATCGGCGAGGATCAGGCGGGGACTGTGGATGACGGCGCGGGCGATGGCGACGAGCTGCTGCTGCTGGCCGCCGGAGAACGAAGGTGCGGCCCGCCCCCGTCTCGTAGAATTTTTCGACGTTGCGTAGTTGAAGCATGGGCGCTTCGGCTCTCGTCTCAACGGCCCCCGAATAACAATCAATCTCAAACTGCATAGGAAACGCCGTGCCATCTCGCGGGCGGTTTTTCTGTTCGGGAAAAAGGGCATGGGTGGAGGTTTTTTCCGCGCGTCGTCGCCGTCGCTGTTCGTTTGCGGGAATGTCGAATCCCAGAATCGAGAAGCGGTTTGAAAAAGCCCCTCAAAGGGGCGGAAGAATTTAGCCCATGGCGCAAGCCGTGGGGGAAGGCGTGGAGATGGATTTTGAAGCCCCTGATAAGGGCAATAATATAGCTGACGCACCATGCGAAAAGGTGTCTTAATATTTGTAACTAACTTTGTTACAATAAGCTTGCTATTGAGTCGTCTGCTCATTGGGAGTATCGTATGCAAGCACTACAACGCTTTGAAATCAACGAAGAATCGGCAAGCGACTACCGAATGATTGAGTCAATCACATTGGAGAATTTCCGCTGCTACGAATACGTCACTCTGCGTGACCTCAAAACTGTCAACGTGGTGGTCGGACGTAACGGCAGCGGAAAGACCGCACTCCTTGAGGCCATTTACTTCACACTCGGTAGCCCTGCTCTGTCCTTTAAGTTGCGCCTCTGGCGTGGTCTAGGTTCTCAGCTTCATTACTCGGAATCTACCGCCACTCGGAGCGGCATCTGGCGGGACTTGTTCTATAACTTCGACCAAGACCGCACCGTCAAGATTACTTTTCAAGGGACGGCGGATTTAGCGCGGAGCGTTAAGATTTCTTGCCGCAAGCAAGAGACTCAGTTTGTTTCGGCCAAGAAAGGCCAGCCCCTCATCAGTCACATTCCGCCCATAACCTTTGAGTATTTCCATGCCGGGCAAAGGCTTGCCACTGTAAAGCCTGACTTCGGCGGGGACGGCATACAGGTGACAGGGACTCCCGAACCGTTGAACGGTTCATTCTTCCCTAGCGTGTTACCGATTGACCCGCAGGAAACAGCGGCGCATTTTTCAAATCTCAGCAAGAGAGGTAAAGAGAAGCCTGTAGTGGAAGCTTTACGGGTTTTGTTCCCGATGGTGGAAAGCTTGTCTTTGGAATTGAATGCTAACGCGCCGATGGTTTATGCGGCGGTAAAAGGTATCGCGGAAAAGGTTCCGGTGGGTTTAGTGTCAACAGGTGTATCCAAGATGCTGGCGTGTTTAGTGGCAATCGCTAATCAACAGAACGGAGTAATTATAATTGATGAAATTGAGAACGGACTTTACTACGAGCGTATGGGCCAAGCGTGGAGGGTGCTTCTCAGCTTCTGCCGTGATAATAACGTCCAACTGTTCGCCTCGACTCATAGTTCAGAGTGCCTTGGCGCGCTAGAGAACGTCCTGTCCGAACAGCCGGAAGAGTTCTCTTTGATTAGATCGGTACAGACTGACACCGGATGCAATCTTCGTCATTTTCAAGGGAAGCAGTTTTTATCCGCTCTGGAAGAAGACGTAGAGGTTAGGTAAGACGCCGCTTGCCAATAGAGTATACAAAGGAGCGGTTGATTCTCTGTGAAGGGTCATCGGATAAGACGTTCTTCACCGAACTTATCCGAGCGCGGGAGTTGCCGGATTACCAAGTTCAGTTTCCTCATGGGGCTAATGAAACCACCGGAGGGGTGAGCAAGTTCCGCCGCTTCCTAGAGGCGGCTGCCCTTAATGAAGATTTCATAAATACGGTGAGGGGCATCCTAGTTGTCGCGGATAATGACGACAATCCGGGAGGGCAGTTTTATCAAGTAACCACGCAAATACTTGACGCGGGATACGGCGTGCCCAGCGGGGAGTTGCAGTTTGCGAGGTCACGACCGCCCCTCCCGCCCGTAGCAGTTATGATGCTGCCGTTGGGTCGGGGGCGTGGGAACTTAGAGTCGGTAGTGAAACTCGCCGCGTTAGCTAAATGGCCGACTTTAGCCACGCCGCTTGAAGACTTTTTTAACAGCACTCCGGCGAGCGGGTGGACACAGGGGAAGCAGGACAAGATGAGAATACAGTGCATCCTAAGTGAATAGCCAAAAGTCTTTGCACGAATAGCTCTTTGACACTACGCTGGCTTCATGCGTAAGCCAGCCACGCCAGCCGAACGTGGGCTCACGGCCACAGACCGGCGACGCCTCGCGC
>JAIVJM010000041.1 GCA_020199995.1 Acidobacteriota bacterium | reverse complement strand
GAACCGGAAGTCTTCGACAGAGTGCTCGGCACGGTCGAGCCGCAAGACCTCGCGACGATCATCTACACTTCGGGGACGACGGGTGAGCCCAAAGGCGTCATGCTCACGCACGCCAACTTCGTCTCGAACGTGCTGGCGATTTCCAACTCGCTCCCCATCTACCCGACGGACGTGAGCCTCTCGGTGCTCCCGCTCTCGCACATCTTCGAGCGCACGGTCTATTACGTCTTCTGCTGGAGCGGCGTCTCGGTCTACTACGCGGCCTCTTTCGATATGGTGGGCGAGTACCTGCGCGAGGTGCGCCCGACGATCATGACGGCGGTGCCGCGCCTCTTCGAGAAGGTCTATCACAAGATCATCAAGAAGGGCACGGCGCAGGGCGGCTGGAGGTCGCGGCTCTTCCTCTGGGCGCTCGGCGTCGGGCAGCGCTACGCGGAGCTGAAGGACAAAGGTCAGCCCGTCCCCCCGCTCCTCGAAATTCAGCAGGAGGCCGCGAGCCGCCTCGTCTTCTCGAAGTGGCGCGAGGGCGTCGGGGGCCGTCTGCGCTACTTCGTCTCGGGCGGCGCGGCGCTCTCGCCCGCGCTCTCCTACGCCTTCCTCGGCGCAGGCATTGACATCCTTCAGGGCTACGGCATGACCGAGACATGCATCGTCGCGGCGAACCGGCCCGACAACAACCGCGTCGGCTCCGTCGGCCCGTCGTTCGCGGGCATCGAGGTGCGCACCGACGCCGAGGGCGAGTTTCTGGTGCGCGGGCCGAATATCATGCGCGGCTACTACAACAAGCCGGACGACACCATCGCCGTCTTCGACGAGGACGGGTGGCTCAAGACGGGCGACGTGGGGAGGATTGACGAGGCGGGCCGCCTCTATATCACCGACCGCAAGAAGGAATTGTTCAAGCTCTCGAACGGCAAGTATGTCGCGCCGCAGCTCGTCGAGAGCGTCATCAAGCAGAGCGAGTATGTCAATCAGGTCGTCGTCGTCGGCGCGGGTCGCAAAGGCCCCGCCGCCCTCGTCGTCCCCGACTGGGAGGCGCTCGCCTCCGCGCTCCCCGAGCCGCAGGCCGAAGAGCACACCTCGCGCGTCGCATGGAGCCGGAACCCCGCCGCCGTCAAGCTCGTCCAGAAGGAGATCGCCGCGCTCACCTCCACGCTCGCCGACTACGAGCGCGTGCGCCGCGTCGCCCTCCTGCCCGACGAGTTTTCGATTGACGGCGGGGAACTGACCCCCACGCTCAAGGTGAAGAGGCGCGTGATTGACGAGAAGTACAGTGACTTGATTGAAGAGCTTTACGGCGGCGGGTCGGCGAAGGACGAGTAGACGAGCTGTCAACAACAGTACCGCGAGCCGTAGCGAGCGGGTTGAGTATTGGGCACCTCAACCCGCTCGCTATCGCTCGCGGTACTGTCCCGTAGTCGTCAGGCGTCGGTTAGCGTCAGGCGCTCGATCTCCTGAATTGATTCTGCCAAGCGCGCGTGGTTGAGCGCCGGCTCGTACAGCAGGTCTTCGGCGAGGCGGAGCAGCGACCTCGGAATTTCGAGGGCGAGGAAGGGGAGAGCTGTCGCCGGCGGGGGGAGGTGGGAGAGTAACTGCATTTCCGCGCTGCAAAAGTCACAGGCGGAGAGGTGCGCGGCGATTAAGTCGCGCTGTCTGCCCGTGGATGATCTTCGCCCGTAAATTAAAAGCGACTCAATCGAGGGGCATGTCCGCAGCTTTCGGAATCTGGCTGTGCTCGAAGAACGCATGGTTCCTCCTTGACCTCTCTTTCCTTGTTCGCCGCCTGCGGTCGGGAGCGCGTGCGGTTCTCTTCGCGAAGCGCTGTTCGTGAAAGGCACAGCACAAGCCGGAGGTTAGAGCAGAAAAAGGACGCGTGGCGAGGAACCACAGCAGCCGTCAAACCCACGTTCGCGCGCTTCACTCATTCATCGGAAACTAAAATACGAATCCCCCCGGTTTTCCAAACTTCTCCCCCGCAAATTCCCTCCCCGGGGCACGCTTTCTCCATTTTTTTCAACGTCTTGGCCACGGTGTAAAAAGATGTTGCTCATTTCCGGCTTTGCTGTTACCATCTCAACTGTGTTCGGGGAGTGCCCGCCAAAGCACTCCGTCCGAACTCCCTTCAGGGTGGCTGCGCCCGTTACCCATTCGCGGCATCCGGCGCGGATTCCCCTTGCAGGTCATCATCAACTTCAGAGCCGGCGGAGCGAGAGACGCCCTCCCACGGGCCGACGCTTCTTTCGTCTGCGGCTGAAAATATTGAACCGACCGTCATGCCCAGACGCTTAGGGGCTGAACCCCAGCACGCCCCTGAACTTCACCACCGAGCGCGTTAAAATCACCACCGAGCGCGTTAAAACGCATCTCCGGCCTTGCTCCCACACAACAACTATCAGTAACATGGCTGCTACATCCGCAGATCAAGATCATCGTTTGGAAGTTTCCATGACAAGCGCCACCGAAGAAAAGACCCCCTCGCAACCGGGGCGCTCGCACGAGAGACCGGCGCGCCACGCAGGCGCGTGGGTCGAATCGCTGCGCCGCTCCGATGTCAGTCGGCTGTGGACGGAACTCCAGCGCCTTGTCATCAACCACCCGCTCGTGCGCGCCTCGCACAGCGCCGGCCTGCTCGTCGAAGAGGGAGACCGCGGGAGCGCCTACCTCGATATGACGCAGGAGCTCTTCGTCACGCTCCTCGCCAGTCTTACCGCCTCGCCCGCCGCATCTCGACCATCATCCAGTCGAGCGCCAACTTCCGGCGTGTGGACAACGCGGGCTCCGAGGGCGGCGAGGACGAGCCGCACCGGCGTCTGGTAGACCGCATCTACGGGCTGCGCGAGTGGCGCGAGGACAAGCCGCGCCGCGGCGCGCAGGAACTCGAACAGCGCGCGCACCTCATCCCCGTGCGCCAGCGCGACACACGGATGGTCGGCTGCACGGGCGACGCGCAGATCATCATCAGCAACTCCGACCTCGAAGACCTCATCGTCTCCGTCCTCGAAGCCTGCGACTCGCCCGTGGACGTGCGCTCTTTGCGCAGCCTCGTGATGTCGCGCCTGCCCGTGATGGATATCTACCTCGTGCCCATCGGCGGCGGCGACGACGACGAGGGCAAGGGCTATGAGCCGGTGGACGGGCGCGAGAATCCCGAACAGTCTCTGCTGCGGCGCGAGTCGGAGCACGAGGCGGCGAATTACGTGGACGACTTTTTAAAAGGCCTGCATGCCGCCGTGCGCGGCAAGACCAAGCAGTACGACCGCATGCTCGGCGTGCTGTGGTACTGTTACCTGAGCCCGGCGCACATCACGCAGCTCGAAGCTGCGGCGCGTCTGAACGTCTCGGACTCGCTCGTCTCCGACTACCGGCGGCGCATCGAGCAGCAGTTGCGCGCCCTCGCCTTCCGCGAGATCGAGGAGGCGCGGCGCTTTGAGATCGCGTTGCGCGAGCGCGTCTGGACGCTGGTCGCCGTCGGCGCCGAGGAGAGCGTCGCGGTTTAGCGAAACATCGTAAAGTCGCCGCGCCCGTCGCCCGCAAAAGCGTTGGGGCGCGCCACGAGACCGCACGGAGGTGGGAGTGCCCCCCGCCTCCGTGCGGCTGTTTAAGCCTCAGGAGACTTAGGACGCCTCTCACGAGACGCGTCTCGCGGGAGCGAAGTGCCGCCGATGCCCTCCAACCGTCAGGCATGGGATTACGAGTCCGTCACGCGCGCATCGAGCGCGACACGGCTACCGCGTGAAGAGGGCGACGAACTGTCTGAAGACCTCTCCGGCGGCCTCGGCGAAGAGACACCCGGCGACCTCTCCGCCGGATTTGCCGAAGCCGACACAGGCGCGCCGGAAGAGGGAAGTCGCGCGGCGTCGGCGTCGCGCGCTTCGAGGGTTGGGGCCGCGATTCTCAAGCGCGGTCACGGGCTGACTTACGCATCGCTTGTGCTCTTCACCGTCGTCCTCTACCTGCGCCCCGCCGAGCTTTACCCTTCGCCGCTCACCGCCTCCATCGCTTTCTTCATCGGCACCTTCACGCTCGCCGTCTTCTTTCTGTCGCAACTCACGCTCGAAGGCACTCTCACCGCCCGCCCGAGGGAGGTCAACCTGCTCCTGCTCTTTTGCCTCTTCGCGCTCCTTTCGATTCCGTTCGCGCTCGACCCGGGCATGGCCTGGGACACCTTCAGCGGAGTCTTCATCCGCTGCGTGGTCATCTTCGTCGTGATGGTGAATGCCGTCCGCACGCAGCGGCGACTGCGGGGGATGCTTCTGGTCGCGCTCTTGACGGGCATCATTCTCAGCGCGAAGGGGGTCAACGATTATCGTCTGGGCAACCTCACGATCGAGGGCTACCGCGTCGGCGGCGTGGGCGAGGGCATCTTCGGGAACCCGAACGACCTTGCGCTCTTTCTCGTGACGGTCGCGCCGGTCGCGGTCGCGATGCTGCTCGGCTCGCGCTCGGTCTTCGGTAAACTGTTCTACGCGGCGGCGTCGCTGCTCATGCTGGCGGCGGTCGTCGTGACCTTCTCGCGCGGCGCGTTTCTGGGGCTGGCGGCGGCGCTGGGGCTGATGGCGTGGAAGGTCGGGCGGCGCAATCGCGTGGGCGTGGTGCTGCTCGGGTTCGCGTGCGTGGTGGTGCTTTTGGCGCTCGCGCCGGGAGAGTATTTGAGACGGCTGCTTTCGATCTTCATGCCGGGGCTCGACCCCGTGGGGTCTTCCGACATGCGGCGGCAGATTCTCATGCGTTCGGTCTGGACGGCGATTGTGAACCCCATCAACGGCATCGGGATGGGAAACTTTCCGCTCGTCTCTCTGCGCAATCTGGTGAGCCACAACGCGTATACGCAGGTGGCTGCGGAGATGGGGCTGCCCGCGCTCGCCGTCTATTTGATGTTCCTGCTGACGCCCTTCAAAGGGCTCTCCGTGATCGAGCGCGAGACCCACGGCGAGAGAAAGAGTTCGCGGTTCTACTATCTCGCGGTCGGGCTGCAAGCCTCGCTCGTCGGCTACGTGATAAGCAGTTTCTTCGCGTCGGTTGCGTACGTGTGGTACGTTTATTATGTCGTCGGTTACGCCGTCTGCCTGCGCCGCATCTACGAGAGCGAGGGCGCGCCGGTGGCCGTGACGAAGGCGCCCGCCGACGAAGCGCGGGCGGATGATGAAGGCGCGGCTTCCGGACTCGGCGCCGTGGCGGGCGGATGACCGAAGGGCCGAAGGCTTCGAGGGTCGGATGAGCATTGAGTTCGTGGCGAAAGCGGTCTTCTGGTCGAGCGCGGCGGCGCTCTTCTACACCTATGTCGGATACCCGGCGCTGGTGTGGGCCTTGAGCCGCGTGCGCCCGCGCCCCGTCTGCCGCGCGGCGTGCGAGCCGAGCATGAGCGTCGTCATTACCGCATACAACGAGGAACGCGACCTCGCGTCGAAACTGGAGAACACACTCGCGCTCGAATACCCTTCCGAGAAACTCGAAATCATCGTCGCCTCGGACTGCTCCGGCGACCGCACGGACGAGATCGCACGCTCATTTGCCGCGCGCGGGGTGCGCCTGCACCGGCAGCCCGAACGGCTCGGCAAGACGGCGGCGCAGAACGCCGTCGTCGCGCTGGCGCGCGGCGAGGTCATCCTTTTCTCCGATGCGACGACGCTCTATCGCAAGGACGTGCTGCGCGCGCTCGCGCCGAACTTCGCGGACGCTTCGGTCGGGTGCGTCGCCGGTAAACTCATCTACGTTGACCGTTCGAACTCGGCGGTCGGGAGCGGCGCGAAATCTTACTGGGGCTACGAGACTTTCCTGAAGACGCACGAGAGCCGCGTCTGCTCGCTCATCGGCGCGTCGGGCTGTCTCTACGCCGTGCGGCGCGCGGCCTACGTGCCGCTCTACAACGAGGCGTGCAGCGACTTCATCATCGCGACCAAGATGGTCGAGCAAGGGTTGCGGACCGTCTACGAGCCCGGGGCCGTCTGCGAGGAGGAGACGAACCGGCGCGCGGACAGGGAGCTGCGCATGAGGGTGCGCGTCATCGCGCAGACTTACAGCGACCTGTGGCGGCATCGCGCGCTGATGAATCCCGCGCGCGGCGGCTTCTACTCGGTCGAGCTGCTCTCGCACAAGGTCATGCGTTATCTCGTGCCGGTCTTCCTCGCGCTCGTCCTCTTCTCGACGGCGGTGCTCGCGCCGCGCTTCTGGTTCTTCGCGGCGCTCCTCGCGGGACAGGCGCTCTTCTACGCGGCGGCAGCGCTCGGCTGGCTCGTCGAACGCGTCGGGATGCGTTCGCGGGTGCTCGCGCTCCCGCACTACTTCGTGCTCGCGAATCTCGCCTCAGCCATCGCGTTTTATAAATTCGTCCGCGGCGAGCGCTATGCGCGTTGGGAGCCGATACGGGAGCCGGTCGCGGCGGCTGAAGAGATAAACGCCACTGTGAGGTCTTAAAAAGTCATGTGTGGAATAGCCGGATTCGTCGGTGAAGTTGATGCGCGGCGCGCTGAGGGTGAGCGCCGGGACGTGCTCGAGCGCATGTGCCGCGTCATCGCGCATCGAGGGCCGGACGATCAGGGGACGCTGCTTCGAGGCCGCGCCGCGCTCGGCATGCGCCGCCTCTCGATCATTGACCTCGCGGGCGGACACCAGCCGCTCTCGGGCTGCGACGCGGCCTTGAGCATCGTCTTCAACGGCGAGATTTACAACTACCGCGAACTCCAGCGCAACCTCGAAGCGCGCGGCCACACGTTTAAGACCAGCTCGGACACCGAAGCAATCGTCCATGCTTTCGAGGAGTACGGCACGGGCTGCGTCGAGCACCTGCGCGGCATGTTCGCCTTCGCCCTCTGGGACGAGCGCAAAGAAAGCCTCTTCATCGCGCGCGACCGCGTCGGCAAAAAACCTCTCTACTACACCTTGACGCCGCGCGGCACGCTCATCTTCGGCTCGGAGTTGAAATCGCTGCTCGCGCACCCGGAGGTCGGGCGCGAGATAGACCCCGCGGCGCTCGACGCCTACCTCACCTACGGCTACGTGCCCGACCCGCTTTCCATCTTTCGCGGCGTGGAAAAACTCCCGCCCGGCCATCACCTCATCTTCGAAGGCGGGCGGGTTCGCGTCGAGCAATTCTGGGACTTCAAATTCGAGGAGTCGGGGAGGCGACGAGAGGAAGACTATCTGGACGAGCTGCGCGCGCTCCTTGACGAAGCGGTGCGGATTCGGCTGGTCGCCGACGTGCCGCTCGGCGCTTTCCTCTCGGGCGGCGTGGATTCGAGCACGGTGGTCGGACTCATGGCGCGGCACACGGCGCAGCCGGTCAAGACCTTCTCCATCGGCTTCAACGAGGACAGCTACAACGAGCTGAAGTATGCGCGCATCGCGGCCCGGCATTTCAAGACCGACCATCACGAGTTCGTCGTCACGCCCGACATCTGCTCGGTCGTGGACGAGCTGGTCTGGCACTTCGACGAGCCCTTCGCCGACTCGTCCTCAATCCCGACCTACATGGTCTCGAAGCTCGCGCGCGAACACGTCAAGGTGGTGCTCTCGGGCGACGGCGGCGACGAGCTGTTCGCG
Source organism: Acidobacteriota bacterium (assembly GCA_020199995.1). Classification (GTDB taxonomy): domain Bacteria; phylum Acidobacteriota; class Blastocatellia; order Pyrinomonadales; family Pyrinomonadaceae; genus JAIVJM01. The sequence goes on along the minus strand of JAIVJM010000041.1, from coordinate 8,525 downwards.
GGCTACACGCGCTACGTGATAGACAGGCGCCGGAGCGGTTTTGCGCGCCTGCCGCGCTTCGTGCGAGAGGGACTGATGCAGCGCGCGGCGCGCAGGCTGCCGCACGGCGCGCGGGGCCGCAACTTCATCCACGACGTGGCCTTCGACGGGCTCGACCGCTATCTCGAATCGGTCTCAATCTTCACCCGCCTCAACAAATCCGCGCTCTACACCGAAGACTTCCGACGCAGCTTGAACGGCGGGGCCGCTCGGCCCTCGGAGATGTTCCGCGCGCTCGCCGCGCGCTCGGGCTCCGCAGACCCGCTCGACGCGCTGCTCTACCTCGACAGTAAGACGTATCTTCCGGGCGACATCCTCACCAAAGTTGACCGGATGAGCATGGCCGCGAGCCTCGAAGCGCGCGTGCCTCTGCTCGACCATCGTCTGATCGAGTTCGTGACGCGCGTCCCCTCTTCGCTCAAGATACGTGGACTCGAAACCAAGTACCTCCTCAAGCGCGCCGTCTCAGACCTCGTGCCCGCCGAGATTCTGAACCGACCGAAGCAGGGGTTCGGCGTGCCCATCGAACAGTGGATCAACCAGCAGCTCCGCGACCGCGTGCGCGGGACGCTTCTGGAGCCGCTCTCTCTTCAACGCGGCTTCGCCGAGCCGCGCTACGTCGAACTGCTCTTCGACGAGCACGAGCGGGGGCGGCGCGACCACTCGACCGAGCTGTGGGCGCTCTTCGTGCTTGAACTCTGGCACCGCCAGTTCGTGGACGGTGGCGGGATGGCCGCCGACGAGCGCGCCGCATCAATCAGCGAGGCGGCGCTGGCTTAAGTAAAGGGAGCGTTCAAGCGTTGAAGCCCAACGTCCTCCATCTCATCAACAGCTTCGAGCAGGGCGGGACCGAGCGCCAGACCTTGCAGCTCGTGCGGCTGCTCAAAGAGCACGGGCGCTTCGGCGTCGGGCTCGCCTGCATGAACGCGCACGGCGTGCTGCGCGACGAGGCCGACAGTCTCGGCCTCGGCGAGATCAGGGAGTATCGGCTGAACGGCTTCGCCAGTCCGAGCTTCATCAGGCAGTCGGCACGGCTCGCGCGACAACTGCGAGAGCAACGCATCGCGGTCGTCCACGCGCACGACCTCTACACGAACATCTTGGGCATGGCGGCGGCGGCGCTGGCGCGCACCCCCGCGCGCATCAGCTCGCGCCGCGACACGGAGGGCTTCCGCACCCCGGTGCAGGATTTCGTCGAGCGCCGCGCCTATGGTCTCGCGCACAGGATCGTCGTCAACGCCGAGGCGGTGCGCGAATTTCTCGTGCGCCGCGGCGTCCGCAGCGAAAAGATCGTGACGCTCTACAACGGACTCGACACGCGGCGCGTGGAGACGCCCGAGGGCTTTTGCCGCGACGCTGCGCTCGCGGGGCTCAACCTGCCGCACGGACGCCGCTTCGTCACCATCGTCGCCAACGTGCAGAGCCAAACCAAAGACCATCCGACCTTCCTGCGCGCCGCGCGCCGCGTCAAAGAAGAGATTGCCGACGCAGCCTTCGTCATCGCGGGCGAGGGGAGTCTGCTTGAGAGCCTGCGCGCGTCCGCCGCCGAACTCGGGCTCGGGCGTGACGTGTTCTTCACCGGACGTTGCGCGCGCATCGCCGAGTTGCTCGCCGTCTCTGAAGTGTGCGTCCTCAGCTCGAAGGCCGAAGGCTTCTCCAACTCGATACTCGAATACATGGCCGCGGCGCGCCCCGTCGTCGTGACGGACGTGGGCGGCGCGCGCGAGGCCGTCGCGGAGGGCGAGACGGGGTTCGTCGTGCCTTCAGGCGATGAGGTGTTGATGGGCGAACGCATCGCGCTGCTGTTGAAGGAGCCGGAGCGGGCGCGGCTGTTGGGCGAGCGCGGGCGGCGGGTCGTCGCAGAAAAATTCTCGTGCGCGGCGCAACTCGCGAACGCCGAGGGGCTGTACGAACGGATGCTCGCGCGCGGCGCGACGGAGCCCGCGCAGGCGGTCGCGGGCGTCCCACGCGCGAGCGCGTAAGAGTATGGAGGCGGAGGCCGTGACCGTTCCACGCGGGAGACTCCAGACGAGCCGCGCGGTGCGTTATGCGCTCGTCGCGGCCATCGCGCTCGCCGCGTGGTCTGCGGTGGCTTGGGCGGCGGCGAGCTGGTTGGTGGTCAATGATGGACTGCCCCGGGCGGATGCATTGGTGGTGCTCGCGGGCTCCGCGACTTATCCGGAGAGGGCGCGTCGCGCGGCGGAGCTCTTCGGAGAGGGCCGCGCGCCGCGCGTCCTGCTGACGAACGACGCGCAGCGCAGTGGGTGGGACGCCGTCGCCGAGCGCAACCCGCTCTTCGTCGAGCGCACGTTTGAGGAGTTGCGGCACGCGGGCGTGCCTGCGTCGAGCGTCGAAGTCGTCCCCGGTGAGTCGGCGGGCACGTTCGAGGAGGCCGAAGCGCTGCGCGAGTTCGCCGCCTCGCGCGGCTTGCGCTCGCTGCTTGTCGTCACTTCCGGCTATCACTCGCGGCGCGCTCTCTGGACGCTGCGGAAAGTCTTCGAGGGGAGCGGCGTGCGAATCGGCGTCGAGGCGGTCGAGCCCGGCCGGCAGACGCCGCGCGCAAGCCTCTGGTGGTGCTCACCGCTCGGCTGGAAGCTCGTCCCCGGCGAGTACGTGAAGATGATTTACTACCGCCTTCGATAAAAGATACGCACGACCGAGCACAGTCAAACGCGAAGGCGCGGAGACGAAGAGACTCTTGAGGAAGCCTTTTCGTCTCCGCGCCTTCGTCTTTGAGCCGCCGAAGGTTATCTCACGTTTAGCCTTCGCATCGTCTCCGACGCCGGTACGCGCCCGCCACGCCCGCGAGCCCCGTGCCGAAGAGCAGCAGCGTGGCTGGTTCGGGCACGGGGTCGCTGAACTGGTAAGTGATGCGGCTCAGATAGTAGCCGGTATTTGCAGGGCCGTTAACGATGAGCTGGAAGCTCAGGACGGCGGTTCCCTGTCCAGTGAATTGCATGGTGAAGAGCAGCGGATGTTCCGGGTTGAACAGGTCGTGGACGGCCATCGTGCCGGTCATGGAGAAACTGGTCGAGACGTCAATGAGCGACTCGCCCGTGTTCGGGATGATGACACTCGGCCCCGTGAACGTCATGCTGCTGGTTCCAAACAACCATGCCGAGTGGGTGACGCCGTTGAGCATCACAGTGCCGGTGCTCTCGGAGTGCACACGGCTGCCCGGCGAGACCACAGTGCCGGGTGGACACGCCTCGAAGCCGCACGGGCCGTCTGGGGACTGCCTCCCGTCCGTGTCGCCGGCTCCGGCCCTGACGCTGAAGTTGTCGCCGGAGAAATCGAACGTATAGCCGCGGAAAGCGTTGCGCGAGTTGGGCGCTCCGCCGATGCTCACTATCCCGCCCGTGATGACAAGTGCGTCGGCGCGCGCCTCGGGTGCCGGGCCGAAGAGAAAGAGGCCGAGCAGCAGGATGACGAAAGAGGCGGCGTGGTTCCTGGCTGATGACATTGGGTGCTTCACTTTGCGAAGTAGTTTTCGTCGGGTCTTCCCGAACTCACGGCGTGGCAGGGCAAGTATACGGCCAAAGTGTGGACAGTTCCATCTAAATTCCTGCGCCCGGCGTCCGTCTCAGGAAATGCGTCTTGAGATCAGCGCGCGCCATGTTCTGCCGAGAGCGGCCCCGAAGGGCGTGCGGCACACGACCGACGGGACGTAATAGGGGAGGCGCCAGCCGCCCTTCAAAGTGTTGTAGCGTCTGACCAGCGAGTCGGCGGCGCGCCAGTCGCCCCAGTAGCCGAGCACGCAGGCGGTCTTGAAAGCGCGGGCCGCGAGCAGGCGTTTGAGGAGCGGTCGCAGGTGCGGCGGGCAGGCGGCCTCGATCTCTTCCGGGTGCAGCAGGAACGGCTCGACGGGACGCGCGCCCGAGAGGTTGTTGCTGAGCGACGACGCGTCGGTGTGGAAGCGCACGAGCGGGGCGAGCCGGAAGGCCGCCCGTTCGTTCAGCAGGAGCTTGAGCCAGAGGAAGGCGTCTTCAGCGTAGAGACATCGTTCGCGTTCGTAGAACCCGCCCCAACGGCGCACGACCTCGGTGCGCGAGACGGTTGAGCAGGGCGACATGTAGGCCAGCATGAAGACTGCGAGCGAGGTCGGAGTCTCGTCTGTGAGGCGTTGAATCCCTTCGGTCAAACCGCGCGCGCGCCACTTCCGTTCGGTAGAGTCGCCGGAAGGCATTCGGACGTAGCCGGAAGTCACGCAGGCCACGTCCGGCCCGCACGCATCCAACAGCCGCACGCTCTCTGCGAGGTAGGAGGGCATCCATTCGTCATCGGCATCGAGGAAGGCGAGGAGTTCGCCGCGCGCTTCAGCGATGCCGCGGTTGCGCGCCGCGCCCGGCCCCGCGTTCCGCTGTTTGACGAGACGGAGTCGCGCGTCTCCGTACTCTTCGACGATGCGCGCGCCCTCGTCCTCGGAGCCGTCGTCCACGACGATCAACTCGAAGTCGTCGAAGGTCTGCGCCGCGATTGAGTCGAGCGCGCGCCGCACAAAAGGCGCTTTGTTATAGAGCGGGATGATGACGGAGACGCGCACAGTTTCGACTCAAGTGGCGAGCGGGGCCGCCGAGGGCGCGCCCGCGTCGGCCAGACGGCTGTAGATTTCCACCAGCGAGCGGACCTGCGACTCGGGCGAGAAGTCCGCGGCCACGCGCGCCGAGCCGTTCGCCGCCAGAGAGTGCGCCAAGTCCTCGTCCGTCAGCACGCGTTCGAGCGCGGCGGCCATCCCGCGCGCATCGCGCGGCGCGACGAGCAGCGCGCTCTCGCCGTCCGAGACGATCTCGGGCACGCCCCCGACCCTCGTTGCGACGACGGGCACCCCGGCGGCCATCGCTTCGAGCAGCACGAGCGGCGAGCCTTCGCTATGAGAGGGGAGCGCGAGCACGTCGGCCAGCGCATAAAACGCCCGCACCTCGCTTGAGTGCCCCGCGAAGATGATGCGCTCTGAGACGCCCGCCGCCGCGCCCGCGCGCTCGATGCTCTCTCTCTCCGGCCCTTCGCCGACGATGATTAACCTGAAGTCCAGCCCCGTGTTCAGACGCCGCAGCTCGCCGAGCGCCGCGGCGAGATCGACGTGCCCCTTCTCGCGCGAGAGTCGCCCGACCGAGAGGATGAGTCGCTCCCCGCCGTTGACGCCGAGCCTGCGCCTGAGCGCCTGTACTTCCTCCGTTCCGACCGGCGCGGCGGGACCGATTGAGTTGTGGCGCACGGAGATTTTCGCGCGCTCGACGCCGGAGCGCGCCAGTTGCCGCGCGAAGGGCTCGCAGACCGTGACGACGCGATTCGCCGAAGGCAGAGACCAGCGGTTGAACTGATTGTAGACGAGCATCTTGAGGTCGGTCGTCGTGTACCCGTGATGATAAGCGACCCAGCGCAGGCGCTGCCCCAGTCCGGAGAGCTTCACGAGGAAGTGCGACTTGATCATGTGCGTCTCGATGATGTCGGGCGCGCGCCTCTCGACAATGCGGCGCAGCTGCCGGACGACGCTCGTGTCGAAACGGAACCTCTCTTCGATCACGTCAACCTCGATGCCCGCCGCGCGCGCCGCCGCGACGAACTGGTTCGGCTCTTCCGCCTCATCCACCCGCGCGCCGCGCCCCGCGCGCCGGAAGGTCACGATGGAAGCCTCGACGCGCGGCAGACCCTCGCCCGCGAACTCGTGCTCGCGCGCGCGGCGGCAGAAGTTGATGAGGTGTTTGGCCGGGCCGGTGACCGTCGTCGCTTCCATCAACGCGAGCAGTTTAATCGTTGGTTTCATCGAGGCAAAAACCGGGGCGGCGATTTCTTTGTCCGGCGGGACGTTCCCCTCACACTTCTCGGAAGGACACTCTCTCGCCTCACGCGCGCTCAACGCTTCTTTTGCAGGAACAGGATGTTGCCGTAGGCGAGCCCCGGCGACTTGACGCGTCTGAACCAGAAACTGTTGAAGCCGTGGATGAGCTTCTTGAGTGGCGCGGCGGAGACCATCGTGTAGGCTTCGGAGAACTGGCCCGCGACGCGCCGCGTGACTCGCAGCCCGCGCTCTTCAAAACTCTTGACCAGCCAGCCGACGTTCGCCTGCCGCGTGACGAGCGCGTCGTCGCCCGTGATCTTCCAGTGCTCGACGCCCTCCGGCGTCTCCTTCACCGTGGCCTTCTCCCTTTTCAGCAGCCGCTTCAGGCCGCGCACGCCGACCACCTCCAGCGAAGACTTGTTGCCCTCGCTGACGACGAGGAAGCCGCCGGGCTTGAGCACGCGCGCGATCTCCGAGACGGCCCGCCCGACTTCCGGGATGTGCATGAGCACGCCCCAACAGAGGATGTAGTCGAAGCTCTCGTCGGGGAAAGACATGCCGAGCAGGCTCTCGCGTTGGAGGCTGATGCGATCTTCCAGTCCGCGCTCCCTCACGTACTCCGCGGCCATCTTCAGCGCGCTCTCGGAGAAATCGATGGCGCGGACGTTCATGCCGCGACGCGCGAGCCGCACCGAGTGGGCGCAGGGGCCGCACCCGACGTCGAGGAAGGTCGCGCCTGCCGGAGGATGCAAAACCTCAATGATGTAATCGAAAGCATGTTCGTAAAAGCTTTCGTTGTCAGCCGTTCGGTAGCCGCCCTCCCACTGCTCGTGCACCTCGGGCTTCGACAGCAGGTTCTCGACCAGTTTCGACTCGGAATTGCTCATCTCGTTTCCTCGGATAACCCGCCGGGGCGGGCCTCTGCACTGATATTTATCCTCTGCGTGAAAGAATCAACTTGCGCGCGAGCTTCTCAAGGATGGGTTTGACTGCCCCTCTCGGTGTCCGGCGGTTCGGCGGGTCGCGAGCACGCCGCAAGCATTATATGGTTTCACCACGGAGGCTGGCAACACTTTAAAATATAAGGGGTTCCGGCGCGCGCGAGGCCTCCCCGGCGGGCCGCCCGGCATCCCGCCGGGGAGAGCCGTGGGGATGAAAATGAAGGGAAAAATGGCGGTATAAAAAGGTCGTTGACAAGGTGCATGAAGAGTGGGTAATGTATATTCTGTGGTGCTCGTCAGGGAACGAGCCACCGGCCACGGACATCATTTCGGAGACGGCAGCGATGCAAGCCGTCACACTCTCTCGCCCGCCCTGCTACAGGGCTCACCTCCTCAATACGCTGTTCATCGCCGTCCGGGCGCAATCGCCGAACCGGGCGCATTTAGATCACTGAATAAAGGCACACCACGCGCGAGCGTGGGTCGCAAAGCCACGGGGATCAACACACCAGTTGTGTTGACCTAGCCGGGTTACCTGGTGAAACAAAATGGCATTCCGGTGTGAGCGGCATTCGCTCGCTTATCGATCCCTCTCCTTCAAACTACTTTTAATCTTCCTCCTCCTGAGCCCCACCTTCGGGCTCCGGGCGGCGCACGCGCAAACTTCAACGCCCGGCGTCAAGACCGACAGGAATGTCTATGCCGAGCCGCCTTTGCCCGCGCTGCCCGCGGCGGGTGGGAAGTATCGCGACCCGGTCTTCGGGGCCGAGATCATGCGCGTCACGGACGAGCGCGAGTGCCCGGCCCCCGGCTGCGGCACGTATTATTCGCAGTGGCCGACCTTCAACGCCGACTCGACGCTGATGCTGATTCGCAACGGCGTCAACGGCGCGGCCATGATCAAGCGGTTCGACCCGAGCAGCTTCACTCTCCTCGGCACCTTGAGGGCCAACCTGCCGACGCTCCCCGACGGCTCCAGCCTCGAATGGCAAGGGGCGATGTGGTCGCAGACAGACCCCGATCTCATCTTCGTCCACGTCAACGGCTACAGCCCCAGCTACGCGCAGACGGGGCTCAAGGTCTACGGCTACCGCCCCTCCACCAACTCCTTCACGCTCATCAAAGACTTCGCCCCGCAACTCGCACCGGGCCAGCCCGACTACCTCTTCGAGATGCACGTCGACGCGCGCGACGAGGTCTTCACCTTCATGCACAAGCGTGTGGGGATGGGCTCGGAACCGCTCTTCTTCATCGTCTGGAAGCGCTCGACCGACACCGTGCTGGCGCACGTCCCGAACAACGACTACAACGCGGCGGTGCCGGACAAGACGGGGCGCTACGTCTACTTCTCGGTCAACCAGTACACGAGCCCGCGCCAGATTCTCGACCTCCAGACGATGCATTTCGAGCCGCTCAACTGGAACTCGACTGACGCGCCGTTCTCACACGGCGACAGCGGGTCGGGCACCAATGTCGGGCGCGACCCCTGGACCGGGGGCGTGGCCCTGCGCCGCCTCGACGCGCCGCACACTCGCGTCCAGCTCTTCGACATGAAGGACGCGCGCGGCGTGACCGACTGGTCGAACGACCAGCACATGACGCTCTACGCCGACGACGAGAGCTGGGCGCTGTTGGGAACCTATGATGACCCGGGCGAAGCGGCGGGAGAGACGGGCGCTTTTGAGGACGAGTTGATGCAGGTGGCGACCGACGGTTCGGGGCGCGTGCGGCGGTTGCTGCACACGCGGACGAAGGTTGATAACCGG
>JAIVJM010000040.1 GCA_020199995.1 Acidobacteriota bacterium | reverse complement strand
CACATAATGCGAGCAAGGCATCACTGGCAGATATGCCCGATACTTCAAAACTGGGAATATGGCTTGGGCGTTTGGCTTCTGACGGATCGCTCGGTGAACGGCAATTAGACTTACTTGTTGCTGAACACGAGGAAATGCTACTTCCGCAGATCAAGAGGCTGTGCGAAACCTTCGGACACGTCTACCACCGTGTGGGGAGAGGTGGCAAAGGGACGCGCCGCGTACACGACCTAACCATTTCAGCGCTCGGCTTATGCAGACAGTTGAACGCATCCGGGGTGAAAACCCGCATCCCCGACTTCGCTTGGCAGAGCACACGGGTGCTCGCCGGATACCTGCGCGGCATGTTCGACGGCGACGGGACAGCACACCCGGACGGGCCTGTCTTGTGTTTCGGGCAGGGTGGCAAGCATTTGCACTGGGCGAGGGAGATTCAGCAAGCGCTCCTGCTTCTTGGCATACGCAGCCGAATAAATGTTTGCGCCGACAGAGTCAACGTCTGTGTGTTAAAGCGGGACTCTGCTTTGTTCGCGCGTAGAATCGGGTTCATGAATCCGCACAAGCAGGCGAAAGTGGAGGCCGTCCATTCATCTCAACATGATGGGGAAATCTACGGGCGCGCTGCTCGGATGAAATCAGTAGCAGTGACGAGCGAGTGGGTAGATATGTACGATGTAGTAGACAGCGACACTGAGCGGTTCATGGCGAACGGTCTCATCACGCACAACTCTTCCGCTGACATCATCAAGCGCGCCCTGCGGCTCCTCCATGACCGCCTGAAGGAGACGTCGGCCCGCGTCGTCAACGTCGTCCACGACGAGATCGTCGTCGAGGCTGACGCGACAAACGCCGGCGAGATTTCCAAAATCGTCGAAGAGGCGATGTGCGCCGCGGGCGAAGAGTACGTCAGGAAAGTCCCCGTCAAGGTCGAGACGCAAATCGCCGACGAGTGGGTCAAGTGAGGAAGTGAGCAGTGAGCAGTGAGCGGTAAGCAGTAAGCAGTGAGCAGTGAGCAGTCAAAGCAATGCCAGATTTGAGAGATTTCAAATCCGAAGCTTCTTAAACTGCTTACTGCTTACCGCTCACTGCTTACTGCTCACTGCTCACTGCTCACTTTCTTCCGCCAGAGGAAATAGACGGGGAGGCCCGTGAGGACGATGAGGAAGCCGATGCCGGAGGTCGAGGGCGCGAGGAAGACGAGGTCGAAGACGAGCAGCGAGGCGAGCGCGATGTAGATGAGCGGGACGAGGGGATAGCCGGGCGTCCGGTAGGGGCGCGCGGCGTCGGGGCTTTTGCGGCGCAGGACGATGACGGCCCCGACCATCAGCGCGTAGAAAACGAGGTCTGCCGGAATGATGTATTCGAGGAGCTGCGTGTAGACGTTGCCGTAAGTGACGACCCCTGTGCGCGCGTCGGTGGTGATTGTGCGCGGGAGCGTCAGGAGCGCAGCCCAGACGCCCTGCAACAGGAGCGCCGCCGCAGGGACGCGGCTCGCGTTGAGGCCGCCGGCGCGTGAGAAGAAGAGACGGTCTTGCGCCATCGCGTAGGAAACGCGCGCGCCCGCGAGGATGAGGCCGTTGTTACAGCCGAAGGTCGAGATCATGATCGCGACCGCCATCAGCGTCGTCCCCAAAGGGCCGAGCGCGGCCTGCATCGTCGCCGTGGCGATGCTGTTCGGGGGGTTGCGCATGACGTCGAGCGGCAAGGTCAAGACGTAGGCGAGGTTGGCGAGCAGGTAGAGGCCGACGACGAGTGCGCAGCCCCACAACAACGCGCGCGGCAGGTTGCGTCCGGGGTCGCGGATTTCGCTGCCCGTGAACGTCACGTTGTTCCACGCCGACTGCGCGAAGAGCGGCCCCGTCATCGCGCGCCCCAAAAGCATCACCAGCGCGAGAGAGCCCGCCGCCTGCAAGCCGGGCTGCGCGACCTGCGGGTCCCAGCCGTTCGCCCACGAATCCCACCACGCCGCCGTGTGCGCCGCGCTCGCGTTGTTCCAACCCAAAAGCAGCCCCGCGAGGATGAGCCCGGCGAGCGCCGCCGTCTTCGTGAAGGTGAAACTGTTCTGGATGAGCTGGCCCGTCTTGAGCCCGCGCGTGTTCGTGTAGGTCAGGAGCAGGATGAGCGCCACGGCGACGAACTGCTCGGTCGAGAGACTGACGGCGTAGCCTTCCGACAGACGGAGCGGCCCGACGAGATAGTTGCCCGACGAGACCCACGGCGCGAGGACTCCGGTGAAGCGCGCGAAGGCCACGGCCACCGCCGCAATCGTCCCCGTCTGGATGACCAGAAAAAGCGACCACCCGAAGAGGAACCCCCACGCCGGGCCGTAGGCTTCGCGCAGGAAGACGTATTGCCCGCCCGCCTTCGGCATCATCGCCGCCAGTTCCGCGCAGCACAGCGCGCCCGTGATGGTCAGCAAGCCCGCCAAAGCCCACGCCGCCAAAAGCCAACCCGGCGCGCCCACGAGCCGCGTGGATTCAGCCGAGGTGATGAAGATGCCCGATCCGATCATCGAGCCGACGACGATCATCGTCGCGTCGAGCGGCCCCAGTCGCCGCTCCAGTTGCTGCTCGGGCACGCGCCGCAAGGTCTCTTGGCTCATCAGCCACGCTCCGTCTCTCTTGTGTTGATTTGCAGGAGCCCGCATATGTTGGTGCGGCGCGCCTTTCTTTGTCAACGTTTTGCCTGCGGCGGGCGCGTTTTGACCTGCTTGACAGTCGCGGCAATGCTCCCCTAGTCTTGACCACTTGCGGGCGCGGGCGGAAGTCGCGCCCCATGCTGTCTAGAGATTGAATTTCTTTCGGAATACTTCAGCCATGATCAAGGACGAAATTAAGCACTTAATCGAAGCGCGGCGCGCGTGCGTCGGAGTCATCGGACTGGGCTATGTGGGACTCCCGCTGGCGGTCGAGTTCGCGGCGAAAGGCTTTCGCGCCGTCGGCTTCGAGGTGGACGCGAAGAAGGCCGACGCGATCAACCGCGGCGAGAGCTACATCGGCGACGTGGAGTCAGAGGCGGTCGGCAAGCTGGTCTCTGAAGAACGCCTGCGCGCGACGACCGACTTCGGTCTCCTCTCCGAATGTGACGCCATCATCATCTGCGTTCCCACGCCCCTTAGGAAGACGAAGGAGCCGGACATCTCCTACATCCTCGCCGCCTCCGAGGAGATTCAGAAGCGTCTCCGGCGCGGCCAGCTCATCATCCTCGAGTCCACGACCTATCCCGGCACGACCAATGAAGTGCTCCTGCCGATGCTCGAAGAGCGCGGCCTCAAGCTCGACGAAGATTTCCTGCTCGCCTTCTCGCCCGAGCGCGTTGACCCCGGCAACCCGCAGTACCAGACGCACAACATCCCGAAGGTGGTGGGCGGCTGCACGGATGATTCGACCGAAGCCGCCGCCGCGCTCTACGGCCAGATCGTCAATGATGTGCACGCCGTCTCGTCGGCCCGCGTGGCCGAGGCGGCGAAGCTTCTGGAGAATACCTTCCGGGCGGTCAACATCGGGATGGCGAATGAGATGGCGCGGCTCTGCTACGCGCTCGGCATCGACACGTGGGAGGTCATCCGCGCGGCGGCGACCAAGCCCTTCGGCTTCATGGCCTTCTACCCCGGCCCCGGCATCGGCGGCCACTGCATCCCCTTAGACCCGCACTATCTGTCGTGGAAGGCCCGCCAGCACGGCTTCGACTCGCGCTTCATCGGCCTCGCCGAAGAGGTCAACTCGCGGATGCCGGAGCATGTCGTGATGCTCGTCACCGACGGCCTCAACGACGCGGAGAAATCCCTCAAGGGCTCGCGCGTGCTGTTGCTGGGCGTGGCGTATAAAAAGGACATCAACGACGTGCGCGAGAGCCCGGCGCTCTCGATCATTGACCGCCTGCGGGCGAAGGGCGCGGACGTGCGCTACCACGACCCCTTCGTCCCCGAAATACGCTTCGACGACGCGCACACCGAGTCGGCGGGCGAGCCGCTCTCCTCAGTCCCCCTGACCAACGAAGAGCTGCGCGCGGCTGACTGTGCCGTCATCGTCACAGACCACTCGGGCGTTGACTACAAACGCGTCTGCGCGCTCTCCGGACTCATCGTTGACACGCGCAACGCGCTCGACCGCGACCTGCGCCGCGACAGTTGCGCGAGGATTATTCGCCTCTAAGCAATCAGCAGTCGGCAATCAGCGGTGAGCCACGACTGCACGAATAGCTGAGAGCTGACCGCTGATTGCCGACTGCCTTCATGATTAAAGTCATCAACGTCGTGGGCGCGCGTCCGAACTTCATGAAGGTCGCGCCGGTGGTCGAGGCGATGGGGCGGCGCGGGCTGGAGTTCGCGCCGCTCGTCGTGCATACGGGGCAGCACTACGACGCGCGGATGTCGGACGCCTTCTTCCAAGACCTCGGGCTGCCCCACCCGGACGTGCACTTGGGCGTCGGGTCGGGGAGCCACGCGCAGCAGACCGCCGCCGTGATGCAGGCTTTCGAGCCGGTCGTCCTCGGCGAAAAGCCGGACTGGGTGCTGGTCGTCGGCGACGTGAACTCGACGCTGGCGTGCGCGCTCGTCTCGGCCAAACTCGGCGTGCGGGTGGCGCACGTCGAGGCGGGCCTGCGCAGCCGCGACCGCACGATGCCCGAAGAGATTAACCGCCTCCTCACCGACCAGCTCGCAGACCTCCTGCTCACCCCGTCGAAGGACGCCGATCAAAATCTTCTCGCCGAGGGCATCGCTTCGGAGCGCATCCGCTTCGTCGGCAACGTGATGATTGATTCGCTCTTCAAGCAGTTGGGGCGCGCTCAAGCCTCCAGCGTGCGCGAAGACTTGGGGCTGGCGGCGGGCGCGGATTACGCGGTCGTGACGCTCCACCGCCCCTCGAACGTTGACGACGCGGGAGTGCTCGCCTCGATCCTCTCCGCCCTCGAACGAATCGGCGAGCGGCTGCCCGTCGTCTTCCCCGCGCACCCGCGCACGCTCAAAAACATCTCCGGGTTCGGCTTCGCCGCGAGGCTTGAGCGCGCCCGCAACTTGCGCCTCGTCGAGCCGCTTGGCTACCTCGACTTCCTCAGGCTCTACAGCGGCGCGGCGCTCGTGCTCACCGATTCGGGCGGTATTCAGGAGGAGACAACCGCGCTCGGCATCCCCTGCCTCACGCTGCGCGAGAACACCGAGCGGCCCGTCACGGTTGAGCTGGGCACAAACCAGATTGTCGGCACGGATGCCAACCGAATCGTCGAAGCCGCCACGCGCGCCCTCGACGCGACGCGCCCTCCCGGCGAGCCGCCGCGCGTCCCCCCACTCTGGGACGGCCACACTGCCGAACGCATCCTCGACGCCATCAAAGAAAAGCATGAGGGGTGAAGGATGAAGGATGAAAAGAAATAAATTCTTTAGCTTCATCCCTCACCCTTCCGTCTTCATCCCTGCTCTTCGTGGTCGTGTGACGCCGCGCTCCGCCGCGCTCGAAGCCGTCCGCCGCGCCCGCGCCGCGCTCGCGCAGAGGGGCGAGCGCCGGATGCTCACGCACGCGAAGGGCGAGGACGACGGCGCGGCGCGGCTCACACCCGAGTTCGCGCGGCTCGGTGCCCCCGAGTTGCTCGAACATTTCCGCACGCGCGAGCGCCCGAAGTTTCTCCACGGCTTCGCCGACGAGGGAGACAAAGGAGCTTCGCCGTCCGCGCCGCCAGCAAGGTTCGCTGAAAAGTTCAAGGCCGACCGCAGGGCGGCGCTCGTCGGAGAGGCCGAAGAGATTGTGAGCGCGGGGCGCTGGCCGCTGCTCGGCTACGGCGTGCTTGCGTTCTCCGGGGCGCCCGACTGGACGCGCGACCCTGTGTCGGGCGCGCGCTGGCCGCTTCGCTATCACGCCGACCTGCGGCTCGTCCGCGACGAAGCGGAGGGCGGCGGCGACGTCCGCGTCGTGTGGGAGCTGAACCGCCTCGGCCACCTCCTGACGCTCGGGCGCGCGTACCGTGCGACGCGCGACGAGCGGTTCGCCGAAGAGCTTCTCAGACAGGCCGCGCACTGGCGCGCGCACAACCCCGTCGGGTTCGGGCCGAACTGGGCGTGCGCGATGGAGGCGGCGCTACGTGCCTCGAACCTGCTCGCCGCCTTCCAACTCATCCTCCGCTCGCCCCGACTTGACGAGACGAGGCTCGCGCTGCTGCTCTCGATGTTCGACGAGCACGGCGCGCACATCCTTCGCAACCTCGAATACTCTTACATCGCGACGAGCAACCACTATCTCTCCGACGTGACGGGGCTTTTCTGGCTCGGCGTCTGCCTGCCGGAGCTCGAAGCCGCGCGCGGGTGGCGTCAGTTCGGACTGCGTGAGCTGCTGCGGGAGATGGACAAGCAGGTGCTCAAAGACGGCGCGGACTGTGAGGCTTCGACCGGCTACCAACGCTTCGTCGCGGAGCTGTTCCTCTATTCGTTCATCCTCGCGCGCGCGAACGGCATCGAGATTGAGAGGCGAAACTGGCAACACTTGCGCGCGATGCTCGGATACGTGCGTTCGTACCTCCGGCCCGACGGGCGCGCGCCCCTTGTCGGTGACACGGACGGCGGACAGTTTCTGCCCTTCACGAAGCGCGACGCAGACGACCACGCCTACCTGCTCGCGGTCGGGGCCGCCGTCTTCAAGGAGCCGCGCTTCAGGCCAGCGGGCGAGACGCCCGAAGAAGTCTTCTGGACGATGGGGGCTCAGGGCGTGATCGAATACGAAGCGCTCGACGCCGACTCGCGCGCGCCGGGCTCGCAAGCCTTCGCCGAGGCGGGCATCTACGTGATGCGCGAAGGCGACCTCTACCTGCTCTTCAACGCGAGCGGCGCGGGCCTTGAGGGGCGCGGCTCGCACGGCCACAACGATGCGCTGAGCATCGAAGTCTCGGCCCGCGGCGCGTGTTTTATCCGCGACCCCGGAACCTACGTCTACACCGCCGATCCCGGCGAGCGACACCTCTTCCGCTCGACCGCCTACCACTCGACCGTCGAGGTTGACGGCGCGGAGCAGAACACGACCAACCTCCGCCTGCCTTTCCGCATCGGCGACGAAGCGCACCCGCGTGTCCTGCGGTGGGAGAGCGACACGGCGCGAGACCTCGTCGTCGCCGAACACGACGGTTACGCGAGCCTCAAGACGGGCCGAATCAGGCACCGCCGCGCCGTCCTCTTCGACAAGCGCGAAGGCTGCTGGCTCGTCGAAGACACGCTCAGCGGCGCGGGCCTTCACACCTTCCGCTTCATCTTCCACCTCGCCCCCGGCCTGCGCGCGCAACTAAAATCTGACGCCGTCGTCGAAGTCTGCGATAGAATCAGCGCCGCGCGGCTGCTTATCGTCCGGCTCGAAGGCGGCGGCGCCGACGCGACGATTGAACCGCGCCGCAGCTCGCGCGACTACGGCTCGAAGGAAGACTCGCAAGCCGCCTGCTGGATTGTTCGCGCGCACGCGCCCGTCGTCGCACGCTGGGCGCTCGTCCCCATCGGAGCGGACGAGTCGGAGGAAGAGCGTATAAAGTTGTCGGGGCATCTGAAAGAGAAGTTCGGGACGGTCTCGCTCACCGATTCTTTCTGATTTGAAATTTGAATACGTCGGCAATCAGCGGCCAGCTCCGGTAAAGACAAAAAGCTGAATGCTGAAAGCTAAAAGCTGAGTGCTTTATGTGCGGCATCTGCGGAGTCTGGGAGTACGGAGCGGCGGCGTCGGGCGGCGTCGAGCTTTCGCTCGTCGAGCGGATGCGCGACACGATGGCGCACCGCGGGCCGGACGACGCGGGCGCGGCGCTCTTCGACGAAGGACGGCTCGGCTTGGGCCACCGCCGCCTCTCCATCCTCGACCTCTCGCCCGCGGGCCACAACCCGATGCGCGGGTGCGCGGCGCGCGGCGCGTGGACGGTCTTCAACGGCGAGATTTACAACCACGCCGAGCTGCGCGAAGGCTTGGAACGCCGCGGCCACGCCTACGCCTCGCGCACCGATACCGAAACCATCCTCCACCTCTACGAGGAGCGCGGCCTCGACTTCGTCCGGGACATCGAGGGCGACTACGCGATTGCTCTGTGGGACGAAGCGAGGCAACAACTCGTCCTCGCACGCGACCGCGTCGGCGTCAAGCCGCTCTATTTTTATCAGAAGGACGGGCGCTTCATCTTCGCCTCCGAGATTAAAGCCATCCTCGCGCACCCGTCGGTCACGGCTGAGGTGGACGAGGAGGCGCTCTACCACTATCTCTCTTTCCTGACGACGCCCGCGCCGACGACGCTCTTCCGCGACGTGCGGAAACTCCCCGCCGGACAGATGCTCGTCGTGGGCCGGGACGGCGAGGCGCGCGTCACGCAATACTGGGACGCGCTCCCCGCGCTCGTCGCTTCCGAACCGGAGATGAGCGACGAAGAGCACCGCGCCGAAATCCTCCGCCTGCTCCGCGCCTCGATCAAAAAACGGATGATGGCGGACGTGCCCTTCGGCGTCTTCCTCTCGGGCGGCGTGGACTCCTCGGCCAACGTCGCGCTCATGGCCGAGCAGATGTCCCGGCCCGTCCGCACCTACACCGTCGGTTTCCGCGACCACGAAGAGCTCAACGAGCTGGAGTCCGCACGCCAAATCGCGCGGCGCTACGGGACGGATCACCACGAAGTCCTGATCGGCGAAGAAGAGATGCGACGATTCCTCCCGGAACTCGTCTTCCATCAGGACGAGCCCATCGCCGACCCGGTCTGCGTGCCGCTCTTCTACGTCTCGAAACTGGCGCGCGATTCGGGCACCATCGTCGTGCAGGTCGGCGAGGGCGCGGACGAGATTTTCAGCGGCTACGACAAGTACGTGCGCTACCTGCGCATTCAGGAGAGGTTCTGGCGTCACGCCGAGCGTGTGCCGAGGGCCGCGCGCCGCGCCGCCTCGGCGGTGGCGCGCCCGCTCATGGAGCGTACCGTCAAGCAGCGAATGGCTATTGAGCTGGTGCGGCGGCTCGGCGCGGACGAGTCGCTCTTCTGGGGGAGCGCCATCGTCTTCGACGAGACCTTGAAGCCGCGCGTGCTCTCCAGAGAGCTGCGCGCGCGACTCATCGGCCTTTCTTCCTACGACGTGGTGCGCGAGTATCAGGAGCAGATCGCGCGTGAGCGCCCCGCCTCTGACTTCCTCGCGCGGATGACGTACCTCGAACTGAAGCTGCGTCTGCCCGAGCTGCTGCTGATGCGCGTGGACAAGATCACGATGGCGACCTCGGTCGAGGCGCGCGTCCCCTTCCTCGACCACCATCTGGTCGAGTACGCGCTCTCGCTCTCACGCACGCTGAAGGTCGAAGGGAAGAGCGGCAAGCACATCCTCAAGCGCGCGCTCGAAGGGGTTTTGCCCCGCGACGTGCTCTACCGCGCGAAGCGCGGCTTCGGCGCGCCGATTCGCGGCTGGCTGAAAGGGGGCGACGGGAGTCTGCTCGACGAGCATCTCTTGAATTCGCCGATGCGCCGCCGCGCCTTTCTCGATTACGACTTCGTCGCGCGCCTCGTCGAAGAGCACCGCCGCGGCGCGCGCGACTGGAGCTTTCACCTGTGGGCGCTCCTCAACCTCAGCCTCTGGTACGAACGCTGGATCAAGTGATTGCGGATTGCGGAATGTGGATTTCAGATTTAAAGAGAGCGCCCTCACTCCTGCTTTATCAATCCGCAACCCGCAATCCGCAATCCGCAATTGATGAGAGGTGAAGCGTATCGCCTTCGTGGATGCAGTCAACTGGGTCTTCATCGGCTTCCACGCCGCGGTGTTCGCCGCCGTGGTCGTCGTCGTGCTGGCGATTCAATGGCTGCTCGACCGGAAGGGCGGGC
This sequence comes from Acidobacteriota bacterium, assembly GCA_020199995.1. Lineage (GTDB taxonomy): Bacteria > Acidobacteriota > Blastocatellia > Pyrinomonadales > Pyrinomonadaceae > JAIVJM01. The sequence continues at coordinate 12,361 of JAIVJM010000040.1, read as the reverse complement.
GGGGTTAATTTCTTCAGCCCACGAAAGGGGCGGGAGATTCTGAGCCCCCGGCGGGGGCGAAAGAATGTAGCCCACGGCTCACGCCGTGGGCTACAGCGCCAAAAAAAATTGGGAGCCCCGTGAGGGGCGAAAGAAATCCGACTCGCGTCTGGCGCATCTCGAATTTCTTTCGCCCCTCACGGGGCTCTGTGTTCTCTTCCCGGCTTGATTCCCACGGCCCGACGCCGTGGGCTAAATTCTTTCGCCCCTTTGAGGGGCTATGTTTGAAGCTCTAGCCCTTCAACTGCGCGTCCACGCGGCGCGCGCCGGCCCGGCGCTCTTCCAGCACCTCCCAGCTCTCGCGGACGCGTGTGTAGATGCCGTCGGCGTCGAGGCCGTACTTGGCGAGCAGCAGTTTCGGGTCGCCGTGCGTGATGATGCGGTCGGGGACGCCCATGCGGACGAGGCGCACGCCGTCGAGCAGGCCGTTCTCTTCCAGGAGCTCGGCCACGGCGGAGCCGAAACCGCCCGCCAGATATGCTTCCTCGACGGTTATGATGAGACGCTTCGTGCGCGCAAGCGCGAGCAGCAGCCCCGCGTCGAGCGGCTTGACGAAGCGCGCGTTGACGACCGTCGCCTCGATGCCGTCACGGCTTAACTGCTCGGCGGCCTGCTGTCGCGCAGCTCGCCCTCATCCTTTGGGGCCATGAGCATCATGTTCGGCACGGCGCGCAGGTAGGCGATGTCGAGCAGGCCATGGTGCGTCGGCCCGTCGCCGCCGACGATCCCGGCGCGATCCATGCAGAATTTGACGTTGAGGTCTTGCAGGCACACGTCGTGGACGATCTGGTCGAAGGCGCGCTGCAGGAAGGTCGAGTAGATGGCGCAGACCGGCTTCAAGCCCTCGCAAGACATCCCGGCGGCGAAAGTGACGCAGTGCTGTTCGGCGATGCCGACATCGAAAGCGCGCTCGGGGAACCGCTCGAGTATCTTGTCCACGCCCGTGCCGTCGGGCATCGCGCCGGTGAGCGCGACGATCTTCTCATCCTTCGCCATCAGCTCGCACATCGTCTCGCCGAAGACGGCGGTGTACTGCGGGTGCGAAGGCTTCGAGGGCTTGATGGACGCGCCCGTCGCCAGCTCGAAAGGCCCCGTCGCGTGCCACGCGTAATAATTCTTCTCGCGCGCCGGGAAGCCTTTGCCCTTCTGCGTCAGCGCGTGGACGATGACGGGGCCGTCCTTGACCTGCTTCGCCTCTTCGAGCGCGCGCACCAGCGCACGCGGGTTGTGGCCGTCCACGTAGCCGATGTACTTGAAGCCCAGCTCGTTGACGAGCGCCCCGGGCAGCACCGCCGCCGCGATGGCGTCCTTGACGGTCTTCGCCGCCTGATAGAGCCGCTCGCCGAACGAGGGGATGTCGTGCAGGAGGTCGCCCACCTCGTCCTTGAAGCGGTGATACCCTTGCGCCTCGCGGATGCGGTTGAGGTATCCGGTCAGCGCGCCGACCGCCGGGGCGATTGACATCTCGTTGTCGTTGAGAAGCACGATGAGTCGCGTCTTGAGGTGTCCGGCCTGATTGACCGCCTCCATCGCCATCCCGCCCGCGAGGCTCGAATCGCCGATGACGGCGACGACGTGATGGTCTTCGCCCCTCTGGTCGCGCGCAATCGCCATCCCGAGCGCCGCCGAAAGCGAGGTCGAGGCGTGGCCCGCGCCAAAGGTGTCGTACTCCGACTCGTCGCGACGGAGGAACCCGCTCAAGCCGCCGTACTGCTTGATGGTCGGGAGCTGGTCGCGCCGGCCCGTCAGGATTTTGTGCCCGTAAGCCTGATGGCCCACGTCCCAGACGAGGCGGTCGCGCGGCGTGTCGAATGCGTAGTGCAGCGCCACCGAGAGCTCGACGGCCCCGAGGCTCGCGCCCGTATGGCCGCCGATGCGCGACATGGTTTCGAGGATGTACTGACGGATGTCGTTGGCGGCTTCCTGCAACTGTTCCGGGCGCAGGCGTCGCAAATCCCCCGGCGTGTTGATGTCCTGTAAAAGTTTCATCGGGCGCGTATTGTAGCGCGGCAGGCGCGGTTTTGCCATTGCACTTTAAAGAGTCTGGTATCTGAAATCTGTGGTCTGGAGCCGGAAAAAGAGATTCCCTTCGACTCTCAACTCCTTAACTTCATGCTCCAGACTCCAGACTCAAAAATCTTTTCCCAACCAGGAGAACGACGCGCGCGTCTAAAAGGTTCGTGAGCAACACGAACGTCTCCGGCGCTCCCCGCGGGCGCATTCGTGTGACCTCTACAGACTTATTTTCAGTAAGGAGTTTCCATTATGAAGAGATTTTTAAGCGGCGTTGGTTTGACGCTCGTCCTCCTGACCTCGCTCGCCGCCACAGCCTTCGCGCAGGAGACGCAGGCCCCGTCGCCGCAGGGCAATCCTGAGAAGGCCCAAAAGCACCGCCGCATGGGGGGCCCGCATGGGCCGCGCATGGGCCGTCGGGCGCACGGCTTGAAAGGCCTGCGCCAACTCGACCTGAGCGACGCGCAGAGACAGCAGATTCGCTCGATTCACGAGAGCGTCCGGAAGCGCACCGAGGCGCAGCGCAACGAGCTTCGACAGTTGCTCGGGGCGAAGAGGCAGGGCGGTGCAATGACCGCCGAACAGGAAGCGCGGGCGCGCCAGCTTCGAGATGAGCTGCGACAGACGGGCGAGGCCGTCCACGGCGAAGTGCTCGCCGTTCTGACCGCCGAGCAGCGCACGCGCCTCGAACAGTTGAGGGAGGAGCACAAGGAGCGCCGCGGAGAGTTCCGCAACCGACGCGGGCAGACGCGGGATGACGACCAGCAGTAACAACGTCCGGCGATTACAGAAGCCCCTCAAAGGGGCGTAAGAATTTAGCCCACGGCGTCGGGCCGTGGGAATCAAGCCGGGAAGAGAACACAGAGCCCCGTGAGGGACGAAAGAAATCCGACTCGCGTTTAGCGCACTCGAATTTCTTTCGCCCCTCACGGGGCTCTCAATTTTTTTTGGCGCTGTAGCCCACGGCTCACGCCGTGGGCTACATTCTTACGCCCCCTTCGGGAGCTGAAAAATCTCCCGCCGCTTTCAGGGCTCTTGATTCTTAACTTATTGGCCGTCTATCCACTCGCGCAGACGCTCTCTGATCTCGTCGCGCACGCGGCGGAAGACGGCGAGGCGTTCTTCGGCGCTCCCGCCTGCCGCCGCCGGGTCGTCGAAGCTCCAGTGGACGCGCTCGGTCTTTGACGGAAAGACCGGGCAGTTCTCTTTCGCGTTGTCGCAGACCGTGATGACGCAGTCGAACTCCCGCCCCTCGAACTCGTCCACGGACTTTGAGCGGTGTCCAGAGATGTCGATGCCGACCTCGCGCAACGCCTCGACGGCTTCCGGGCGGACGCTCGACGGGTGCGTGCCCGCGCTCTCGACCTCGAAGCGCACGCCGCCGTCGTGTCTCAGGAGTCCTTCGGCCATCTGGCTGCGCGCCGAGTTCCCCGTGCAGAGAATCAACACCCTCTTCTTCTCGCTCATCGTCAGTGAATCCTTTCCTCCTCGTGCGGCATCAAGACCTCTCCGGCGGCTCGCGGCAGCGTCGGGACGAGCCAGCGGAAGAGGAACGTGGCCGCCGCCGCGCCCGCGAGCTGCGCCGCGATGAAGCCGGGCACGTCCGCCGGGCGGATGCCCGAGAAGGTGTCCGTGGCCGAGCGTGCGAGCGTCACCGCGGGGTTCGCAAACGAGGTCGAAGCGGTGAACCAGTAGGCGGCGGTGATGTACGCGCCGACCGCGAACGGCACCACAACAGGGCGTTGAAGACGCGCGCACCCCCAGACGACCGCCAGCAGCCCGAACGTCGCCACGAACTCGCTGAACATCTGCGCCGCGCCCGCGCGCGCGTGCCGCGAGGCGGTGAACAAAGGCTCGCCGAACATCGCGTGCGCGGCGGCCACGCCCGCCAGCGCGCCCGCCGTCTGCGCCACGAGATAGGCCGGGACTTCGCGCCAGCCTATGCCGCCCTGCGAAGCGTCGGCCAGGCTCACCGTCGGGTTGAAGTGCGCGCCCGAGACGGGGCCGAACGTTAAGATCAGCGCGACGAGCGCCGCGCCGGTCGCCAGCGTGTTGGCGAGCAGCGCGACGGCCACATTCCCACCCGCCAGACGCTCGCCCATGATCCCCGAGCCGACGACCGTCGCCAGCAAGAGCGCCGTCCCCGTGGCCTCGGCGACCACCCGGCGCGCGAGATTCGGCGGCGCGCGCCGGGTGCCGGACGACGCATGAGCACTCGCCTCAGGCATCGCCGCACTTCGCCTGACACCCGGACTGTTCCTCGTCAGTGCCGTAGAAGGTCGGCAGATTGTCCCGGTGGACGACGAAGACTTCCCACTCATTACCGTCCGGGTCTATGACCCATGTCTTGTCCTGCAGCGCGTAGCCGCAGACGACCTGCATCTCGTCCCGCGTCTCAAGACCGGCGGTCGTCCAACTCTCCTTCATCGCCAGCACGTCCGCGGTGGACGAGACCTGAATGCCGAGATGATAGAGCGCACCCTGCTCGCTGAAAGGCCGCTCGTTCAGCGTCAGGTTGAGCGGAGGGCTCTCGACATCGAACTTGGCATAACGAGGACGCGACTTCGAGGGCTCGATCCCGAACATCCTGCGATAGAACCCGATGCTCTGTTCGACGCTGCGGACGTTGATCGCCACGTGCGCCTTCAAAGTCTGAATAGCCTGTCGTGTGCTGTCGCTCATCAAAGACCTCCTTTCGCACCGCGGATGCGGAAGCTTACCGTGCAATCGAGACGGGGGCTTGCTCCGCCGAAGTCCCACAGCACGAAGCCGCCTCCGTGCCGGCTGCGGTAGCCGCCTCTTCGGGCGCGCCCGTCACGCAGCACGTGGTCGTCTCGACGAGGTTGTCTTCGAGCACGACGAACGCCTCCCATGAGTTGCCGTCGGGGTCTGTCACCCAAGTCTTGTCCTGCACCGCGTAACAGCAGTTGGTCCCCATCTCGTCGGAGGTGTCGAGCCCCGCCCCGCGCCAGCGCTCGCGCATCGCCAGAACGTCCCCGGTCGAGGCCACCTGAATGCCGAGGTGCGAGAGCGCGCCGCGCTCCGTGAAACTGTTTTCGTTGAGCGTGAGGTTGAGCGGCGGCTGCTCGATGTCGAACTTCGCATAGCCCGCGCGCACCTTGCACGGCTCGATCCCGAGCATCCGCCGGTAAAACCCGATGCTTTGCTCCACGTCCTTCACGTTCAGCGCGAGGTGCGCCTTCAACGTCTCAATCGTCTTGCTTTCCATCACGTTTCTCCTTTATCATTCACATACGCCTAAGCGAATCTGAGCCACACGATACGCCGGGCAGACACATATGTCAAGGCGTATTTGAACTTTATTTTTCGCGACCGCACGATGACGTTCACGATTGAAGAGATGAGCCCGCACGACTGGGAGCGGGTGTGCGCGATCTATCTCGAGGGCGTCGCTACGGGGCAGGCCACGTTCGAGACTGAGGCCCCGGCGTGGGAGGATTGGGACGCCGCGCACCTGCGCTTCGCGCGCCTCGTCGCGAGGGCGGACGGGGCGGGCAATGCTGACGATAAAGTTTTGGGCTGGGCGGCGCTCGCGCCCGTCTCGCGGCGGCGCGTGTATGCGGGGGTCGCCGAAGTCAGCGTCTACGTCGCGCGGCGCGCGCGAGGCGAAGGTGTCGGCGCGGCGCTTCTGGCGGCGCTCGTCGAAGAGTCCGAGCGCAGCGGCGTCTGGACGCTTCAGGCGGGCATCTTCCCCGAGAACACTGCGAGCCTCGCGCTGCACCGTCGCGCGGAATTTCGAGAGGTCGGCAGGCGCGAGCGCATCGGCCAGTTGGAGGGAAGATGGCGCGACACGATATTGCTGGAACGTCGAAGCGGACGAGTGGGGACTGATTAAATCAAGCGAGCGGGGGATTGTTAAAGATGGCTGCTAAAACTTCACAGATCGAACTGCTCTTCAAGGCGCTGGCCGACCGCACGCGCCTGCGCCTCCTCAACCTGATGGGCGCGGACGAGGTCTGCGTCTGCTTCTTCGTCGAAGTTTTGGGGACCAACCAGCCGAAGATTTCGCGCCACCTCGCGTACCTGCGCCGCGCCGGCGTCGTCGCCTCGCGACGCGACGGCAAGTGGATGCACTACCGCATCGTGAGCCCTTCGGACGAGCACGCGGCGCGCGTCTTCGGCGAGGTCATGGGGTGGCTCTCGGAGGAGCGAGAGATGCGGCAGGATCGCACGCGCCTCGAACGCGTCTGCTGCGCTCCGCAGGCTCCCGTGCGCTTGCAGGGAGCGCCGCGCCCCGCGAGTCTTTCGGCTTAAAAAATTCACGCGCGACCCGCATAAATACCGGAAAAATGTGTTGCACGCGTGCAACATTATCTTGAATTCAGGACACCACCGTGGTAAAATCCTGTCTCGTCAAACACCCTCGCCGGTGAGACTTTTCGGGAGTCTTTTTTTCACTTCAGACAGGAGCTCTTCCCATGGCCGCCATCATCGAACCCGTCCTGCGCGAGCAGTTGATCGAACGTCGCCAGAGGCTCGAAACCGCCATCTCGGGAGCGGACGAACCCGTCCGTCTCGCGGGCCTCTTGCAAGAGGTTGACGCGGCGCTGGCGCGCTTCAACCCGGACACCTACGGGCTCTGCGAAGTCTGCCACGACCCGGTCGAAAGAGAGCGGCTCATCGCCGACCCGCTCGTCTCCGTCTGCCTGGGCTGTCTGACGCCCGCGCAGCAGCGCGCGCTTGAGCAGGATTTAGAGTTGGCCGCGCGCATCCAGTCCACGCTCTTGCCCCCGCGCAATTTCGCGTCCGGCGGCTGGCGGGCTTCGTACCACTACGAGGGGGCGGGCGTCGTCAGCGGCGACTACTGCGACCTCGTGAGCGCGGAGGACGGCAGCCTCTACTTCATGCTCGGCGACGTGTCGGGCAAGGGCGTCGCGGCCTCGATGCTGATGGCGCAGCTCCACGCGATGTTCCGCATGCTCGTCTCCGTCGGATTGCCCCTCAACCAGTTGGTCGAGCGCGCCAGCCGCGTCTTCTGCGAGAGCACTCTGCCCGCACACTACGCGACGCTCGTGTGCGGCAGGGCCGATTGTTCGGGCGAATTGGAAATCTGCAACGCGGGCCATCTGCCGCCCCTGCTCGTGCGCGGCGGCGACGTCTCCGTCATCGAAGCGACGGGGCTCCCTCTCGGTGTCTTCTGCAACGAGCGATTCACAACAGACCACGTGCGCCTCTCGCAGGGCGACGCGCTCCTGCTCTACACCGACGGCCTCTCTGAGTCGCAGAACTTCTCCGGCGAAGAGTACGGCAGGGATCGTCTGTTCAAGTTGGTCGGCGAGCGTCCCGCGCTTGCGCCCGCAGAGTTGGTCGCCGCCTGCCTGAAAGACCTCTCGGCCTTCCGCGCCGGGATGCCGGGGACGGACGACCTGACCATCCTCGCACTTCGGCGAGCCGATTGAATTGAGGAATGCGGATGCCTGAGTGATGATTGATGACAGCACAACCTTCATCAATCATCACTCAGGCATCCGTACTCCGGCGCGGTCAATCGGCCTCACTCTCTGTCAAGCCTTCACTCATCTTCAATCCGTGACCCTCAATCTGCCTTCCGCAATCGAATGACGGCCACCTCGGGCCGCGCGCCGATTCTGAAGGGCAGCCCGATCATGCCGGTGCCGCGCGAGACGTAGAGCTGCGTCCCGTTTCTCTCGTAGAGCCCGCGCAGGTAGCGAAATTCTTCGAGGAAGCGCGCGGGCGCGCCGACAAACGGCAGGGCTATTTGACCGCCGTGCGTGTGCCCGCTGAGGATCAGCGAGAGCCCGCGTGTCTCCGGCATGTCCAGCACCGCCGGCTCGTGCGAGAGCAGCACGGACGGGCGCGCAAGGTCTACGCCCTGAAGTGCGCGCCCCCAGTCGGCCTGCCCCCAACCCCAATCGTCCACGCCCGCCAGCCGCAGCTCGTCCGGGCCCCGACGCAAAACCGTATTCGCGTTGCTCAGCACGCCTATCCCACGCCGTCCGAGCGCGCGTGTCGTCAGCTCCGCGTCCGTGTAGTGGTCGTGATTGCCGAGCACGGCCCATACTCCGCCCGCCGCCTTCAATTCGCCGAGCGCCTCCGCGCACGGCTCGATGTAGCGCCGCCGCGAGGTCGTGTAATCGCCCGTCAAGGCGATGAGGTCCGGCCCCGTCTCGTTCGCCAGCGCGACCACGCGGCGCACCTCCTCAATCGGCACGAGGCGGCTGTGATGCACGTCCGTTATTTGCGTGACGCGGAACCCCTCGAACGCCCCCGGCAGCCCGCGGATAAAAACGTCCGTCTCCGTCACTTCATAGTTGAAGGGCTCGAACATGCTCCCGTAGAGCGCCGCGCACGACACGCCGACGAGCCCCGCCGCCGCGAGCCCCTGCAAAAATTTTCTCCGCGTGAGTTCGAGTTTCGCCATCGAGCCGGGAGATTGTAACATCGGCTCGTTCGAGCCCTCCTGAAAGCAGAGCGTGAGTCGCGTGAGCTTGAGCCCGGAGGTTTTATCCGATGACTAAAGTGCTGGCCGCCGTGATCCCCGAACCGCACGCGCCGGTCGAGGTGCGAGAGCTGGACGAGCCCGAGCTTGAGACGGACTCGGCGCTGCTCCGCGTCGAGCTCAGCGAGGTGTGCGGCACTGACGTGTACTTGCAGCAGGGACGTCTGGAGGGCGTCCCCTACCCGCTCATCCCCGGCCACGTCTCGGTCGGGCGTCTGGAGAAGATTCGGGGCCGGATGCTCGACGTCGAAGGCCACCCATTCCGCGAAGGCGAGCGCGTTACCTTCCTCGACGTCCACCGCACCTGCCACGCCTGCTGGCACTGCCTCGTCGCGCGCGCCTCGACTCGCTGCCCGCACAGAAAGGTCTACGGCATCACCTACGGCCAGCGCGACGGCCTCTCAGGCGGCTGGGCCGAGAAGATTTATCTCAAGCCGGGGACGCGCTGCATCCGCCTCGACGCAGTCGAGCCCGAAACTTTCATGGCCGGAGGCTGCGCGCTCCCCACCGCGCTCCATGCCGTCGAACGCAGTGGAGTCCGGCTCGGCGACATCGTCCTCGTCCTCGGGAGCGGCCCCGTCGGCCTCTCCTCCGTCATCCTCGCGCGCATGAGCGGCGCGCTCCGCACACTCTGCATCGGCGCGCCCGCCCCGCGCCTTGAGGCCGCGCGCGACGCGGGCGCCGACGCCACCCTCGACATCGAACATCACGACGAAGGCCGACGCCTCGCATGGGTCTTAGAGCACACCGCGGGCCGAGGCGCGGACGTCACCATCGAGGCGACGGGCGCGCCCGAGGCCGTCGTTCAGGCCATGCGCTACACGCGCGACGCCGGACGCGTCCTTATTGTCGGCCAGTATACGGATCACGGCGAAGTCTCCTTCAACCCTCACCTCGACCTCAACCGCAAGCACCTCGATGTCCGCGGCTGCTGGGGCTCGGATTTCTCCCACTTCTACCGCGCCGCCCAGATCATCTCCGACCCCGCCCGCGCCCGCCCCTGGTCACAACTCAACCTCGAACGCTTTCCCCTCGCCCACGCCAACGAAGCCCTCGCCGCCGTCTCCACAGGCCGCGTCATCAAAGCCCTCATCGACCCGCAGTCATGAATAGCTGCGGGTGGATATGCCCCGTCCCATGCTGCGGGTTCATGCCGCGCCTTGACAACGGAGCGACGCGGGCTAGAATATCTTTCCGCCGCCGAAAGAGCGGTTGCGGGGAGATGTGGCCGAGTGGCTGAAGGCGGCGGTTTGCTAAACCGTTATAGGTCAAAAGCCTATCGCAGGTTCGAATCCTGTCATCTCCGCCAGTTTTCGTGACGAGTGACAAGTGACAGGTGACAAGTGCTTACTTGTTCCGTCCGGTCACTCGTTTTGATTTTGTGGCGACGGGTCAAGCGCGGCGCTTGTGCCCGTCACCGAGTCAACGTTTACCTGTCACGATTCTTATGTCTGCTGTTCGCGTTCGTTTCGCACCATCGCCCACGGGTTACCTGCACATCGGCGCGGCGCGCACCGCGCTCTTCAACTGGCTGTACGCGCGCCAGACGGGCGGCAAGTTCCTGCTCAGGGTCGAGGACACGGACGCGCAGCGCTCGACCGACGAGTCCACGCGCTCGATCATCGAGGGGCTGGAGTGGCTGGGCCTCGCCGACTACGACGAGGAGATCGTCTTCCAGTCGCGCAATGCCGACAAGCACCGCGAGGCCGCCCTGCGTCTCGTCAACGAAGGCAAGGCGTACCGCGACTTCACGCCGAAGGAGGAGCGCGGCGACGGGAACGTCAAGCAGGAGATCGCTGAGCGCGCGCGCAAGGGCGCGGGCGAGGGCGCGGATCACCGGAGCAACCCGTTCAGGGATTTGCCGCTGGAAGAATCGGAGGCGCGGGCCGGGGCGGGCGAGCCCTACGCCGTGCGTCTGAAGGTAGCGCGCGAGGGTCGCTCGCGGTTCGAGGACGTGGTCTACGGCGCGCAGGAGCGCGACTATTCGGAGATCGAAGATTTGGTGCTGCTGCGCTCGGGCGAACTCGCGCCGCTCTACAACCTGTCGGTCGTGGTGGACGACATCGAGATGCGCATCACGCACGTCCTGCGCGGGCAGGATCACCTCACGAACACGCACAAGCAGGCGCTCATCTACGAGGCGCTCGGCGCTCCCATTCCGCGCTTCGCGCATCTCCCGCTGATACTTGCGCCGAACAAGGCCAAGCTCTCGAAGCGCAAGCACGGCGAGGTCGTGAGCTTGACAACCTACCGCGACCGCGGCTTCGTCGCCGCCGCGTTCCGCAACTACCTCGCGCTGTTGGGTTGGGCTCCGCCGGACGATCAGGAGATGCTGTCGCTCGCGGAGATGGTCGAGAAATTCTCGCTCGAAGGCATCCACCGCTCGAACGCCGTCTTCAACTTCAGCGAGTCGGACGCGCGACAGTGGACTGACCAGAAGGCGCTCTGGATGAACTCGGAGTACATCCGCACGATGCCTCTGGCGGAGCTGCTGCCGCTGGTGCGTCCCGAGCTGGAGGCGGCGGGGCTCTGGAAGCCGGAGTACGCGGAGGGCGCGGGGGCCGCGTGGCTGGAGAAGACAGTCGAACTCATCCGGCAGCGCTTCTACACGCTCAAGGATTTCTCGGGGCAGGGGCGCGCTTACTTCGCGGACGACTTCGAGTACGACGAGGCGGCGGTGGCGAAGAATTTGAAGAAGGAGCCGCGTCTGAAAGAGCTTCTGCCCGCACTGGCCGAGCGCATCGAGCGGGCCGAGCCCTTCGACGCCGAGACGTGCGAGCAGGCGCTGCGCGCGCTCGCCGACGAGGCGGGCGTCAAGGCCGGGCTGCTCATCAACGCGGCGCGGACGGCGCTCACGGGTCAGGCGGTCGGCCCGTCCATGTTCGACATTTTTGCCGTGGTCGGACGCGACCGCTCAGCCGAACGACTGCGCGCGGCGGCGGCGCTCGTCTAGGGTTCGTCTGTCTCGTGGCACGGGGAAAGCACGACTTGGAACCGCGTGTCATCGAAAGTAGGAGAGAGGATTTCGCAATGCTTCAAAAATTATTAAGTTCGGCGGCGATCATGCTGGCGCTCACCCACGCGGGTTTTGCGCAGAACACACCTTCGAGCGCCGCGCGTGCGACCGGGGGAATCAAACCGAAGACGAGCCCGGCGCGGACGACGACGGCGCAGACCGCAGCGCCCGCGGCGACGACGCCGCAGCAGCAGCAGGACTCGACCGCGCCGCCCGGCCCGCCCGCGACGAGCACGCGCACCCGTCGCGCCACCGCCGTCCAGACCAGAGCGCGGGCGGCGGAAGCAGCGGCGACGCGGGCCTTGCGCGCGGCCTTCGACACTTTGATTGACGGCATCCGCAAGGCCGACGCCGGGGCCGTGATGGGCGTCTACTGGAACTCGCCGCAGCTCATCCTCTTCAACAACAATGGGACGGTGACGAAGGCATGGACGCAGGTGCGCAGCAACCGCGAGAGTCTCTATATGAAGGTGCGTGACGTGAAGCTGGACGTGCGCGACGTGAATGTGCGCGTGCTCGGCTCCGGCGCGGGCGTCGTCTCGTGTCTCTGGGAGCAGTCGCAGTCGCACGACGGGCAGCCCGAGCGCGCCACGGGCCGCCTGACGCTCGTCTTCCAGAAAGTCGGCACGGAGTGGAAGGCCGTCCACGCGCACACCTCGCCCGACCGCCCCGACCCTTCGCGCCTTATGCCCTCCGAGCGAACAAACGATGCGCCGGCTGAGACCAAGCCGCCCGCGAAGCCCTAGAAGCTATTTCAAAAAAGCCCTGGAAGCTATTTCAAAGAGGAGAACAGAACATGGATTGGATGAAAC
>JAIVJM010000039.1 GCA_020199995.1 Acidobacteriota bacterium | reverse complement strand
CGAGCTGTTCGAGCCGCTCCTGCGCCTCATGCGAGACCTTGACGGCGACGACGTAGTCGTCTTTTGCCGACAGCGCGCGCTCGATGGTGCGGCTGATGTCGCGACCGATGGACGACAGCGATTCGGGGATGCGCGAAGCGATGTCGCGCACGCGCGCTCGCTCTTCGCCGTGCGGGAGTTCTTCGCCCTCGTGCAGCATCAGGTCGTCAACCGGCTCCAGCATGGCGTCGGGGTTGTTCGGATCGTTGGGGTTGCTCATTTCGCTTCGGAACCTCCTCTATGCGCTCAGCCTCGTTCACTGAAGCCCGCGGGCTTCCGGCTGGCATTACGGTCGGGCACGACGGTTTGTTCGTGGAAATAATTCAATCATCGGCATTCTACGGACGCGCCGAAAGGGGCGTCAAGCGCGCCCGCCCGTTCCATCTTCCGGCGACGCGCGTCCGCGTGCTATATTACGCGCTCTTATCCCTCTCCAAGCTTTACCATTCGACTCGAAAGTCGCGGGCTCCGGCGCGCCCCCACACGCGACTTCCGAGACACGGAATATTTACTTCGGAGAATCTTTGATGATGAAGAACAGTGCTCAATTTGCCCGGCGTTCGTTCTGCCTCGCGCTGCTCGCGTTGCTCTCGCTGCTGACGGTCGCGCGCGCTGACGGGGGCGCTGCGCGCCTGACACAGGCGGGCGTATCCGGCCTGCAAATCTCTTACGAACTCGGCATGTCGCGCCCGACCACGCGCCTCTACGAGGTCACGATGACGGTCGCTAACCTGACCGGGCCGCAGTTGCAGCTGCAGTTTCCCGTGTGGGTTCCGGGAGCGTACCGCGTAGTTGACTCGGCGCGCAACGTGCAGGAGTTTCGCGCTGCGACGACCGGCGGGCAGCCGCTCCCCGCGTTCAAGACTCTGACCAACGAGTGGACGATTGAGACGCGCGGCAACAGCGCCGTGCGCGTCACCTACAAAGTCTTCGCCAACGAGATCGGCGTCGTCGGCATGCACCTCGACGACACGCATGCCTACTTCAACGGGTCGCTCCTGTTCCCCTACGTCGTCGGCGCGAAGGAGCGCCCCGTCACGCTCACCCTAACCAAGCCGCCGCGCTGGACGACCGTCTCGACCGGGCTCGACCCGCTTCCCGGAAAACCGAACACCTTCGCCGCGCCCGACTACGACACGTTCGCTGATGCGCCCTTCGAGATCGGCAATCACAGCGTCCAGACTTTCTACTACAAAGGCGCGCGCTTCGAGATCGCGATTTACGGCAACCACAACTACGACCCCGAGCAGTTCCGGCGCGAGCACGAGGCACTGGTGCGCTCGCAGGTGGACATGATGGGCGGCGCAGCGCCCTTCAATCGCTACGTCTTCATCTACCACATGCTGCCCGACGGTCGCGGCGGGCTCGAGCACCTCAACTCGACGGTCATCAACCGGCGCAAGTGGGCGGGGAACACAGAGGAGGGCTGGGACTCCTTGCGCGGCGTCGCCTCGCACGAATTCTTCCACCTCTGGAACGTCAAGCGCCTGCGCCCCGGCGTGCTCGGCCCCTTCGACTACACGCGGCAGGTTCCGACGCGCGACCTCTACGTCTCCGAGGGGATGACGAGCTACTATGGCGACCTCCACATCCTGCGCAGCGGCATCTGGAAGCCGGAGCGTTACCTGAAGGCCATCGCGGAACAGGTCAAGACGTTGCAGAACCTGCCCGCGCGCCGCATCCTGACCGTGGAAGAGTCGAGCATCAACACATGGTTCACGCACGACGACGCGGCGGCGGCCAACGCCAACTTCAGTTATTACAACAAGGGCGAGTTGCTCGGCGTGCTGCTCGACCTCGAAATCCGGCAGCGGACGAAGAACGCGCGCACGCTCGACGACGTCTTCCGCTATCTCAACGAAAACTTCGGGCTCCCCAAAGCGGGCTGGCCGGTGGGCGGCTTCCAGCAGGCCGTCGAGACGGTCGCCGGGTCGGAGTTCGACGAGTTCTTCACGCGCTACGTCTCGGGCACAGAGGAGTTGCCCTACGAGCGAGCGCTCGGCTACGCGGGGCTGCGGCTTGAGCGCAAAGAGGCCGCGCCCTTCGACCCCGGCGTGAAATTCACCGCCGGCACGCCCGCGACAGCCGTCGGCCTGCCCATCACCAGTGTCCTCTCGGAGAGCCCCGCTTACAACGTGCTCGCCAACGGCGACATCCTCCTCGCCGTCGGCGGCGAGCGCGTGACGGAGGCCACGCTCTCCGCGCAGCTCGCGCGCTTCAAGGCGGGCGAACGCGTCCCGCTCACGGTCTTCCGCGGCGACCGTCTGCTCGAACTCACGATGACGATGACCGCACGCCCGACCGTCTCCTTCGAAATCGTCGAAGACCCGAAGGCCACGCCCGAGCAGAAGGCCGTCCGGCAGTCGTGGTACACCGGGCGAAAGCAGGGTTGAAGGACGAGGGATGAAGGGTGAAGAAAGAGCTTCTTTTCGTTCATTCTTCATCCTTCATGCCTCAACCTTTTTTTCGGCACGCAACCTTGCCGCTGCTTCATTCATCAATTACACTACACCAACCTCCCTTCCGGGGAGGTTTTTAAAGCGGGACGTGGCGGCCCTTGAGCGCCGTTCGGCCTGTCCGGGTTTGTCGGTTTCAACCTGAGGTTTTGGCTCCGTGAAAAAGAGAATCTCCACAACGCTCGCGACGCTGCTTCTTGTCGCGCTCTTGCTCCCGACCTTGGTTTTCGCACGACAGAGCGGTACGCAGCCGTCTCAGCCCAACGCGCCGCGTGGCGAGGCGGGCCGCGCCGGCAACAACGCTCCCGCGAACCCTCCGGGGCGCACGCGGCGTCCGACGCGCATCGAGGCGGCTACCGACGGCGTCGAGGCCGACATGGCCGAGGCGTTGACCGTCATTCAGGAGAACTACGTCGACGGCAACAAGCTCGACTACAACGGGGTCTTCAAGTCCTCGATCATCGGGATGCTCCGCTCGCTCGACCCGCACTCGAACTTCTACGACGCGAAGGAGTTTGAAGAACAGCGCGCCGACTGGCGCTCGGAGTACTACGGCATCGGCGCGACCATCGGCGACCGGCGGCTCAAAGCCGACCAGACCGACACCTACATCCTCGCGACCTTCGAGAGCACGCCGGCCTTCAGGGCGGGCCTCCGCTTCGGCGACAAGATCACGGAGATTGACGGGCAGTCGGTGGCGGGCAAGCCTTCCGGCGAAGTGCGCGACCGCCTGCGGGGCCCGCGCGGGACGAGCGTCAAAGTGACGGTCGAGCGCGCGTCTAACGGCAACAAGGAGACGGTCGAGATCACGCGCGACGCCGTGCCGCAGCCGACCGTGCCGGACGCGTACTTCATCCGCCCCGGCGTCGGCTACATTGACATGACGCGCGGCTTCAACTACACGACCGCCGACGAGTTCATCTCGGCCCTCGAATTCTTGCGCGGGCGCGGGATGACGGGCCTCGTGCTCGACCTGCGCGGCAACGGCGGCGGCATCCTCGATCAGGCCGTCAAGGTGGCCGAGCGTTTCCTCTCCAGCGGCCAGACCATCCTCACGCAGAAAGGGCGCGGCACGCGCGGCGAAGAGCGCAAGTACAGCTCGGATAACCCGAGTCCCGACAACTCCCCGCTCGTCGTGCTCGTCAACCGCGGGACGGCCTCGGCCTCCGAGATCGTCGCCGGGGCGCTTCAGGATCACGACCGCGCGCTCATCATCGGCGAGACCAGCTTCGGCAAGGGGCTCGTCCAGAGCATCATGCCGCTCGATTACGGGACCGCGCTGACGCTCACGACCTCGAAGTATTACACGCCGTCGGGCCGACTGATCCAGCGCGACTACTCGAACACGGGATTCTACGATTACATCTACCGCGGCGGCGTCGGCGCGCAGGAGGACGAGGCGTCGAAGCCGGAAACGCCGAAGGGTCAGGAGTCGAAGACCGACACGGGCCGCACCATCTACGGCGGCGGCGGCATCGCGCCCGACGAGGCCGTCAAGGCGCGCACTCTCAATCCACCGCAGGTGCGTTTGCTGGACCCCGTCTTCGGCTTCGCGCGCGAGCTGGTCAACGGGCGCGTCGCGGGCTTCAACGACTACGTGGCGAAGGGCATGCCGAACTTCGAGCACAACCTCGAGACGACCGACATGTCCGTAGACGACAAGCTCTTCAAGGCGTTCAAGGATTATGTCACGGGCAAGAGTGAGGTCTTCAAGCTGACCGGGGCGCAGCTCGACCGCCAGCGCGAGTTCATCCAGCGCCAACTCCGCTACGACCTCGCGACCGCCGCCTTCGGCACGGTCAAGGCCACGCAGGTGCTCGTCACCGACGACCCGCAGGTCGCCAAAGCGATTGACGTCCTGCCCCGCGCGCGCGAACTCGCCACGGCTGCCATGCGTGGGCGCAACCCGCAGATGAAGTCTTTCGAGTAAAGACCTCGCAGGATAGTCCGCTAAAATCGAAAGGGCCGCTTCCCCCACGTGGGAGCGGCCCTTTCGATTTTAGCGCAACAAACGGAGCGACTCTTTCAGCTTTCGCCGGTCCCGCTGTGGGGGGCGTCCACGGGTTTCGATTCGGGGGAGCCCTTCTGCCTGAGCCAGATCGTGAGCACGACCATCGCGCCGATGGAGAGGAACTCGCTCTGCCAGTTCTGAAACGACTCGAACCAGAAGCGCGAAGTGCCCATGTACTGCAAGGTCGTCACGCGCTCCGACCCTCGGTGCTCCCTCTGGTCTTCGTTATAGACCCCCGCGCCCCCGACGGCGTGGAGGACGAACGAGAAGGCGAAGAGGATGAAGAGGGCGATGCCCAGAGAGTTCTCGTAGAGCTTCAGCGTGAGGCCGCCCTTCCTCACCGGCCACGGCGCGTCCTTTTTGTTCTTCGAGCGCCGCGGGTCGCGGTCAACGGCTTCCTCCTTCTCGGGGTCTTTCGATTCTGCGGAACCCTTCTGGTAGAGGAAGACCGTGAGGACGACGAAGAGAAACATCTGGAGAAACTCGCTCTCCCAGTTCTCCATCGTCGCTTCGAGGAAGTGGCTGGTGCCGAGGTACTCGGCATAAGTGACGGCGCGCTGCCCGTGCTCCCGCTGGTCAGAATTGTATTCGTGCTGGCCCGTGATGGTCTGACCGAGGACGAAGACGAAAAAGAAGAGGCCGAACATGGCGATTGAAAGGCCGTTATTGCGTAGAGTGCGTCGCATCAACTTCTCCTCGTGCCGGTCGAATGGTGCGCTCTCCCGGCTTCAGTTTTCGCCCGCGAACTTCTGCGGCTGCGGCTCGGGGTTAGACTCGGGTTCGCGGGCGGCAAGCTTTTTCAGCTCCGCGAAATCGAGCGCGGTCGAGGGGCGGATGTCGGCGTCGAGCAGCCGCGCCATCTTTTCGAGCGTGTAGTCGTTCTCGCCGGGGTCGGTCGAGGCGACGCAATCCGAGGGGATGACGAGATTGAAATCGCGCATGTAGGCGTCATGCGCGGTGAAGAGGACGCAGATGTCGCCCGTCAGCCCCGTCAGGACGAGCGTCTTGACCCCGAGGTAGTCAAGGAGGATGTCGAGCGTGGTGGAGAAGAAGCCGGAGTGCTTCGGCTTGAGAACGAAGTAGTCGTCCTCGTCGGGCCGCAGGCGCTCGGCCAGCGGTCTGCCGCGCACGTCCTCTTCGAGGCAGTGCGCGAGAATCTTTTTAAAGTCGGACTGCCATTTCCCGAAGTTGTCGTTGACGTAGACGACGGGCACGCCCGCCGCCTGTGCGCGACGCTTGAGGCCGGCCAGCCTCTCCGACATCGGCAGCGCGTGCCGCAGCAGCTCCTCGCCGTCGTCGAATTCGAGGTCGTTGATGACATCAATCAAAAGCAGCGCGACCTCGGCCTTGTCGGGCACGCTGCCGTGCAGGTCTTCGTTCTTCGCGGGCATTCGTCTCTCTTGCGACCCCCTTGAAAAATTTTGAGTTTGAGAATTGTGGGATTATGCATTTCAGTCCGCACGATGGGCAAGCCGGCACAGTACCGCGAGCGGTAGCGAGCCGGTTGACTCTCGCTAAGGTCAACCGGCTCGCTACCGCTCGCGGTACTGTGCCGGCTCGCGCCGCGCGCCCGGTCAGCTCTGGTAAGCGAGCCCGCGCGCCTCTCGCTTCTTCCAGACCGCGAGCATCGCGCCCATGCCGAGGAGTCCGACGAGGTTGTAGCCGACGTTGATGAGGTAGAGGCCGAAGGGCCGTCCCTCGAACAGGAACGTCGCCGAGTTGGTCGTCACGACGAAGCCGAGCCAGAGCCAGAAGCCGACCTTGAGGCCCATCCCGGCGCTCTCCGCGCCCACGTACTTGACGAAGTGCGCCAGCACGTAGGCGACGACAAGCGAACTCAGAAGCGCGAGCGCGATCTCTTTGCCCGCGCCGGCAGACTGGACGGCGACCAGCTCTTCGGGCGTCCAGCGCATGAGCGCGATGAAGGGGCGCGCGAAGAGCAGGGGCGAGTACCACAACGCCCCGAGCGCCCAGTAGGCGAGCGCCGCGACGGCGACCGCGAGATAGTTGATACGCATCTTTTCATCCTCTCCGGTGAAGTCCGGGGGCCGCGACATCTCAAGCGGCGGCGGCGGAGTCCGCCTGCATGATCCCGAACGTGTTGCCCTCGGTGTCCTGACAGTACGCAAGGTAGCCGACGCCGGGGAGCGTGATCTTTCCGGTCACGCGCTTGCCGCCGGCGGCCTCGACGCGCGCCAGATAGTCTTCGACCGAAGGCACGTCAATCGTGTTGACATGGGTGTTGAAACTCATCCCTTCGTGGCGGCGGTAGAGGCCGCCGTTGATGCCGGGGCCGCCCTCGCCCGTCATGACGAGCCAGTAGTCCTCCGGCCCCTCCCACTTCTGCGTCTTCCAGTCGAACACTTCGCTGTAGAATTTGAGGGCGCGCTCCGCTTCGTCCGCGCTGATTTCAAAATGAATGACTCTCGGCATTCTCTGATCCTTTCGTCCGAAGGGCCGGGGCCTCACTGCGCGCCGGCGTTGATGGATTCGTGGCCGTGGACGACGCGCCACGTGTCGCCCTGTTTGACGTAGACGCTGGTCATCTTGCCCGTGTAGTTCATGACGCGCCCGCCCATGTTGACGGTCGCGGCTGAGTTGTAGGTGAGGATCGCCGTATCGCCGTAGACCTGCACGCGCGGGTTGTACATCTGGAAGTCGAGCATCTTGAACATCTCCGTCATCTGCTCGAACTTGGGCAGGAAATTTACCTTGGGGTCGGTTTCAAGGTAGGGGTTCATCGCGCCGAAGTAGGTGGCGTCGTCGGCCATGAAGCCGGTGAAGAATGCCTTGTCCTTGCGCTGCCACGCGCTGAAGGACTCCTTCTCGCGGGCGATGACCGCGCGCGCGATCTCTTCGTGACGCTGCGCTTCGGTCGAGGCGTAGCCGGTGATGGCGGAGACGCCCCAGACGGCGGCGAAGAGCGCCAGCACGAACAGGACGAGGGAGAGACGGATTTTCATCTTTGTGCTCCTTGTCGAAAAGTTTGGGTGCGCGAATCAACAAGCCGCGCGCTCCTTGCGGCGAGGTGTCTCGGACGGCTCTTTCGTGTGCCGAGCGAAAGAGAAGAGACGTCGGGCCGGCTGCTCATTCAGGATGCGGCCCGCCCAGTTTGATGAGCGAGAGGGACGCGCCGGTCGGGTCGTTGATGACGCTGAAGCGACCGACGCTGGGGATGTCGGTCGGCGGGACGCAGACCTTCCCGCCCAGCTCCTCGACGCGCTTGGCCGAAGCGTCCACGTCGTCCACCGCGACGTAGGGCATCCAGTGCGAGGGCGCTCCGCCGAACTCCGGCCCCATCTGGTAGATGCCGCCGACGGCTTCGCCATTGACCATGATCTCGTTGTAAATCATCGGGGCCACGTGGCCCTCTTTGAGCTTCCAGCCGAAGAGTTCGGTGTAGAACTTCTTGGCGGCCTCGACATCAGTCGTCCCCAGCTCGTTCCAGCAGAAAGCCCCGTGCGCGGGCATCGTGTGTTCGGCCATCGCTGTTATCTCCTTACGAAGTGAAATGGTCTGGGAAAGCCTGCGGCCCGCGAAGTCATCGGCGCAGATGGAACTGTTCCGACGTGCGCCGAAGACGAACCTTGCCGACCGCTTGAAAAGTATTCAGAGCGCGCGCTCGCTCCAGAGAAAGTAAGCGGGCGTCGTAATTCTTCTGGCGAGGGAAAAACTTGAGTGCGAACCAGCTTGTACGGTGAGAGCCTGTAAAAAGAAAAGGTGAGTTCCCGTGCTCGAAAACTCACCTTTCAATCCACCCCTTGCTCGTTCTTTGAGACCTGCGGTGTATGGGACTAAATGTGTTCCTTATTAAAGCTTACTCGGCCCTTAATGCGTGGCGAGCCATTCACTGAAAATCTGCGCCTCTTCGTGCTTGCCGCCCCAGCGCGCGCGATTCTTGCCCGTCAGCGCCAGAACCATCGCCTGATGCTGCCCGGCGCGGTCGCCGAGCCGCTCGAAGTAGTTAAAAAGGCGGTCGATCTTCTGCACCGATTCGCGCGCCGCGTCGAGGCTCTTGAACGACAGCACGTTGCGGAAGAAGCGCGTATAGATGTTCTGCTCGCGCCCCGTCGTGGTGTAGAGATCGAAGTAGCCGGTCAGGTAGCCGGCGCTCTGCAAGACCTGCGCGACGTAGGATGGCCGCGCCTTGACGCGCCGCACGATCTCTGCGATATCAGTCTTGCCCGCTTCGTAGAGGTCGAGAATCTGCCCTTTCTTCGAGCGATGCTCGGCTCCCTCTTCTGACGCCGCCCCGTCCCTCGCCGGGCGCTCGACAGAAACGCCGTTCGACGGCGTCTCGTCGGCGTACTCCAGCTCGAACGTAAGCGGCTGCGCTTCTTGAATCAACTCTTCAGTAGTCATCTTCAACACCCCCTTTGAGAGTGAGCAGTGAGCAGTAAGCGGTGAGAGAAGTTTTTAACCGCTTACTGCCTACCGCTTACCGCTTACTTTCTTAGCTCGCGCGACGGACTTCGACCGCCGCGTCCGATTGCGCGCGCTTGAGGTGGTCAATGAAGCTCGACGCGGCGCGCTTCGACAACTCCTCGGTGCGGCAGCGCAGTGTCGCTTGGCACTCCTCTTCGGCGTCCACCCCGGCCTCGCGCGCGAGCGCGCGGATCATGCCGAGCTGCTTCGGCGTGACGAGGTCGGCCATTGACTTGGCGAGCGGGTCGCGCGGGAAGTCGCCGACCTGCGGGCCCGCGCCCTGCTGCTCGATGACATCCGATTCGCGCTGGTACAACTCGCGCGCGATGCCGAACTTGATGGCGGCGCGCTTCAAGGCATCGTGCTCGGCCTTCTTGATGCCGGTCTCGTTGTCGGCGGTGCCGGTGCCGACGCCTTCGCGCGTCACGCCGTCAATCGAGATGGCGACGGTGACAGCCACCATGTCGCCGATCTGCACGATGCCGCGCACCGAGTGCGACCAAGCCGGCGAGACGCGGTCGAGGATGTCGGCCACGGTGTGCCACTCGACGTACTCGACCATGTGCCGGTTGCCGTTTCTGTCCGTCCAGCCCTCGCGGGTCTTGACGAGCTTCGGGTCGACGGGCTGGCGCAGAGTGCGCAGCGTGCTCGTGAAAGAGAGCGGCACGACGTGCGCTCCCGGCTGCTGCGCGGCGTACTCGTCGGCGGTGATGAAGTCCTGCTCCTGCTCTTGAACGTTGACGGTTGATTGTCTCTTGCTCATCTCTTGCTCCTCTTCGTCTGTGTGTTCCGCGAGCGAATGAGCGTCCGCGTCGGCGGCGGCCAGAGGCCCGAATGCCTCTTCAGCCGCAGCCCCGCCCGGCTGCTCGTTCTGCTCCCGTACGAAGCGCGGCGTCCTGCGCGGCGGAGTAGCGGCCTTGAGGGTCGCCGCCGTGCCGGTCTCGACGTGCTTCTCGGATGCGTCTTGGTGGTTAGTGTTGGGCGTCTCCGCCGTGGCCGCGGCTTCAGTTCCGGCCGCGGACTCCGGCGCACTCGTCGGCTGTTTCGTCACAGCCTCGGAATTCTTCTGCAAAAGCGAGTGCTTGACGGCGAGGATGTGCTCGCAGCGAAATCCCGTCTCCCCGATTGACTGCTCTTCGAATTCGAGACATGAACAGCGCACCTTGCCGGCCTCGTCGCGCCAGACCTCGTAGCTCGAGCGACGCCCGCGCAATGAAGGGGTGGTGACGCGGAAGCGGTCGCCCTCGCGATTGACCAGACCCATCGCCGCGATCCCCTGTGCGCGCTTGTCGCGCATCAACGATTTCTTGTCGAGTACGGCTGCCATTGCCTTCATCCTCCGTCAAACATCTAAAATCAAAGTTACGCCGCCCGCTCGGTCGGCATCTCGCTGACCTGCTCAAACTGTCTGGACGACTGCTGCTGCGCGGGGAAGGCCGAGCGCTCCTGCAAATGGCGTTCGAGCTCGATCACACGCGCCTCCAGCTCCTCCATGCGCCGGCCCTGCCGGTGCACGGTCTTAAACAGGCTGTCGAATGTCTCCCAGATGTAAGAAGAATCTGTCATGTCAAATATGTCTCCACTTCTGACGATGAATTATCTTTGAAATATAGCCTTTATAAACCCCGTATTCGTCGGCCAACTGCTGCATCGTAACTTTAATAACCTCCCGGTCTGCGTAGCGACGACGAATATCCAGAACACTCTGCTCAGTTAATTTCAATGGGTGGGGATTACGCCCCTTACGCCTCATGTCGAGGATGTTCTCTTCCTGAGTCCCAAGAAATAAATGATCAGGTCGGCAGCAAGGGGGGTTATCGCAAGCGTGGCAGACTCGCAACCCTGGCGGGATCGCGCCGTACTTAAGTTCGTAAGCAACGCGGTGTGCATATTGATGTCTACCATCCCTGTATGTAACGCCATATCCATTAGCTTGTCCGATCTGACCTTGCCACACCCAACAGCCTTTATGCTTCATCCCGACTTTTGACCAAAACCGTTCGGCAAAGCCGCCAGCGCCCGTCAGAGTAATACGTACTGTCGAACGGTGCTGTTTCATACGTGAAACAGTGTACCACGGGTTCCGTGTTGTTGCAAGCATAAAACAATATCTTGCATCTGGGATTTTGCTGTGCTATGTTCTGGGGGTGGAAAGGGGCGCTCCCGTCCGTCAGGGCGGGGGAGAGGCGTCCTCAGAAGGAGTCCTAAAGATGGCAGAACAGTCGAAAAGCTTAGTAAATACGGTTGAATTGGGGCGTGCGATCCGCCGCAAGCGCGAAGAGTTGGGCCTCAGTTTGCGCGATGTCGCGGATGAAACAAGCGTCTCGGCCTCGACGCTGTCGCGCATCGAGAACGGCACGGGCAAGCCTGATGCCGACAACATCGCGCGGCTGACGGGCTGGCTCAACGTGCCGATGGAGCGCGTGATGGGCAACCGCCAGTCGGCGGACGGCGCGGAGAGCGCGTCGGCGGCAGTGCATTACTTCCCGCAGGAGGCCACGCCCGACATCGTCGAGGCGCACCTGCGCGCCGACCGCAACCTGACGCCCGAAACCGCCAAGGCCCTTTCCGAACTCTTCCGCGTCGCCTACACGCAGTTCAGCGCGCCCGGCTCGGAAAACCGTGGGCGCAAGCGGAAGTAAGCGAAGTGAAGTCAGTCTCGGAACTTATCAGGCGCTCGCAACACTGGTTGTCGAGCGCCTGTTTCATTGTTCCAGCACGCTAGTTGAAACTATGCGCTTTCAGCGCAAGACTTTCAGTTGCTACACACTTCCGCCGCGTGGTAGAAGTCGCGCCCGTGAAGGACAACCGGCACAGTGGGCACAC